>DJYJ01000004.1:0-31473 GCA_002450075.1 Clostridiales bacterium UBA6981
TGCTTTTTCAGGGGGCCGACCTGCAGCTCCAGCTCCTCGATCTTGTCGTTGATGCGCAGGAGATTGTCCTCGGTCTTCTCCAGCTTCCGCTCGGCCTCCTCCTTCCGGTAGCGGAAGCGGGAGATGCCCGCGGCCTCTTCAAAGACCTCGCGCCGGTCGGTGGACTTGGTGGAGACGATCTCCGCGATGCGGCCCTGGCCGATGATGGAATACCCGTCGCGGCCCAGGCCCGTATCCATGAGGAGGGAGTTGATATCCTTGAGGCGCACGGCCTCGCGGTTGATGAAGTATTCACTCTCCCCGCTGCGGTAATAGCGGCGGGTCAGCATGATCTCCGTGCTGTCGGAATCGAAGATATGGGCGGAGTTGTCGATGATCAGGGACACCTGCGCGAAGCCCAGCGGGCTGCGCTTCTCGGTGCCGCCGAAAATGACATCCTCCATCTTGCTGCCGCGCAGCGCTTTGCTGCGCTGCTCGCCCATGACCCAGAGGATGGCGTCGGAGATGTTGGACTTTCCCGAGCCGTTGGGCCCCACGATGGCCGTGATATCTTTTTCAAATGTGAGCCGGGTCTTGTCCGGGAAGGACTTGAAACCCTGGATCTCCAATGCTTTTAAGTACAAAGGCTTTTCCTCATATATAAAAAACTAACTAAAATATTTTACACCATTTCCGCCGGTTTTTCAACGGCCAGACGGCAGATTTCTCCGCTTTTCACCGGAGCGGAGATAATTTTCAGCTCCCGGAGCCCATACTTCTCCCGGAGCCAGCACAGATTGTCCCGGTGTTGGCCGATCATCTGGCTCAGTTCCCGGCCGTTCACGCCTAAGCTGACGCTCGACCCCGGCTCGATCCCGGTCAGCAGCGCCTCGGCCCGGTTGCGGTATAGGCGGCTCTTTACCAGCTCTCCCAGAGCCGGGTGGTAGGCCCCGCCCACGGCGGCGCCGCCGGAGAGCTCCTCCGTCGGGTTGAGCCCTAAGCGGATCACGGGGATCCCCGCCGCCTCAAACAGCGGCAGGAGCCGGGCGCAGACGCGCACCGCGTCCTCCACGCTGTGCTCCCGGTAGAGCCCGGCGCGCCAGAGATCGCAGAGGGCCGTGTCCTTCACGATCACCGTCGGGTAGATCCGCACACCGTCGGGCCGCAGGGCGATGAGCTTTTTCGCCGTCTCCACCGCGCCCTCATCGCTGTCCCCGGGCAGGCCGGTCATCATCTGCAGGATGAGCTGAAAGCCCGCGGCTTTGATCGCCCGGGAGGCCTTCTCCACGTCCGCCGCCGTGTGGCCGCGCCCGGCCAGGGCGAGGACCCGGTCGTCCATGGACTGGGCGCCCAGCTCGATGGTCTGAACGCCGTAGACTTTCAGGCGCCGCAGCACCGCGCCGTCGATGGCGTCTGGCCGGGTGGAGAGGCGGATGGATGTAAGCTCTCCGGCGTCAAGATAGCTCTTTGCCGCGGTGAGCAGGGCCTCCTGCTGCTCCTCCGGGATGGCGGTAAAGCTTCCCCCATAAAACGCCAGTTGCCGCTTTGCCCCGGAGGGCAAGGCGGCCGCCTGTTTCATCGCGTCTGTAACTGTCTGGGCCGTGGCCGGCTCCCGCTGCCCGGTGATGCGCCGCTGGTTACAGAAGACGCAGTCGTTGGGGCAGCCCCAGTGGGGCACAAAAACGGGGATGATGCTCTCCCGGGCGCTCATGCCTGCAGCGCCTCCAGGGCCTTGCAGGCGGCCATCTGTTCGGCCTCCTTCTTGCTGCGTCCGCTGCCCTCGCCGGCGGGGACGCCGTTGATGCTCACGCGGAAGGAGAAGGTCTTGTTGTGGTCGGGCCCGCTCTCTCCGATGAGCTCATAGTGGATCTGCTGGTTGGGCTGGCGCTGTACCAGTTCCTGCAGCTCCGTCTTATAGTCCTTGGAGCGGTGGGTCTCACTGATCTCCGCGTCCTTGAGGACTTTTTCCAGGATGAAGCGCCGCGCCTCGTCCAGGCCGCTGTCCAGATAGAGCGCGGCGATGATGGACTCCACCATATCGGCCAGCACCGAGGCGCGCTCCCGCCCGCCGGTGTGCTCCTCGCCCCGGCCCAGGCGCATATAGGGCGCGATGCCCAGCTCCAGCGCCACCTTGTGCAGGGCCTGCTCGCACACCAGTTCCGCCCGCAGGCGGGTCATGCTCCCCTCCGGGAGGGGCGGCTCGTGATGATAGAGGAAATCCGCCGTCACCAGGCCCAGGATCGAATCGCCCAGAAACTCCAGGCGCTCATAGCAGGGCAGGCCGTCGGCGTGCTTCTCGTTGGCGTAGGAGCTGTGGGTCAACGCCGTGCGCAGCAGATCCCGGTTCTGAAAAGCATATCCGATTTTTTCTTCCAGTTTATCCATCGTTCTCCGTTTTCAGCTTCATGTACTCGATGTTCTCGGTGATGTCGGCGATGATGCCGGACTCCACAAAGATCTTGGCCTGCCGGATGGCGGCAAAAATGCTCGCCGCGTTGGAGGAGCCGTGGGCCTTGATGACGGGCTTGCTGATGCCCACCAGGGCCGTGCCGCCCACCTCGTTGACGTCCATGGACTTGGCCATTTTCTTGAGATCTTTTTTCAGCACCGCCGCGGCCAGCTTGTTGGGAAGGCTGGCATAGAAGACGCCCTTGAGCGACTTCATCATGTACTTGATGACGCCCTCCGTGGCCTTGAGCAGGACGTTGCCGGTGAAGCCGTCGGTCACCACCACGTCCACGCCGCCGGTAAAGACACCGGTGCCCTCCACATTGCCGATGAAGCGGATGCGCCCCTCGGCGTCGGCCTGCTTCAGGAGGACAAAGGTCTCATGCTGGAGGCTGCCGCCCTTGGTATCCTCGGTGCCCACGTTCAGAAGGCCGACCCGGGGTTCCGGGCAGCCCATCACTTTTTTGGCGTAAAAGCTGCCCATATAGGCAAACTGCAGCAGGTATTCCGGCGTGCACTCCACGTTCGCCCCGCAGTCGATGAGCATGACGCCGTGCTCCCCCGCGGGCAGGACCGGGGCCAGCGCCGCCCGGCGAATGCCGCGGATGCGCTTGACGATCAGCGTCGCGCCGGTGAGCAGAGCGCCGGTGCTGCCGGCGGAGACCATGGCGTCCGCCGCGCCGTCCCGGAGCTGATTGAGCCCCACGGTCATGGAGGCATCCTTCTTCCGGCGGGTCGCCGTGCTGGGGTCGTCCTCCATGGTGATGACCTCGCGGGCATCGATCACCGGGATGTCCGTGGCATTTTCCGCCTTCAGGCAGGCCTCCACGTCCTCCTTCCGGCCGACCAGCACGATCTCCACACCCAGCTCCCGCTGAGCGCGCACCGCGCCTTTGACGATTTCACCCGGGGCGTTGTCGCCGCCCATGGCGTCAACGATGATCTTCACAACGAAAGACCTCCTTCTCCATCAGCGTGTCCAGGATCTCCAGCGAGCGGCGGGAGATCTCCGCGTTTTTATTTCTCTTGCCCTTGACCCGGTGGTCCAGGGGGCTAATGATGCCGAAGTTGATGTTCATGGGCTGAAAATCGCCCACGCTGCCGCCGGATATGTAGAGACCGAGGGCGCCGATGGCCGTCTCCTGCGGGAAGTCCACCGGCTCCAGGCCCAGGACCCGGGCCGCGGTCTCGATGCCCACCAGCATGCCGGAGGCCGCCGATTCCACATAGCCCTCCACGCCGGTCATCTGGCCGGCAAAGCTGATGCGCTCGTTTCCGCGCAGGCGGTAATAGCGGTCAAGCAGGCGGGGGCTGTTTAAGTACGTATTGCGGTGCATCACGCCGTAGCGGACGAACTCCGCGTTCCGCAGCGCAGGGATCATGGAAAAGACGCGCTTCTGCTCGCCCCAGGTCAGGTGGGTCTGGAAGCCGACGATGTTGTAGATCGTACCCTCGGCGTTGTCGCGCCGCAGCTGCACCACGGCATAGTTGTTCTTCCCCGTGCGCGGATCGACAAGCCCCACGGGCTTGAGCGGCCCGTAGCGCAGCGTGTCCACGCCGCGTCTCGCCATGACCTCGACGGGCATGCAGCCCTCGAAGACCGCGCCGTCGTCAAAGCCGTGCACCGCGGCCTCCCTGGCATTCGCAAGTTCGGTGACAAAAGCGAGATATTCGTCCTTGTCCATCGGGCAGTTTACATAATCTGCCGTTCCCTTATCGTAGCGCGAGGCGAAAAAGGCGCTTGACATGTCGACGCTCTCCAGCGTGACGATCGGCGCGACGGCGTCGTAAAAGTGCAGGTCGCTCTCCGGGCAGAGCGCGGCGATTTTTTCCGCGATCGCATCGGAGGACAGCGGCCCCGTCGCGATCACGACCTCGCCGGACGGGATCTCCGTTGCCTCGGCGTGGACGATCTCAACGCAGGGGCAATCCGTCAGCTTTTCGGTGATATAGCGCGAAAAGCCCTCGCGGTCGACCGCAAGCGCGCCGCCCGCGGCGACGCGGTTATGATCCGCGCTCTCCATGATGAGCGAGCCCATTGCGCGCATCTCGGCCTTCAGCAGGCCGACGGCGTTCGACAGCTCGTCGCTGCGCAGTGAGTTGGAGCACACCAGCTCGGCAAAGCCGTCGGAGACGTGGGCCGGGCTTTTCTTTTCCGGCTTCATCTCCACAAGGCGTACGGGGATATTCCGTTTTGCGAGCTGCCAGGCGCATTCGCTTCCCGCCAGACCCGCGCCGAGCACGGTGACCTTTTCCATTGTTATTCCTCGGTTTTCTTTGTTGTCTTTTTCGCAGAGGTTTTCTTTGCTGTTGTCTTAGCCGCGGTCTTCTTCGCGGTCGTTTTCGCGGCAGAGGTCTTCCCGGCGCTCTCTTTTTTTGCCGATTCGCTCTTCGCCGCCGTTTTTTTCTTATAGCTCCGCTTGTCCTCGGGGACAAAGTTGGGGCATGCCTCGTTGATGCAATAGCTCTTGAGCGGGCCGCGTCCGGCGTGCTTGAACATCGTCTTGCCGCACGCGGGGCAGACATCCTTTGTCGGCACGTCCCAGGTGATGAAGCCGCAGTCGGTCCCGCGCTCGCAGGCATAGAAGACATAGCCCTTCTTGCTGGTGCGCTTTAAGATCTTGCTGCCGCACTTGGGGCATTTGCCGGGCATCTCGACGACGATGGGCTTGGTAAAGGTGCACTCCGGGAAGCCGGGGCAGGCCAGGAAATAGCCGAAGCGGCCCTTCTTGACGACCATCCGGCGGCCGCAGACGTCGCAGATCTCGTCGCTCTCCACATCGGGGACCTTGATCTTCACGCCGTCCATCGCCTGCTCGGCCGCGGTCATTTCCTTTTCAAAGTTCTGATAGAATTCGCCCAACACCTCGCGCCAGTTTGCCTTGCCGCTTTCGATGCCGTCAAGCTCGCTTTCCATCTGGTTGGTGAACTTCAAATCGACGATGTCGCCGAAATGCTCCTTCATCAGCCCGGTCACGACCTCGCCGAGCGGCGTGGGGCGCAGATACTTTCCTTCTTTAATGACGTAATCGCGCGACGTGATCGCCGTGATCGTCGGGGCATAGGTCGACGGACGGCCGATCCCCTTTTCCTCCATCGCGCGGATCAGCGTCGCCTCGGTATAGCGGGCAGGCGGCTGGGTGAACTGCTGCTGCGGGATCATCTTTTCAAGATAGACCCGTTCGCCCTCGCTCAGCGTCGGCAGCGGATTTTCGATCTCACCCGACTCCTCGTCGCGCGCCTCCTCATAGACGGCGGTATAGCCGGGGAACTTCAGCTCGGAATAATTGGCGCGGAAGGTATAGCCCGCAGAGACGACGTCCACCGACACGTTGTCGTAGACGGCGTTTGCCATCTGGCTGGCCGTGAAGCGGCCCCAGATCAGCCGGTAGAGCCGGTACTGCTCCTGGGTGAGATCCTTGCGCACGGTCTCGGGCGAGAGGTCGACATAGGTCGGGCGGATGGCCTCGTGCGCGTCCTGCGCGCCAGCCTTGGTCTTGTAGCGGCGCGGTGAGCCGGGATAATAAGCCTCGCCATAGCGCTCAATGATATAGTTTTTCGCGGCCGCAAGCGCCTCTTCCGACAGGCGCAGCGAGTCCGTTCTCATATAGGTGATCAGACCGATCGTGCCGTGGCCGCTGATCTCGACGCCCTCGTAGAGCTGCTGGGCGATCGACATCGTGCGGCGCGGCGTCATGGCAAGGCGGCGCGAGGCCTCCTGCTGCAGCGTCGAGGTGATGAAGGGGGGCGCGGGGCTCTTCTGCTTCTGCCCGCGCTTGACGGAATCGATAAGAAACGGCGCGTCCTGCGTCGCAGCGATGACGGCGTTGACCTCGTCCTCGCTCTTGAGCTCGGTTTTCTTCTCGCCCTTGCCGTAAAAGCGGGCGGAGAAGCTTCCGCTGCCGCCCTCGCAGTCGAGCAGCGCGTCAAGCAGCCAGTACTCCTCGCTCCGGAAGGCCTTGATCTCTTCCTCGCGGTCGACGACCATGCGCGTCGCGACGGACTGGACACGGCCGGCGGAAAGGCCGGATTTGACCTTTTTCCACAGCAGCGGCGAGATCTTGTAGCCGACGATGCGGTCAAGCACGCGGCGTGCCTGCTGCGCGTCGACAAGGTCGGTGTCGATCGCACGGGGATTTTCGATGCTCTCGGTCACGACCTTTTTCGTGATCTCGTTGAAGGTCACGCGCTGTGCCTTTTTGTCGCTGAGCTCCAGCAGTTCTTTCAGATGCCAGGAGATCGCCTCGCCCTCGCGGTCAGGGTCCGTCGCTAGATAGACCGTGCCGGCCGCCTTGGCGTCCTTTTTCAGCTCCGCGATCAAATCCTTTTTTTCCTTCACGGGGATATATTCCGGCTCGAAGCCGTGCTCTATGTCAACGCCCAGCTTGCTCTTCGGCAGATCCCGCAGATGCCCCATGGACGCTTTTACCTTATACTTGCCGCCGAGATAACGCTCGATGGTCTTGGCCTTCGCCGGAGATTCGACGATGACCAGGTCTTTTCCTTTTGCCATTGTGTTTCCTCACTTTGCTGCTGTTAGGAGCGGCGCTGTATATTGAGCGCCACCCGGTTGCCCGGCATGCGCCGGACGATGCCCTTGACGGTCAGGACGGTGAGCTGTGTCAGCACCGTCGCCGCGCCGAGGCCTGTCTTCTCCACGATGTCGTCGACATGCGTCGGCTCCTTTTCGATCGCGGAGACGATCATCAGCTGGGTCTCGCTGAGCGAAGAGAGCTGTGTTCTTAAGTCAATATATGCTACGCTCTTTTCCTTGTCAATCTCTTTTTTCCCGGCCGCGGGAGCGGCTTTCGCCTCTTTCCGGGCAGCCTGTGCGGGCGCGGCGGGCGCCTCCGCCGGGACCGCTTCGACGCGCCGGAGCTTGTCCGGAAAGAGCGGGGCAAACGCGCCGAGCACGTCCCAGCCGCAGGTGACGGGCGTCGCCCCCTCCTTTAAGAGGGCGTTGGTGCCGCGGCAGCCGGGCGCATCCGCGTTGCCGGGCACGGCGAAGACCTCCCTGCCCTGCTCCAGCGCCTCGGCGGCGAAGAGCAGCGTACCGCTTTTCTCCGGCGCCTCCACCGCAACCGCGCCGAGCGAAAGCCCCGCGCTGATGCGGTTGCGCTCGCGGAAGAAGCTGCGCAGCGAGGCGCGTCCCGGGGCGTATTCGCTGATGAGCGCGCCCTTGCGGCATATGTCATCGCAAAGAGCGCTGTCCTGCTGATCGTGCGCCGTGCCGAGCACGCCGATGCAGATCCCGTCCGCGTCGAGCGCGCCGCGGGCCGCAGCGGCGTCGATCCCGTTCGTCAGACCGGAGACGACGATGCCGCCGCCCTTTGCGATCTCATAGGCGATCTGCCGCCCCATCTTCAGCCCGTAGGGCGAAGCGGAGCGGGTGCCGACGATCGCGATCACCGCCTCGTCGTCGACCCTGGGCAGCCTGCCCCGGACATAGAGCGCGACAGGCGGGGCGTAGTTGGCCTTGAGCCGCTTGGGATAGAGCGCGTCCTGCATCGTGACGATCGCAAGATCCTCCCGCGCGCAGTCCGAAAGGATCTCGTCCACACGTCCGAGATCCCGCCGCTCGAGCGCCGCGGCCTCGGATGCACTGACGCCGTCGATCGCGGAAAAGGCGCCGGAGGGCGCGAAGAACACGCTCTCGGCGTCGCCGAAGCGGCGGATCAGCGCCGCCTTTGCACGCACGCTGACCGTCTCGAGTGAGGAGAGCCAAACCCAGTATGTCACAGCCGACATGTTCTACTCCCCCCGTCAGGTATTCTTTCTTGCCATCTCCCACATGAGCACCGACGCCGCGACCGCCGCGTTGAGTGATTCGCTGCGCGCGTCCATGGGGATGATGATCTCGCCGTCGCAAAGCGCGAGCAGTTCCCTGCTCAGTCCATGACCTTCGCTGCCGACGGCGATTGCGGAATGCGTTATGTTAACCTTTCGTACGTCCGTTGCCCGCTCGGAGAGCGCAGCGCCGTAGAGCTTCAAGCCCTGCCCTTTCAGCCAGGGCGTAAGCTCCTCGTGCGAGAGCGTCAGCACGCGCTGACGGAAGATCGCGCCCATCGTGGCGCGCACGGTTTTGGGCGAGAAGCAATCCGCACAGTCGCCGACCAATACGACAGCGTCAACGGAAAACGCGCTCGCCGTACGCAGCACCGTGCCGACGTTGCCCGGGTCCTGTACGTTTTCCAGCACGATCGCGCTCCGCACCGGATCGCTTGTGCCCCATACGCCGCGGCGCACGGAAAAGAGCGGCCCGGGGCTGTTTTTCATCGGGGAGGCGTAGTCGAACAGCTCGGGAGGCGCGCTGTACTGTCTGTCGCAGGCGATCTCCGCGCGTGCGCCGCCCTCCTTCCACAGGATGGAGGTGATCGCCGCGCCGCTTTTGACAGCCTCGTCCAACAGCTTATAGCCGTCGCAGAGATATTCCCCCGACGCGGCGCGATACGCGCTCTCCGCGCCGAGCGCACGCAGATGCGTGATGACGGCGTTTTTCCTTGACGTGATCCTGTCCATTTTTCTCTCCCGCAAACCATACAGTCTTCCGGCGTGCTTCTTTCCAATAATTGTAGCATACGTTATTTGCGCTTTTCAATATAAAATTATATCTTCCCTTTCGCCAAAGCAAACCGGCGCCGGAAAAGCTTCCGCTTCCGGCGCCGGTTTTGGCTGGGAAGATATCAGTTTTTGTCCTCCGGGTGTTTCTTCTCCCAGCGCTTCCGGGCCTGCACGCGCACGGCCTCCTCCACGCCCTCCTTCGCTTTGGGGATCAGATCCTCCTCCAGCGCGGTCTTGCCGCGGGCAAGGAGACGGACGAGCTCGACAAGGAGCGTGATCGCAGCGGGCAGGAGCAGCGCCGCTTCGAGCGCGCTGAGCGCGGCGCATTCGTTTTCGGTGATGCGCGCGGCGTTCTCCCAGTAAGGATACCGCACCGACCCGGCGTGGGCGGCGCGCGAGGGCAGATCCTTTGCGATCCGCATCAGACGCCAGAAATCAAAGCGCCCGGTGTTGACGACGGACTCGCCGTCAGAGAGCGGGAATTTATCGGAGATGAGCTGGGCGCCGAAGCCCTTGACGGTCTCGGGGATCACGACCTCATAGCAGTCGACCTTGTCCTGTTCGGTGATCACGCGGTAGGCGTCATAGCTCATGAAAAAGCCCTTTTCGCCGGTATAGGCGCGGCGGCTGGCACTGTCGCCCTCGCGGTCGACCACGCCGCCGACGACAAAGTCGACCCCGTTGATCTGGACGCGCATGCCGTCGAGCTCGACGCCGCCGAACAGCTCCCAGGCGAGCTCGCGGTCAAGCACGACACGGTCGGGCGAGAGGTCGCTTTCGCTGATATAGCTGCCGCTCAAAAGCCGCAGCGGGTGGAAGGCGAAAAACTCGCCCCCCACGGCCAGGACCGGCGCCTCGGTGCTGCCCTGGTCGCCGCTGATCGTCACCTTGCCCTCATGACTCCAGGCGTCGATGAAGGGATAGAGGCCGTCGCTCCACTCGATCCCGGCGTTGCGGAATGCGTCGAGCATCGCATAGCGAAAGGCATAGACCTCGTTGAGTCCCACCTTTGCCCCGTCGGGCAGAAAGCAGCTGTGCTGGAGGAAGCTCTGCTCGCTCTCGCCCTGCCAGCGTGCGGCCTCCTGCTGGGTCAGCAGGCGGCTCGACAGCAGCCTGACGGCAAAAGCGCAGACGAGACCGAGGAGCAGCAGCGCGGCGCAGATGCAAAACCAGATCTTTCTTTTTCGGCTGATCTTCATGGTATCAGCCCTCGGCCATTCTCACCTGGTCGCCGCTCTTGATCGGGGCGCTCGCGGTCGTGATGACATAGTCGCCGTAATTGAGGCTGCCCGTGACGGCGGAGTTGTTGTCGTCGCTGGCAATAACTTCGACGTTGACGCGCTTGGCAAAATAGCGGTTGCCGAGCGGGGAGTTCTTGGCCTGGACCACCAGAACGAACTTGCCGTTGGCGTCCGAGCGGATCGAGCTGTTGGGCACGATGATGTCATAGGTGGCGCTGCGCTCGCCGATGGCAAGCGACAGCTGCGTGCCCGCGGTCACGTCGCCGGTAACGTCAAACTCCAGCAGGCGGTTGGTCTGCGGGTTTTTCGGGTCCGGCTTGATGGCGGAGAGCGTCGCCTCGATCGTGCTGCCCCAATAGAAGCTGGTCACGCTGGCGCTGTCGCCGGGGCGCAGACGCTTGGCCTGGTCGGTCGTGACGGAAAAGCTGAGCGTATAGCCCATGTCCGGCACCTCGATCTTGGCGATGACCTGGTCCTTGGTGGCGGTCGTGCCGGCCGTGACCGAGATCTCGCTCACCGTGCCGGAGACATTCGACAGGATCTGGTTGTCGCTGCCGCCGGTCAGCTCGTTGAGCTTCTGCTGCGCCCGTTCGATCTGATAGCTCAGATCCTGCAGGCTCAGCCCCGTCAGCGCGGCCTGGCGGTTATAATCGTCGGCGCTGTCCTGCAGGGTCTTGAGCGCAGCCTCGGCGGCCTGGCGCTCGGCCACGGCGGCGTTATAGCTGTCGGTGAACATGCTCGAAAAGCCGTCGTAGAGATTCTGGGCGGAGGTGTTGCGCTCGATCGCCTTCATGAGCGCGTTAACGGTGTCTATCACATCATTATTTTTGCTATCGTCAGAAACATAGCCTAGCGACTGAGTTAAGTACGTTGTGAGTGAAACATACTCTGGCATTGTTTCCGGTATCTCAGAACTGTGCTCTAACTCAAATTGCTTGACTTTAAACTCTGCGTCAGACAATTTATCATATGCTGTTGTAACAGAGGCCAAGCTCCCATCTGCGCTGAAAAGCGCCTGTCGCGCATTGCTAATGGCATATTTAGCATCATTCAGCCCAAGGGTATCGACTCCAATGGAAGCGCAGGCCGTTTCAAAGTCACTGAAAGCTGAAAGCAGACTGTCGATACTCTGCAGCGCTGTCTCGTTGGCGAGCTTATAGTTCAGCTCGGCGGAGGCGAGCTCGGTCTTGGAGCTCTCTAACGCGGTGAGCGCGCTCTGAAAATCCGGATTGCCGTTGAGCTGGGAGAGCGCCGCAGCCTCGGCCGCGACGGCGTTGTTATAACGGGTCTGCGCCTTTTGCAGCTGGCCGCCGTAATTCGTCGCGCCGACAGCGGTCTGCTGATAGCTGAGCCTGAGCTGGCGAATCTGGTCGGTCAGCGTCTCGATCTCGGCGCTGTCGCCGTTGCCGAGGACAAAGAGCACGTCCCCCGTCTCGACCTGCTGGCCGGACTTGACCATCACGGCGCGGATCTCGCGCGTCTGAGGCGCCTTGACCTCATAATTCCCCTGCGACTCGACCGTGCCCGTGCCGCGTACCTTGGCGGTGATGGGGCCGGACTGGACATATTCCGTCGCCGCCTCGGGGAGGCTGCGGTTCATGATGGTATTGGAGAAAAAGGTGAGCACCAGCAGCACCGCGAGGAAGATGATCGCGGCGTTTTTGACCCATTCTCTGTTTTTCGGTTTGTTCTCCATGAAATACGACACGCTCCGTTCATGAGGATGTTGGAGGCAGAGTAGTGAAGGGCGGCGCCGAGTTGCGGCGTCCCTCATCCGTCAGACAAAGTCTGCCACTTCCCGCCTTGCCGCGATTGCCGTTTTCGGCACTCGTCAGAAGACTCATGCCGCAAAGCGGCGCGGCTGCGGAAATTCCAGCTTTGCTTTATCCGCCCCCGGCGGCGCAAAGCCGGAATTCCCCCGAGGGGGGAAGGCTATAAGGTATTTTTATCCCTTGACGCTGCCCTGGTTGGCGATGCCCTCGACAAGGTATTCCTCGCCGTGGAGGAAGAGCAGCAGCGAGGGGATCATATACACGCTCGCCATTGCGAAGGCGAGACCGATCTCACCGGAATTGATGTTGGACAGAAACACCGAAAGCGGCTGGGCGTCGGCGTCCTTTAAGAGGATCAGCGGCTGCTCGACCATGTTCCAGTAATCGATGAACACCAGGATCGCGATCGAATAGAGCGCCGAGCGGCACTCCGGCAGACAGATCTTCGTAAAGATCTGCCATTCGTTGGCGCCGTCGACCTTGGCCGCCTCGATGAGCGAATACGGGATGCGGCGCATGAATTTCGTCAGCAAAAAGACCGAGAACGGCGCGAACATGCCCGGCAGGATGATCGACCACGGGGTGTTGATGATGCCGAGCCACTGGCTGACGAGGAAGTTCGGCACCAGCGT
Source organism: Clostridiales bacterium UBA6981 (assembly GCA_002450075.1). GTDB lineage: Bacteria > Bacillota > Clostridia > Oscillospirales > Oscillospiraceae > Limivicinus. The sequence goes on from DJYJ01000004.1 coordinate 12,634, forward strand.
GACCTGATAGGGCATCAGCATCAGGATCACATAGAAAAAGAAGATGCCGTCGCGGATCTTGCCGCGCCATCGCGTAAAGCTGTACGCCGCGACGGAGGCAACCGTGACCTGCAGGATCACGATCGGCAGCACGAGGAGGATGCTGTTCCAGTATTTGAGCAGATAGTTCGGGGATTTGATCAGACCCGAGATGTACTGGGAGAGCGTCACCTTGTCGGGGATGAACTTCAGATTGACCTTTTCCGAGACAAAGCCGCCGCCCGTAGACGAGAAGATCATGCCGTAGTTCGAGCGGATCTCGCTTTCGGACATAAAGGAGTTGGTAAAGGTCAGCACCGTCGGCAGCAGGAAGAGCACCGAGAACACCAGGCACAGCAAAAACATCACACCGCGGGAGAAATAGCGTTTTTTCTTCATCCCTCCACGTCCTTTCCGAACCAGTCCTCGATCTTGAAGAGGAGGGCGATGAGCACGACCATGACGATCGCCATGATCACGGCCGCCGCGGAGAGCTTTTGATAGTCGAACGAGCGGAAGGTGTTGTTCATGAAGTGCTGCAGCATGTACAGCCGCCCCAGCGGATAGTCCCCCGTCAGGAGGTAGACCTCGCGGAAGACCTTGAAGGAATTGATCAGCGAGAGGATCGTCACGAAAAGCACCGTCGGCGAGAGATAGCGCAGCTTGATGGCAAAGAACTTATAGCGCTCCGTCGCGCCCTCGACGTCCGCGACCTCCAACAGCTCCTTAGGGATATTGGCGAGCCCCGCCATGAAGAGGATCATGAAATATCCGAGATTCTTCCACAGAAACAGCAGCACGACGACATAGATGTTATAATCGCTCTGCAGCCAGTCGATCTTATCCGCGCCAAAGAGCGAGATCCATTCGTTGACCGAGCCGTTATAGTTGAACAGCACCTGCCAGATCAGCACGACCGAGGCCACGGGGACCATCATCGGGCTTAAAAAGAAGGTGCGGAACGTGGACTTGCCGGGGATGCGCGCCTCGAGCAGTACCGCGAGCGCCAGCGACAGCACGACCGCGAGCGGCACCGCGAGCGCCGAGAACAGCAGCGTGTTTTTCGCCGCCATCAAAAAGGCGGAGTTTGACAGGAGCTTTGTAAAGTTGTCGAGAAAGACAAAGTTCCGCGTGCCGACGCCGTCGATCATCGAATAGTACACGACGACGCCGAAGGGCAGGATGAAGAACACCCCGACGCCCAGCAGGCTCGGCGAGAGAAAGCATAGGCTCGCGGCGATGTCGCGCCACTTGTTATTCCGTTTTTCCTTTCGTCTGTCAGTCATGCGTCGTCCATCGATTCCTTTGGTTTTCAACTAAATATTGTAGCATAGTTCTCATTTCTTCGCAAGGGAAAGTGTTCTCTTTCCTCATTTTTCTTTCCCCCGCGTAAGATTTCCGGACAGTTTTTGCGGCGGAGAAAAGCTCTCCGCCGCAGATTTGGATTTGATTGATTCAGCGCTGCTCGTTGACATAGATGCTCATCTTGCCCTGGACGAGCTTGCCCACCTCTTCGGCGGTCTTCTGGCCGGCGAAGAAGGCGTCGGTCTGCTCTGTGATAATGTTGAGCACGGCCGTGTTCTGGCTGTAGAGCTTGGTGGCGGTGTTGATGACCTCCATCAGCTTGTCGGCCTGCTCCTGCGTCAGCGCGTAGATTTCCATGGGTTCGTCCATGCCTTCCATCCAGAAGCCGCCGCGGGAAACGGGGATGCGCTCGCCGGTTTCGGGATCGAGCTTGTAGTTTCCGTTCTCATCCTTTTCATACTCGACGGTCATGGCCTCCTTGAGCTGCTTGTCGAGCAGGTTCCGGTTGGCCGGGAAGCCGTAGTAATAGTTCTGTTTCTCCAGTCCCTTTTCGGTCATAAAGCCGCGCAGGAACTGCCAGGCGGCCTCCTTGTCGGCGCAGCTGGAGCTGATGCCGTAGCAGGAGCTGACGTTCAGATAGCTGCCGACGCCCGACGCGGTCGGGAAGCCGATATAGGTCAGGTTGCCGCCGAACTGGGCTTCGGTGCTGGCGATGTCGTCAAAGCTGCCGAGATACAGACGGGTCAGCAGCTGCTTGCCCTCGCTGATGCGGGCCTCGTCGCTCTGGTATTCGTCCCAGTTGAAGTTCGCGCTGTCAAAGGCGTTCGGGAAGAGCCTGGAGAACTCCAGGAGGTCTGCGAACTCCGGACTGTCGAAGCGGCACTGGCCGGTCGTCCAGTCGACGTAGTAATCGGCGTCGAGCGTAAGCACGTCGCGCAGGATGTCGCCGCTGGTGGTGAACTGGTCGAGGACGGTGCAGCCCTCGGGCATTTTGGCCAGGGCGTCCTTGACGTCGTCACAGGTCCAGCCCGGCTTGTCGCCCACGATCTGGGCCGCGCCGGCGAGCGTGACGATGTTGAAGGTAGAGACCGTGGAGCAGAGCTTGCCGTTCTCCTCCAGTGCCTGGAGGACGTTGGGCAGGAAGTCGTCACGGCTGATCTCGCTGTCGGCGTCCATGAAGGGATAGAGGTCTACCAGCAGCCCCTTGGCGGCAAGCTGCTGATACGGCATGCCCTGCAGCGAGAGGATGTCAGGCAGCGAGCCGGACATGATCTCGGTCGTCAGCTTGTTGAGGCCGGCGTTGTTGTCCTCGTCGGTGTTATACTGGGAGTAATCGATCACTTCGATGCGCACGTTGCTGTTGCGGTTAAAGCGGATGACCGCCTCCTGCAGCGGGCCGTCTGCCCACTGGCAGGCCAGCGTCAGGCTCTCCTTCTGCGGCACCTCGGCATAGGACTTCTTCTCAATGGTCACGAACTCGGTCGTGACGTTCTCATATTTCGCATCCCAGCTGTTGGTCACGGCGATGAAGCTGCCGTCGTCCTTGACCGAGAAGCCGGCGAGATTGTTCGACAGGACGTCGACGTTCAGCCAGTCGAAGAGCTTTTCGTTCTCGCCGCTCTCGAGGTTGAAGCCGTAGATGTTGATGCCGCTCTGGTAATACAGATCGTAATCTCCGCCGCCGGTGAAGAAGGAATAGGCATAGCGCGGGCCGTCCCAGGTCTGGGCGACGCGGCCGGTCGCGGGATCGATCGCGGCGATCTTGGTCTCGCCGGTCATCTCATCGCTGTAGGCGACGCCGAGCGAGCCGTCCTTCATCGTAAAGATGCTGTTGACATAGCCCGCGATCGTGATCTGGGAGGGATTGCTGCCGTCGGCGCCCATGACGGTCAGCCCGGTGTTGGCCGCGATGAGGATCTTGTCGCCGGCAAAGCTCAGCCCGTTCGGCCAGAACCATTCGTCGCTATCGCCGGAGTTCAGCTTGACGAGGGTCTTCTCGGCGCCGGTCTTGTCCATCGTGCGGAGATACCAGTTTTCGACATACTGGAAATAATCCCAGTAGGCCTCGTCGTTCTCCGTCACGCCCTCGGGCGCGTCGCTCCAGGTCTCCGAGGTATGGTAGAGCGCGGCGAGCTCGCCGTCGGCATTGGTCGCAAGAGAGCTGAGCTCGACGTTGAAATTGTGGTTTTCGGGGACTTCGGGCTCAAAGGGCGTGTAGCCGGAGAGCTTGCTTACCTTTCCGTCATAGGTCACGAATTCCAGCGTTTCACGGATAATATCAAACTGGCCTTCCCATTCCTTGACCTCGCCTTCGCGAGGCTCGCGCTGGCCGACCACGTCGGAGGACGTGGCGTAAAAGCCCGTCTCGGTAAAGCAGGCCGCGCCCATCGGGCGGTTGTTGTTGTCCGCCTTTTCAAACGAAGAGACATAGACGAATTCCGGCACGGCTTCCTTGCCGCCGGTCTTGCCGGTGTTGCCGGGCTTGGCCGCGCTGCCGCCGCTCTCCTTCGAGCCGCAGGCTGCGAGAGAGAAGATCATCATCACAGCGAGCACCGAGGCGATCAGCGCACGAAACGTTTTCTTCATGCTATTTCCTCCAAAAAGGTTTTATCATTCTGTACGTGGCGGCCGCAGGCCGCAAAGGACGGGGCTTCTCCTCTTATGTCCGAATGCATTGTAGCATACCTGCGCGAAAATGTCTCTTAAGCTTTCTTAAACGTGTGGCAAGCAATTGTTTCCGAGTAAAAATGTGGTATAATCATGCTGACGATCCCTGCGCCGCGCGGCCGCTTTGCGCCCGTGCGCCTGCCCTGGGTCGCCCTTACCGAAAACGAGGTGTAACGACTATGGCTGCAAGATCCCATATTCTGATCGTGGACGACGACGCAGACATCCGCCAGGTGCTGCGTCTGCTGCTGCACGACGATTATAACGTCACCGAGGCGGAGGACGGTCCGGCCGCCATCCGCGCGGTGCAGGAGAATTCCGATATCGATCTCATCATCCTCGACGTGATGATGCCGGGCATGTCCGGGCTGGAGGCCTGCGACGCGATCCGCGGCATCACGAACGCGCCAGTCCTCTTCCTCACGGCCAAATCCGCCGAAAAGGACAGGCTCTCCGCCTATCGCAGCGGCGGGGACGACTTTTTGTCCAAGCCCTTTTCGCACGACGAGCTGCTGGCCAAGGTCGGCTCGCTGCTGCGGCGGTATAAGGAATACCGCGGCAAGCCGGAGGCGGCGCTCGCAGTGGAGAATCTGGAGATCGATTTCGCGACCCACAGCGTCAAGAGCGCCGGAAACCCCATCGCGCTGACCGACACGGAGTACGCGATCCTGGAGTACCTGCTGCACAACCGCGGCGCAACCGTCACCACGCCCGATCTCTATGAGGCCGTGTGGAAGGAGCGCTTCCTCCCCGGCTCGGGCAACACCGTGATGGTCCATGTGCTGAACCTGCGCCGCAAGATCGAGGAGAACCCCTCGAGCCCGAAGATCATCCGTACCGTCTGGGGAAAGGGCTATCAGATTGATTAAGCGATTTCTTTCGCGCGCAAGCCTGAACGCGAAGATGCTCATCGCCGCGCTGCTTGCGCTGCTTGCGGCGATCGGCGTATTCGCGCTCTCCTACGGCGTGGGCAATTACTTTATCGACAAGGTCTATATGAGCAGCGAGTCTGTCTCCGCGCGCAAGGCGCAGATCTATACGGACTTTAACATCTATGTGCGGCAGAACGCCCTCGCCGGGACCGATTCCTCCGCCATCGCGCGCTGGACGGCCGAGCGGGAGTATGTGACGATCGTCGTCACCGGGCGCGGCGGCAATTACAGCGTCCGCCGCGGCGCGCAGACGCCGCTGAACAACCAGATCAGCGACCTGATCGAGATCGCGGGCATATACGGCAAGCTGTACCCGATGCGCTTTACCGACGGCGAGTATCAGATCGCGATCGGCGACAGCTCCCAGACGCATGAGAAGAACCTGTTCCTCATCGGCTCGCTCATCCTCGCGTCCGTCGCCTTTATCGCGGTGATGTTCCTCTATATCCGCCGCGTGACCGACCGGATCATCGACCTCTCGGAGGAGGCTGTGGTCATCGGCTCGGGCGACCTCGAGGCGCCGATCACGACCGCGGGCGGCGACGAGATCTCTGTCCTCGCCACCGAGATGGACAATATGCGCCACTCGGTGATCGAGCGTATGGGCAACGAAAAGCGCGCCTGGGAGGCCAACAGCGAGCTCATCACCGCCATTTCCCACGACATCCGCACCCCGATGACCAGCCTGATCGGCTATCTCGGGCTGCTGACCGAGGGAAACGGCGACGCCGAGAGCCGCGAGCGCTTCGCCGCCTCGGCCTATGCCAAGGCGCTGGAGCTCAAGGAGCTGACGGACGAGCTGTTCAAATACTTTCTCGTATTCGGCCGCTCGGAGCTGGAGATGGAGCGCGAGCGCTATGACGCGCGGCTGCTGCTTGAGCAGCTGGTCGGCGAGGCTGCGTTCGATCTCTCCGACGCGGGCTTTGAGATCCGCCAGATTCCCTTCGAGGGCGAGTGCACCGTCGTCGCCGACGCGATGTACCTCAAGCGCGTGATGGACAACCTCGTCACGAACGCGAAAAAATATGCCGATAAGAAGAGCCCCGTCGTCTTTCTCTCGGAGCTTTCGGAGGGACGGCTGAGTCTGTGCGTGTCGAACGTGATCGCGAAAAACGTCTCCCGCGTCGAGAGCACCAAGATTGGGCTGCGCACCTGCACGAAGATCATGCAGGCCATGGGCGGCAGCTTCAGCTCCAGAATCGAGGACGACCACTATTCGGCTGAGTTCTCCCTCCCCGCGGAGGCGGCGGAGAGCGCGTGAGGGCGTCTTATCAAGGAAACTGTCATACAGGAGCGTGATGCACTTTTCACGCCCCTGTTTTTCTTTCATGTGGGGAATCAATCTTCTTCTCTGCATTTGTTTTGATTAAAAGTGGGGATGCGCCGTTTTTTCTTTCCCCGTGTGAGCGGAAAATCTTAAAAAATACGCCGTCGAGGCGTGTCGGAACCGATTGCTTATTGACAATTTGCGTCGTTATGCGTTACCTTGTATACTATGATCCGCGATCTTATCGACAGGGTATGATATGGAAAAAACGAAGCTGAAAAAAAAGCCGGCCAGACATGTTCTGATCCTGGTGCCGGTCATATTGCTGCTGCTGGCGGCGCTCGTGTACGTTTCGGCGCTCTATGCCCGCTCGCTCTCCGCTCCGGCGGAAGAGAGCGCCCCGGACGCTTCCGTCACCGCCGCGCCCGCCGCTCCGGCCGCGAGCCCGGCGCCGACACCCGCCCCCACCCCGTATGTGCCGCAGCAGCTCACCTTTGACATCGTGACCTCGGCCGAGGTGCTGGACATCGTCGTCTGCGACACCGAGGGACTCGTCGTTCCGGGCTTTGCCTTCCCGCTGGAGATCCGCTATGAGGACGGCGAGAGCCACAGCGTCCTGACCGACATCAACGGCCACTATTACGCCGAGTATCTCGTCGGCGGTGAATACACCGTCTCGATGCCCCCCTTCGAGGGCTTTTCCGTCCCCGAGAGCAAGACCTGTCTCGTTGAGGATCGTCCGTCCGGCACCGCGCCGTACGGCGTTGAGACGCTCTTTGCGATCTATGGACTCGACCCCTATACCGAGCCCGATCCGGCATACCTCTATCATTATGAGGTCGGCGAGAACGGCTGTCTGCTTCTTGCCGACGGCACGGAGAGCAACGTCGCGCCCGTCGAGGAGGACGGCGTCCTCGTCTGCGGCGAGCGGCGCACCGTTTCGTATTTCCGCAGCGACGGCACGCCCACCACGCGCGAAGAGCTGGGCGACGACGCGGTGGAGTGGACGGATTACTATACTGAGGAGCAGACCGAGCGCATCGAGCTGATCCTTGCCGACGGCGTCGTTGACGACGGCTTTGCCATCACGGCCGAGCGCAATCCCGACGCCGCGCCGGCGAGACTGCGTACCGGCTGGATCGAGCTTGGTGGAAAGACCTATTACGCCAACAAGGCCGGACAGCTGGTAACGGGGCTGAAGAACATCGACGGCAGGCTTTATTTCTTTGATCCCGACGGCGTGAAGGCCGCGAAGCTCGGCATCGACGTGTCCTATTTCAATTCCGCCATCGACTGGAACGCCGTCAAGGCCGGCGGCATCGATTTTGCGATCGTGCGCGTCGCGGGCCGCACCTGGGAAAAAGGCATCCTCTTTGAGGACGAGGACTCCTATCGCCAGGGCACGAACGGCGGGTTCTATCTTCAGGGAGCCAAGGAGGCCGGGCTTGAGGTCGGCGCCTATTTCTATTCCAACGCGATCAATGCCAAGGAGGCGGTCGAGGAGGCTGAATTCGCCCTCGACATCCTGAAGAGATCCGGCGTGACGCTGGATATGCCGATTTATTACGATCTGGAGTATTCCGGCGAATATCCGCGCGGGCGCGCCGACAGGCTCAATCTCTTCCAGCGCGCAGCCGTCGTCAAGGCCTTCTGCGGCAAGATCGAGGAGGCCGGCTATGAGGCCGGCGTCTACGCGGGCGAGTTTTTCTTCTCCCGCTCGCTGCGTCTCGAGGACGTCGCCCCCTATCAGGTCTGGTACGCCGTGTATACGAACGATTTCGCGCTGCCGGACTACCGCGGCTTTGACATCTGGCAGTTCTCCGAGAGCATCCGCATCAACGGCATGCCCGACGAGACGGATATGAACGTGATCTTCTGATCCTGTTCGAATCAAAACAAGACCCCGCCCTGCGGATAATAACCGCAGGGCGGGGTCTGTCTTTCTTTATAGGGCTTATTTCTGCCCGTCCTTGTCGATCCAGGCCTCTTCGGGCGTCTCCTCCGGCTCGCTGACCAGATCGACCGCACTTTCGATCAGCTTGATCATCTCCCAGACCGAGCGGAACTGGACGGTCTTATCCTCCTCCATCCAGGTGATCCTGCCCTGCCAGCTGCTGTTCTGTCTGTGCTGGACGCGGACGATGAACGTGCCGATGTCCCCGTGTTTTGATAAAAGCGCGTCGTCACTCATAATTTTTTTCCTTTCTTCGGTCATTCTTGTCAGCTTTTTTTCTTCCCCGAACGTCCGGCTGTTCGTGCCGGGATAGGGAAAGCGAAGATAATCATACAGCTTTTCCATCCGCAGGACCATCTGTCCGATCCCGCTGAAGGGAACACTCTCGGTGGAATAGCTGTGATAAAACACGCCCGAGAGGTCGCCCTCGTTGCTGCCGTTGATGCACAGCACCACGCCGTTCGGCGCGCCGATATACCACTGTGTTTTTCCCATCGCCTTACCCCTGTCTCATGCTCGGGTCGGTCATTTCGATCGTCGGGACCCAGAACATGCTGTTTACATAATATTCTATCCGGGAGCGCTGGCGGCCGATGATGAAGCGTTCGTTGATACGCTTTTGCACGATCGCGCAGTTTTCGCGCGTCGTATTGACGAGCAGCGCCAGATACTGGCCCCTGCCGTACTGGCACATCGCGTCGCCGCGGCGGATCGAATGACGCACGGCGTCGCCCATGCGGCGCGTCAGCTCTTCCAGGGCGCTGCCGTCCTTTATCGGGTTGCCCTTGCCGTCGACGACCGTGCACAGCATCAGATACACCGACTGGCCGCCGCGCTCGAGCATGCGCTCGACCATACGGTAGATCCCGGTAAAAACCGTGTAGTTGCACAGATACCCGCCCGGGAGGCGGTCGTTCTGGCCGGTCAGCTCGGCCTGGATGACGTCGAGCGCGGCATACTGGCGCATCTCCTCGGCGCCGAGACGGTTGAACTGGTCCAGCATCTTCTGCGACGGGCGCAGACCGAGCTCGTTGAAATAAAACTGCTCGGTATCGTTGTAAAGCTTTCTCGCCTCTTCATAGCGGCCGAGGGAGACCATCGCCTCCATCGTCAGGCTCTCCCAGTCGGCGAGCGGATCGACACCGCTTGCGACCGAGCCGAGCTCCTCAAGCTGGAAATAGTCCTCGTTCGCGCGCAGGATCTCCGCCGCGTTCTCCACGCAGCGGCAGAACATGCCCTTGAGCCGGCGCGCTTCCTGCGACACCCAGATCACCGAGGTCTTGGTCGGCAAAAACTCGCCGTTATACCAGTGCGCCGCGTCCATGTACAGCGCCAGCTTCTCATCGCGGTCGTCCGTCGCCTCCGCCTCGTTGACAAGGCGCTCGAACTCCGCCGCGTCCTCCACGATCTGCAGCGCATCTGTCCAGAAGAACACGCCGCGGCGCTGCTCAATGAAGTTTACCGGCGGCAGGCCTGCCTTGAGGAGCTTTTTCTTCGTGTTGTAGATCACGCTCTGCAGCGCGTGGTGGACGTTGGACATGTCGCGGTCTTCAAACAGCAGCTCCTCGAGCCGGTCGCGCGTCACGCCGTGCTCCCGGTCGTGCAGCAGGATCTGCAGCAGGTCGGACATCTGCGATTCGCTGCCCTTCGAGCCGCCGGCGACCAGCTTGCCGTTCCACAGCACGGAAAAGCCGCCGAGCATGCGGACATACAAAACATCGGTTTTCGTCTGTGCGATCCTCACGTCTCATCCCTCCGTTTCTTTTCAGGCGCCGAGCCTCTTGACCATGTTCTCATAGTTCACGCAGGAGATCAGCGCTGTATCTCTGGTGATCCTTCCCTCGCGATAGAGCTTCAGGAGGCTGCCGTCCATCGTGCACATGCCGTCGGCCGCGCCGGCCTGCATGGCGGATTCGAGCTGGTGCAGCTTGTCCTCGCGGATCATATTGGCAATCGCGACGTTGCTCTTCATGATCTCGAACACAGGCAGCTGCCCGCCGTCCGTCGAGGGGACGAGCTGCTGGCAGACGACGCCCTTGAGGATCTGCGCGAGCTGGATCTTGACCTGCTTCTGCTGGTTGGCGGGGAACACATCGAGGATGCGGTTGATCGTGTTCGCCGCGCTTGAGGTGTGCAGCGTGCTTAAAAGCAGCACGCCCGTCTCCGCCGCGGTCAGCGCCGCGGAGATCGTGTCATAGTCGCGCATTTCGCCGAGCAGGATCACGTCGGGGCTCTCGCGCAGCGCCGAGCGCAGCGATTCGAGATAGCCCGGCGTGTCGATCGAGATCTCACGCTGGGTAACGATCGCCTTGTCGTGGCGGTGGATGTATTCGATGGGATCCTCCATCGTGATGATATGGCAGTCGCGGCTGCGGTTGATGCGGTCGATCATGCAGGCGAGCGTCGTGGACTTGCCCGTGCCGGCCGAGCCCGTGATCAGCACCAGCCCCTTTTTATTGTCCGCAAGGGAAAGCACGCTTTCGGGGATGCCGAGCTTCTGCGGGTCGGGCAGGCCGAACTTGATCACGCGCAGCACCGCGGCCAGCGAGCCGCGCTGGCGGAACACGTTGACGCGAAAGCGCCCGAGCTGCGGCACGGCGAAGGAAAAGTCGTCGTCGGCGCCGCGCTCGAGATTGGCGCGGTCGCGGCGGCCGACGGTATAGATCTCGTCGACCAGCACGGCGATCGCGTCAGGGCGGAGGAAGTCCTCCTGCGCGCGCACCTGTTTGCCGCCGCATTTGAACGTGACGGGCAGCCCCGCGACCAGAAAGATGTCCGCCGCGTCCAGCTCGATGGCTCTGTGCAGTATTTCCAGTACAGTCATTGTCGTTACCTCTCAGTTGCCGTCCCAGAGATCGGCGATATGCAGATCCTGTTCCCACTCTTTTTCCTGCGTCCAGTTCAGCACGGTATAGCCGTCCGCGCCCTCGCCGCGAAGACCGATCTGCAGCGTGACGCCGTCTTTTTCAACAGAGCGCCAGAGCGTGCCGTCCCCGCGCCGCTCCCAGCCGTCCTCTTCCCCGGCGTAAAGCCGTTCGAGCAGCTCCTGCCCCTCGGTTTCAAGGGCATAGCGCGTCTGGACGGTCTCGGCAAATTTCTCGGCCAGGCGCTCGTCCGCCTTCGCCGTGGAGACGTTCAGCAGCGCCAGCGTCGTAAGGCAGATGCTGATCACCGCGAGCAGCAGCGCAAGCGGTCCGAGCTTGATCGGTACGTGCTTCATGCCGCCGCCCCCTTTCGAAACGACGCCGTCTCGAGCGAATAGATCTCCCGCGTCCCGTCTTGTCCGGTCACGGTGATGCGGCTGCGCACGAGAACGCCGGCGTCGGCGCTCTCCTCGTTCCAGGTGACGGTGACAAGGAAGACACCGTCACCGTTTGCTCTCAGATCGGCGTCATAGGACGCGCGGACGGCTGCGGCGCCGCCGATCCGGGCAAGCTCCGCGCTGCCGCCCTCATCGAGGATGGCGCACAGCTCCTCCGGATCGGCCGACGCGGCAAAGGCCTCCGCCGCGTTCTGGGCCAGGCAGACGGCGTCGGTCAGCTCGCGCGCCTCGGCGCTCTCGCGGCGGCCGAGGGCAAAGATCTGCGTCAGCACCAGGACGATCCCGATCAGCCCCACCGTCAGCAGCAAAACCTCGAGATAAAAGGCCGTGACATGGTTTTCCTTTTTCATGCCGTCTCACCTCCGCTGCGTGGATGGATCAGCACGCGTCCCGCGTCGGTTTCGACCACGATGAGCTTGTCCGTGAGCTCTACCTCAAAGCGCGCTGTCGCGGCGATGCGCTGGGCGCGCTCGGGCGAAAGCGCGGCGCCGATGCGGGCATAGTCCTCCATCAGCATCCCCTCGAAGCGGTAGAGATGGGTCGCATAGCCGCTCTCGCCGTCCGCAATCACCAGCACGTCCCCCAGAACGGGATCCTCGCGCAGCGTGATCGCACCGGCGCGGTCGCTGCCGCGCACGACGGTCGGAAGATAGGCCGCGAGCGCGCGCGTGTCCATATTCTCTCCGCGGCCGGATACCGTGCCGCGATAGCTCTGGGCGCCGAAAACCACCAACAGGAAAAAGCCCGCCAGAAAGATTGCGGCGATCCCGATCATCGCAAGGCCGAGACCGGACGTGTGTTTTTCCCGCATGCTGCGCTCCCTCCTTTCGGGATAGATCTGCCTCTCACTTGGCGACCACCTTTACCGTGGGCGGCATGTTGGAGGCGTAAATATCATAGACCACATAGAATTCGGCCGTGTTGATCTGCAGGCCGTAGTTTTCCTCGAGATAGTGCAGATCCGGCGGATAGACGCCCTCTACCACGTAGCACTGGCGCGCGCTCGTCTCGACGGCCTCGCGGATCGCGGCGGCGGCGTTTTCGCGGTTCTCGCGCCCGCCCGCCGAGCGGATAAACAGCCAGATCAGCGTGATCAGCACGGCGGCGGCCAGCGTATACCAGAGCCAGGACCGGTTTTTTTCAGCCTTGTCCGAATACATCTCCCATCCTCCTCAGCCGACGGAGTTCATCATGCCGATCAGCGGGAGCATCACGCTGAGCAGCGAAAGCCCCACCGTAACCATCAGCACGCCGGAGAGCAGCGGGTCGACGATGCCGACGAGCCGGTCGACGAGGTTTTTGCACTTCTCCTCGAGCAGCGCTGTCAGCCTGCCGAGCACATGCTCCATATTGCCGCTGCGCTCGCCCGCGAGCAGCATACGGCCGTAGACCGGCTCGAAGAGCTCCTCGTCATAGGCGCTCTGGGCGATCGAATGCCCCTCCTCCATGCGGGCAAGGCAGTGGGAGAGCTTTTCCTCCACCGGGGCGCATTTCGTCATCGGCAGACTCTTCTTCATCGCGTCGTCCTGCATCTCGCCGCTGGCGAGGAAGGTGGAGAGCGCGGAGGTAAAGCGGAACATGCCCATGCTCTCGAGGATCGCCGAGCAGAGCCTGCTGCGGCGCAGCAGCGCCTCGACCCTGTTGCGCCTGCCGTTTTCCCACATCGCAAGCCCGCCGACAAGCACGGCGGCGAGCAGCACCATCGCGACAAGCGCGATCCAGCAGAAGGCATAGGCCCAGTAGACATAGCGATAGCTCGACGCGGCAAGGCTGCCGGTCAGCGTATTGTACACGTCCGTAAAGGCGGGCAGCACCATGATGAGCATGACCGCGAGCACCGCGATGATCAGCACCAGCATCGCCGCCGGATAGGTCACGGCGTTGCGCAGCTTTTCGGAGATGGTCTTCTGGTCGGCGTAATACCCCGCAAGACGGAACAGCACGTCCTCGAGACGGCCGGCGCTTTCGCCCGCCTCGATCATGTCGAGCGCATAATCCGGAAAGATCCCGCTCGCACGCATCGCAGCGGCAAGCGAGGCGCCGCCGTCGACCTGCTCCTTCATCACGGCAAGTCCCTTTTCCAGCACGCCGGCCTCGCCGCCGTGCTCGCTCTGCAGCAGCCCCACGGCCTCGTCGGTCTGGATGCCGGCCTGCACCATCATCGCCATGCTCTCGCAAAACGCGCTGACGCCGAGATCGTCCAATTTTTTCTTACTCATTGTTCTTCCTCTCCTTGCTCAATACCAGTAGAGATCCGAATAATTGCTGCCGTCGCCGATGAATTTGTCGTCGGCCCCGTTGGCGGCAAAGGTCATGTCCATACGGTTCCAGTCGTCCTTGCTGGTTTCAAAGCTTACCGTCACCCAACCGCTTTCCGCGGTATAAAACATATTCCACGCGTGATAGACGTCGTCCGGCGACACATAGCCGAAGATCTCCTTGGTCGGGATCCCCTGGCTGCGCAGCATCGAGGCGGCGAGCGCCGCGTAATCGAAGCAGATCCCCTTGCCGGTGCGCATCGTCTCGTCCGGGTCGGGCAGATAGCCGGAGGCAACCGTCTCGGCCTTTTCCCGGTCATAGCGGACGGTGGCGCCGATGAAGCGGTACACCGCCGCGACGACGTCGATCTCGCTGTCCGCGCCGGCGGCGAGCTCAGCGGCCTTTTTCACGCAGTCGGATCCGGCATTGTAGGGCACATAGACGTTCGGCCGGAGGAAGGGCTGAAATTCATCCTGCAGCGTCACGTTCCGGCTTGTCGAGTAGGCCTCGGCATATTTCTTCTCCGCGACGTTCTCCATCACGCGGAAGCGGTAGGAACCGTTCCCGCAGGAAAGCGGAAAAATGGTCGGCGTGCCGTCGCCGGGGAGGTTGTAGGTATAGGTCTCCTCGCCGCAGATCACCTGGAATTTCAATCGCTTGTCCGAAACGGCCGAAACCGCGACATAGCCCTTTTCCACCGAGGAGAGGTCGAGACGCGCGTTTGCGGCTCCCTCCGCGGCAGCTTCATTGAAAACAGCGTCCTCGAACGGTGGGGCGACATAGCCGCCGGTTTTCGCGCTTACCGCGGAGGCGGAGGCCGACGATACGCTTCGCTCAAGCTGCGGCGGCGCCGCTGCACCGGGCGCGCCGCAGCCGCACAGCAGCAGCGCAAGCGCCAGCAGCAGCGCAAGCGGTTTTTTGATTTGCACAGGCCTCCCCCCTCTCTTCTTTCCTTTGCTCCGGCGGCAAGAAGCCTGGCCGGAAAACGCGTCTTTATTCGTCGAGCGCTTTGAGCGAGTCTCGCGCAGCCAGGATCTTTTTCACGTCCTCGCGGTAATCGCCGGGTGTTTTCGCGCGCAGCAGCTCTGTCAGCTCCGCGACGGGCGCCGCGATCGGCGTGAGCGCGAGATTCGCCATGACGCCCTTGAGCGCGTGGGCCGCCTCGAAGGCGGCGTTCAGGTCGTTCTGCCCGACGGCCTGCGCCAGCTTTTCAAAGTTCGCATCCGCGCAGCCCATCCGCACCATGCGCAGATAGAACGACTCGTTCTTCATGCACCGTCCCAGTCCCTCGTCCACGTTGGCGCCGAAAGCGCGCAGAGAATCGATCGTAAGCATCTTTATTATCCTCTCTTGTTTGTTGACCGCATGACGCGGCGGGTCGCTTTGCCGATCCGGATCGACCGCAAAGTATCTTTTAACCCATTTTATTATATAATTTTATCACGCCATCGCGCGTTCCGCAACACGCTTTGTTTCTTTCCGCGGCAAATATAACAAGAAACGGGAACGCCTGCGTTTTGCAGCGGGCGTTCCCGTTTCTTTATTCTTTCATCCGCGCCTCTTCGGCGAGGATCACAAGCTTGTTGTCGTCAATACCGGCCACGCCGCCCTGTACCGATACGGTGGTCGTCTGCGTCCCCTCATAGCGGCAGCGGATGACGCCCCTGCCCACGGCGCAGAGCATCGGCGCATGATCGGCGAGAATGCCGACCGAGCCGTCCGGCGTCGGGATTGAGACGTAACTGACCTGCCGCTCAAGCACAACGCCGTCCGCGGTGACGATTTTCAGCGCGATCCGATCTTCCATCGTTCAGCCCTCTTTTAATACTCGCCGCGCTTGGCGATGACCTCGTCGATCGTGCCGCACAGCAGGAAGGCCTGCTCCGGCAGGTCGTCGACGTCGCCGCCGAGGATCGCCTGGAAGCCCTTGATCGTGTCCTCGATCTTCACATAGCGTCCCTCCATGCCGGTAAAGTTCTCCGCCACGTGGAAGGGCTGGGAGAGGAAGCGCTGGATGCGGCGGGCGCGGTTTACGACCGCGCGGTCCTCCGCCCCAAGCTCGTCCATGCCGAGCACCGCGATGATATCCTGCAGCTGGCGGTACTTCTCCAGTACACTCTGCACGGCACGCGCGGTCTCGTAATGCGTCTTGCCGATCACGGCGGGATCGAGGATGCGGGAGGTGGAATCCAGCGGGTCCACCGCCGGATAAATGCCGAGCTCCGCGATCGAACGCGAAAGAACGGTCGTCGCGTCAAGATGGGCAAAGGTGGTCGCCGGGGCGGGGTCGGTCAGGTCGTCGGCGGGGACATAGATCGCCTGCACCGAGGTGACCGAGCCCTTCGTCGTTGAGGTGATGCGCTCCTGCAGCGTGCCCATCTCGGTGGCGAGCGTCGGCTGATAGCCGACGGCCGAGGGCATGCGGCCAAGCAGCGCCGAGACCTCGGAGCCCGCCTGGGTAAAGCGGAAGATGTTGTCGATGAACAGCAGCACATCCTGGCCGCTGCGGTCACGGAAATCCTCGGCGATCGTGAGGCCCGAGAGCGGAACGCGCAGACGCGCTCCGGGCGGCTCGTTCATCTGGCCGAAGACCAGCGCCGTCTTGTTGATGACGCCGGATTCGTTCATTTCGTTCCACAAATCGTTGCCCTCGCGGCTGCGCTCGCCGACGCCGGCAAACACGGAGTAGCCGCCGTGCTCATAGGCAATATTGCGTATGAGCTCCATGATCAGCACGGTCTTGCCCACGCCCGCGCCGCCAAACAGGCCGATCTTGCCGCCCTTGGCATAGGGCGCCAGCAGGTCGACGACCTTGATGCCGGTCTCCAGCACCTCGGTCGAGGGGCGCACCTCGGTAAAGGAAGGGGGCTCGCGATGGATCGGCAGGCGCTTTTCGGCCCTGACCTCGCCCTTGCCGTCGATCGGCTCGCCGACGACGTTGAACATGCGGCCGAGCGTGGCCTCGCCGACCGGCATCGTGATCGGCGCGCCGGTGTTGCGCGCGCTCATGCCGCGCGAGATCCCGTCCGTTGCGGAGAGCGCAATGCACCTCGCGACGCCGCCGCCGGTCTGCTGAACGGTCTCGAGCGTCACCTTGCGGTCGGGCAGCTCGATCTCGATGGCGTTATACAGCTCCGGCAGATCCTCCGGGGCAAACTGAACATCGACCACGGGGCCGATGACTCTTTTGACTTCACCTTTATCCACGCTTTCCCTCCTTACCCGATTGCAAAGCGTTTGCGCCGCCGACGATCTCGGAGATCTCCGTGGTGATCGCACTCTGGCGCGCGTGGTTCAGCTCCAGATTGAGCTTTGCGAGCAGCTGCTCGGTATTGTCGGAGGCGGCGGTCATCGCCGTCATCCGCGCGGAGTGCTCGCCGGTCTTTGCCTCCAATACGACGGCACGGACCGTGTTGTCGATATACAGCCCGACGAGGCTGTCCACCAGGGACTTGCCGTCCGGCTCGAGGATGACGCTCTTTTCCGCCGCGCCGCCCTTTGGCGGTTCGATGGGGAGCAGCTTTTTCGCACAGGGTTCCTGGCGCAGCGCGGAAGCGTAGTGCTCATAGAGAAGCACGATCTCGTCCGCCTCGCCGGAGAGATACCGGTCTTTGAGATCGTCAGAGATCGCTTTGACCTCCTCCATGGTCGGCGCGTCGGGCAGCTCCGGGAGCGTGCCCGCGACCGGCAGCGCGGACGCGGCGATCAGATCGCGCCCCCAGCGTCCGCAGACGAGAACGGAGGCATCGCGCCCCTCGCGCTCGAGACAGCTCTCGGCGTATTTCAGGAGCGCCGTGTTGTAAACGCCGCACAGGCCGCGGTTGCCGACAAAGAGCACATAAAGCACCTTTTTCACGTCCCGCTGGCGCAGGAAGGGATTGTCCCGCGCCGAGGGATCGGCGCTGACGCGCGAGAGCATCTCGTACGCCGCCGCGGCGTAAGGCTGAAGGGAGATCATGGACTGCTGCGTGCGCTTGAGCTTCGCAGCCGCGACCATCTTCATGGATTTTGTGATCTTGCGTGTGCTCTCCACGCTTCTGATATGCGTGCGGATCGCCCGGACATTGGCCATGCTCTCTCCCTCCTTCCGTCAGATCTGGGGTCTTTTTTTTAGTGGAATTCCGCCGTATAGGCGCCGATCGCCTCACGCAGGAGCGCAAGCTGGTCGCGATCGAGCTTCTTCCCCGAAAGGACGATGCTCTCAAATTCCGGGAAACGGGTGTGGACATAGGGGATCAGTCCCGCTTCATAGCGCGCGACGTCCCCGAGCTCGATCCCGTCACAGAAGCCCTCGGCGGCCGAATAGATCGAGATGATCTGGTCGGCGGCGCTCATGGGCGCGTACTGTCCCTGCTTGAGCAGCTCCGTCATCCTGTCGCCGCGGTGCAGCGTTGCGCGCGTGGTCTTGTCCAAGTCCGAGCCGAACTGGGAAAACGCCGCCAGCTCGCGATACTGCGCAAGGTCCATGCGCAGACGTCCCGCCACCTGCTTCATCGCGCCGAGCTGGGCCGCGCCGCCGACACGCGAGACCGAAAGGCCCACATTGACGGCCGGACGGACGCCGGCGTTGAACAGATCGGTCTCCAGGAAGATCTGCCCGTCGGTGATCGAGATAACGTTCGTCGGGATATAGGCGGAAATGTCGCCCGCCTGGGTCTCGATGATCGGCAGCGCGGTCATGCTGCCGCCGCCGGCGGCCTCGTTGAGGCGCGCGGCGCGCTCGAGCAGTCTTGAATGCAGATAGAAGACGTCGCCGGGATAGGCCTCGCGTCCGGGAGGACGGTGCAGCAGCAGCGAGATCTCGCGGTAGGCCACGGCCTGCTTGGACAGATCGTCATAGATGATCAGCACGTCGCGGCCCTTGTACATGAAAAACTCGCCCATCGCCGCGCCGGCATAGGGCGCGAGATACAGCATCGGCGCCGGCTCGGAGGCGTTGGCGCACACGACGATGGTATAGTCCATCGCCCCGCTCTTTTCAAGCCTGTCCACGACAGAGGCCACGGTCGACTCCTTCTGTCCGATCGCAACATAGATACAGATCATGTCCTTGCCGCGCTGGTTGAGGATCGTGTCGACCGCGATCGCGGTTTTGCCGGTCTGGCGGTCGCCGATG
>DJYJ01000004.1:31544-37714 GCA_002450075.1 Clostridiales bacterium UBA6981
AGCTCGCGCTGGCCGCGGCCGATCGGGATCAGCGAGTCGATCGCCTTGATGCCGGTCATCATCGGAACGGACACCGGTCGGCGCTCGATGACGCCGGGCGCCGGACTTTCGACCGGACGGGTGCCCTCGGCACGGATCTCGCCCTTGCCGTCGACGGGACGGCCGAGCGTGTCGACCACGCGGCCGAGCATCGCCTCGCCCACGGGCACCTCCATCACGTGGCGGGTGCGCAGGACGGTATCGCCCTCGCGCACATCGTCATAGTTGCCGAGAAGCGCCACGCCGACGCTGCCCTCGCGCAGGTCCATGACCATGCCGCGCAGCGCGCCGCGGAAAGCCAGCATCTCACCGGCCATGACATCGCTGAGACCCGTGACGCTGCAGATACCGTCGGACAGTGAAGCCACGTGCCCGATCTGATAGACGTTCATGCCGCCCTCGATCGCGCCGAGCTTTTCGCGCAGCGCCTCGGACAGCTCGCCCTCGGCCGAGCCGGCGGAAGTGAGCTCTTCCCTGGCACGGCGCAGCATACCGGACAGGCTGCCGTCAAAGACCGTGTCGCCCGTCTCGATCGTAAGCCCGCCGATCAGCGCCGGATCGATCCCGCTCTCCAGCTCGGTCGGGAGAGGCTTGCCGAGCGTCTTCTCGATCGCGGAAGCGATCGCGCGCTCGATGCGCACATCGTCGCCCTCCGCCGCTTTTTCGGCAAAGCGGACGCGCACCGTCGCTCTGCCCTCGGCGGCAAAGCATTCCAGCTCGCCGCCCGTGGGGCGATAGTCGCGGACAAAGGCGTCGATCTGACGCTCCATCAGCGCGCGTCTGGCAGAGGCATATCGCTCGCCGGAAAGCAGCGTCCCGGCGGCGCCGGTAATGCTCCCGGCCGCGGCCGCGCTGACACTTCTTCGCTCGTCTCCGCGCAGAAGTCGCTCTTTTTTATCCAGTTCCGCCATGAACTGGCGGGCAGCCTCGGCGTCCTTTTCACGCGAAAGGCGGCTGTTTTCCGCGGCTGCGGTCTGTGCCGCCGCGAGAATCTCGCGGCAGGCGCGCTCGCCCTCCGCCTTGTCGTCCGGGATACTGTCGAGAAGGGTCCTGGCGTTCTTCTCCGCCTCGTCGGCATGCGCAAGCGCCTGCTCGACCGAATCGCGATGATCCCGGTAACCTTTGAACACGATCTTCCTGCCGATAACAAACAATGCGGCAGCGAGGATCGCAAAATTGATCAGTCCGTATAGGATGTTCCAACCGCTCATGTCCTTCTCATCCCTCCTTCCCGCTGTTGTGATGGCAATGCCGTCTTCGGCCATGCCCCTTCATGTGGGGGGGAAAGCCGCTTACGGCTCGTTTTTTCCTTCTGCAAGCAGCCTTTCGGCCAGCATGACGGCAAGCTCGTCCGTCTCGGCGTCGAGCGCGGCACGCGCCCGCTCGCCCTCGGCACGGATCTGCTCGCCCGCGCTCTTCAGAGACTTTTCCCCCGCGTCCTTTGCCTCTCTCTGAGCGGCAAGGCTCGCCTCGCGGTCCCTGGCGTGTGAAGCGTCCACAATCCCCTTGGCCTCCTCGCGGCGGAGAGACTTCTCCTCCTCGATCTGCCGTGCGCTCTCCTCGCGCGCGGCACGGGCCGCGTTTTCCTTGGCCTGCGCCTCGTTCACGCGCGCTTCACGCGCGTCGAGAAAGCGCACAACGGGGTTGTACAGGAAATGCTTGAGCAGGAAATACAGCAGGAAGAAGTTGATGATCGTCCAGATCAGTTCTGAAATGTTGATGCTTAACATTCCTCAGCTTCCTCCGAAATGGTGTTACATTGCGCCCGGCGGCATTCTTTCGACCGGGCTGTCGGTATGGCTTCTCTTAAATCTTGCCGATCAGCATGAAGGCGACCAGCATGCCGTAAATCGTCAGCGCTTCCATCAGTGCGAGGGAAATGACGAGCGCGCCGCGGATGTTGCCGGCGGCCTCGGGCTGACGGGCGATCGCGTCCATAGCCTTCGAGGCGGTCCAGCCCTGTGCGATTGCGGTGCCGACGGCGGTGAGAGCCAGCGCGAGCGCGGCCGCGAGTGCGATAGTTCCAGATGCCATTGTTAGTTCCTCCTAAATACTTGTGTTTTCTTTTTTCTTATTCTTCTTCCTCGGCCGCTTCCGAGACATAGATGGAGAGCAGCATCGTGAAGACCATGGCCTGCAGCATGCAGAACAGCAGGCTCAGTACGTTCATGATCAGCGGCACGCCGATCGGGAAGATCTCATACAGCTTTTCCGTCACGGTCTCTTCGCCGTACATGTTGCCGTAAAGTCGCAGCGCAAGCGAGGCGGGGCGAACGAACTGCTCGATCAGATTCAGCGGCAGCATCAGAAAGCAGAGATACAGCGGCTGGGCAAAGCTGAGAAGATAATGCTTCAGCCCGCGCTCGCGCACGCCGATGACATGCGTTGTGAAGAAGGCGATCGTGGCGAGACCCGCCGTGACAGACAGGCTTGCCGTCGGCAGCGCAAAGCCCTTGAGATGCCCCGCGCCGGGCAGCAGCCCGGAATAGTTGCAGACGATGATATAGATGAAAAAAGTCGCAAAGATGGGAAAATATTTGCGGGCGTTTTTCTTTCCGAGCAGGCCTTCATAATAGCCACGCAGCTTGTCCACCGCGATCTCCGCCGCACTCTGCAGCGGGCCGGGCACCTCCTTGAGGCTGCGCGTGGCCAGCCAGGAAAGGACCGTCAGCACAAGGATGATCGCCCACATGGTCGTGACGGCGCTCGTCACCTCCAGCGGGCCGATCCGAAAGAGGACGTTGGAAGCTTCCTCCATGCGATCACCTCCGAAAGGATGCGTTGTAAATGCCTGTTTTCCCGAAGGAAAACGGGTCTTGATGGGTTCATTAAACCATATTATCCGCACTTGTCAAGGCGGAAAACCGCACAAAAATTCCGTGGAAAAAACAGAGACCGCTCTTCGCGGTCTCTGTAGGAGCAAGTATAAATCAGGCCTGTCTGAAATGGATCGTGCAGGCGACCTTCTTGCCGAAGATCTCGGCATAAAAGTTGATGCCCTTGGCGCTGTATTTCAGACACTCGACAGTGATCTTGTTGCCGTCATCCGGATCCACGGTGATGATAAAGTATTCCTCATCGGGGTCGTCGCTGGTCCACTTGACCTTGTCGGTGATCGTCAGCGGAGAGACGTAGGCGTTGATCGGGACGACCTCGCCGGGGCTCATCGTGAACTCTTCTCTCTCGTCGTCGTTATAGCGGATCTGCAGCACCTCGACCGTGGGAGGCGGGGTGGGCGTGGGCGTCGGGACAGCCTCGACCACCGGCGCGTCGTTGGGCGTCGGAGAGGGGGCGGTGACAGGCTTGTTGGGCTTGATCGAAACGTCGGTCCCGTTCAGGCTGGTGGAGACCATCACGATGACCGCCAGGATCACGGCTACGACCAGGATCAGGCCGAAAATCATCTGCCATCTTGTATTGGCGCCGGCACGCTCATAGGAAGCGGTTCCGCTGACGGTGCCGGGGGTGGCGCTCGGAGTACGGCTGCTCTGCGTAACGCGGCGCGTACCGCAGTTCGGGCAGCGGCTTCTTAAGGAAGAGAAGCGCTCGCCGCAGCGGCGGCATTTGACCTCAGGTATCAAACTCATGGATCTTCCTCCTCAGATTGGGAACAGATTAGGTGCTTGAATACAGGCTAATAATACAACTTCCGATCGATTTCGTCAAGAGTTTACAAAAAACCTCATCGCAGCCCCGGAGTCTTCCCTTCATTCCCCACTTTTTATCAAAAAATGTCTTTTAATAGCTCTGTTCTTCTCCATCCGAAATTGTTTTCCCGGCTATTATTGCATCGTTTTCTCCACAACGGTGCAATAATCGGCATCTGTTCAACGCGTGTTTCACGCCCGGAGGGGCGTCTTATTCGGCGGCGTCGGTCTTGGGCTTGCCGCCGCGGGGACGGCGGCGACGGCTGCGGGAGCGGGGGCTTTCGTTCTTTTCCGTCTTTGCTTCGGCGTTTTCGCTCTTCGCCTCGATCTTGACCGGCTTCACGGTCGCCTTGCCGGGCTTGTCGCCGCGCTGCGGCTTTTTGCCGCCGTCGCTGACACGCTCCGGCCGCACCTCGGTCTTCTCGCCCTTCTTCGCGCCGCTTTTCTCGGCGGAGGCTTTCTCCGCGCTCTTCTCTCCGGATCGCTCGCCGTTCTTCTTGCGGCGGCGGCGATTGCGGTCGCTGCGGGAGCTCCTGGCGCCCTCGCGGCTCTCTTCCTTGATCTCAGGCACGACCATCGAGGGCACGGCCCAGGGATCGGTCTCTTCGATCTCCTCCTCGGGCTCCTCGGGAACATAATTGAGCACATGGGGCGGCGTCTCGCCGTCCTTCGGCCGCCCGCCGGGCACAGCGCACAGCTCGTTGGCCTTGTACAGGTGCAGGCTGTCGTCGTTATCGGAATCGAGCCTTACCTTGACCGTCTGGCGCAGGAGATTGACCTGGACCGCGGTGCCGTAGCCGTCGATCGTCTCGACAAAGGCGCCCTGCTTGGGCACCTTTTTGACCAGGTCCTCATACGCCGCCTGCTCATAGCGCAGACAGCACATCAGTCTGCCGCATGCGCCGGAGATCTTCGCCGGGTTGAGCGAGAGCGACTGTACCTTTGCCATCTTGGTCGAGACGGGCTGGAAGTCGTCGAGAAACTGGCTGCAGCAATAGGGTCTGCCGCAGATGCCGATGCCGCCGAGCATTTTGGTCTCGTCGCGCACGCCGATCTGGCGCAGCTCGATGCGGTTGCGGAACACGCCGGCGAGATCCTTGACCAGCTCGCGGAAGTCCACGCGGCCGTTCGACGTGAAAAAGAAGGTGGTCTTGTTGCCCTCAAAGTTACATTCGACGTCGACAAGCTTCATGTCGAGGCCGTGCTCCTCGATCTTTTTCGCGCAGATCACAAGCGCTTCCTTTTCCCGCTTTTTGTTGATCTCCTCCACGCGCAGATCGTCGACCGTGGCGATGCGGACGACGTTGCGCAGCGGCTGGACGACGGCCGTGTCCTCGGCCATATGGTTGCCGTGGCAGCAGTCGGCGATCTCAAGTCCCTTCGCCGTCTCGACGATGACCTTTTCGCCGTTTCGCACCTGCAGCCCGTTGGGGGCAAAGAAATAGCACTTGCCCCGGTTTTTGAATTTAACGCTGATTACTTCGATCAATTTTTCTTCCTCTGATTTCTTATTCACAGATCGCGGCGACGGCAAGCAGACCGAAGACCTGCTTGACGCCGGTATTGACGCGCAGCATACCGAGTGCTGTCTCCATCAACTGTTCGAGATCGTATACTTCCCTGTCGCTCATGGAAAGAGCGCTTCTTCTTTTGCACAGCATATCAGTCAGCAGCCCGATCGCACATTCGACGAACGCGACCGCGGCGGCGTTGTCCATGCCCTCGTTCGCGGCGCACCAGCGGAAAAGCTGCGCCTCGTCCTTTTCGGCGCAGCGCCGGAGGAAGGCGGAGGCGAGCTTGACAGTCTCGGGATCTGGCTCCTCCTCTCCCGCGCCGCAGACGATCTCCGCGCAGCGGGAGCGCACCGTTTCGAGCAGCTGCTCGGCGTTTGAGGCGCACAGGAGGAAATAAACGCCGCGCGGCGGCTCCTCCAGCAGCTTGAGCGCCGCGTTCTGCGCCGGGACGTTCATCGCGTCCGCCTCGTCGAGGATATAGACCTTGCGCTCGGATTCGTTTGGCAGCACGACGGAATCGGCGATCACGGCGCGGATCTGATCCACGCCGATCTCGCGCTTTTTCTTTCCCTTGTCGTCTGAAAGCCTCCCGACGGTCATGACGTCCGGGTGGATGCCCTCGCGCACCTTGCGGCAGGCGCGGCACGCCCCGCAGGGGACGTTTTCACCCGCGGTGCACACAGCGGCGGCGGCCAGCGCAAGCGCGGTCTTTTTCCGTTCCTCCGCCGAGGGGGAGAGGAGGATGTAAGCGTGGGAAAGCTCGTTTGCGTTTTTGAACTTCAGCTCTCTCATGCCCGTCCCTCCTGTCGCAGAACATTTGCTTGTGCCTATCAAGTTATTTTACCTTATTTCAGGTCATATAGTCAACAGATTTTTCTTCTTCCGGATCCTCTGCGAAAAAAGGGAGGGCGCGTTGCAAAATAGCGCAGGATAACAAAAGCACCAGTTAGGTCCAAAAAGGACTTGGCTG
>DJYJ01000044.1:0-27209 GCA_002450075.1 Clostridiales bacterium UBA6981
GTTCTACTTCCGTACCACCGACGTTACCGGCGTCATCAGCCTTCCCGAAGGCGTTGAGATGTGCATGCCCGGCGACAACGTTGACATGGACGTTGAGCTGATCACCCCGATCGCGATCGAGAACGGCCTCCGCTTCGCTATCCGTGAAGGCGGCCGTACCGTTGGCTCCGGCGTTGTTATCGCCATCAACGAGTAATTCATCGCTAAAAAAACAAGCGAAAAACACACAGGCTGACCGCCTGTGTGTTTTTTCGTTTTGTTTACATAAAATATCTTTCGGCACTTGCCCTGCGCGGCGTTTTATGCTAAAATCTTATACTAGTCATCAGGAAGATCGCCTCTTTACGATCTACCGACAGAAAGGCTTCCGGTAAAGGAGTATTTACCTTGAGCAATACGGAATTGAAAAATAGAACAGGCGAACAGCGCCGCGGCGCAGCTGGCAGAAGGAAAAAGTCTTCCTACGGTGCGCTCCGCGCGATCGGACGTGTTTTGCTTATTTTGCTTGAGACGGTTTTGCTGATCTGTCTCGGACTTTACGGCGTGATGTTTGTCCTGGCAAAGGGACCGTCTGAGACGGCTCGGAATATGTTCGTTTCCTCCGTACGGGAGACGAGCGCAATCAAGTTCCTCGCCAACCTCTATTTCACGCCTGAGGAAATCGCAGAGATCGAGCGAGTGGAGGAGTCGGTGGAGTTTGCGCCGACCGACACCTCGCTGATCACGATTGAAACAAGCCCTGCCGCGACCGAAAACCGGGAAGGCTGGACGGACGTACACGGCGTTTTCCATCCCGATGAGGACAGCGACGGCATTATCATCGAAGAGGTCAAGGGCAGAGGGTATTCAGGCTATATGATGATCGTGATGGATCCGTCCCGTGTCATTATGGGAAGTATTCCCTCGTCTTATGGCAAGGAAGGGTATACGCTTTCGGAGTATGTCCAGCATTTCGACGGCGTAGCCGGCATCAACGCTGGCGGCTTTTACGATCCGGGCGGATTCGGCGACGGCAGTATCCCGGATTCCGTCGTTGTGGTGGACGGAACGATCTATTACGGCGACTATGGCTGCGGCATCGAGGGCGGCGGAGGCATCGCCGCACTGGACGGCAATCACATCCTGCACGTGGCGAAATACATGTCGCGCCAGGAGCTGATCGACAACGACATCCGCTATGCGGTTTGCTATGGCCCGGTGCTGATCGCGAACGGTGTTTCCGCCAGTCCCGGATCGCTGGCTGTCAGTCTTAACCCCCGTACCGCGATCGGCCAATGCTCCGACGGTGCGATCCTGATGCTCGTCATCGACGGACGCCAGGTCGCGAGCATGGGCGCAAAATATCAGGATCTCGTCGAGATCATGGAGCGCTACGGCGCGGTGAACGCAGTCAACCTCGACGGCGGCTCTTCGTCCATGCTGTGGTTCCAGGATCACTATGTCAACAACTCCTCATCGGTCATCGGTGTGCGCGATATGCCCACATCCTTTGTGGTACTGAAGGAGGGCGAAAGCAATGGCTAAGAGAAGAAAAAAGAACACCGGCGGGCGGTTTGCGCTGGGAATGGCGGTCTATGCGCTTGCCTTTATCCTGTTCCTGGCGATCGGACTGCGCATATTCTGGGTGTACATCGATAACTTTGAAAAATCGCAGCCCAGCCACGCAATCGACCGGTATATCCAATCCTTTGACAGCGAACATATCCGTACGCTTTCCGC
Organism: Clostridiales bacterium UBA6981; assembly: GCA_002450075.1. Taxonomy (GTDB): domain Bacteria; phylum Bacillota; class Clostridia; order Oscillospirales; family Oscillospiraceae; genus Limivicinus. The sequence goes on from DJYJ01000044.1 coordinate 1,720, forward strand.
AGACTTCGTCTCCTCGCTCGACAGTACGCTGCAGAGCCAGGAGGACGCCTATCAAGAGATCGAAGCCCTATTCAAAGATCTGCGCTATTCCAAGCAAAGCGCGGAGAGTACCGGGGAGCATCTTGTCTATGCGATCCTGGCAGGGGATCGCTATCTCGGCTCCATGACGCTGGATGCGACGGGCGAGACGGGAGACGATTCCTGGCGTGTGACCAGCGAAAGCTTTGATTTTTCTGACCTCATCAGCGAGCAGTCCTTCGTCGTTCCGGCGGAATGGACTGTCAGCTGCAACGGGAATATCCTCGGAGACGCATACATTACCGAAAAGGGGATCCACTATCCGGCAATGGAGGACGCCTATAACTACGGCTTTGCCCTTCCCACGCTCGTGCGCTACGAACTCGGAAACTATATCGGCTCGCCGGAAATCCGCGTCGTCGATGCGGACGGAAATGCAGCAGAGATCCAGAACGATCCGACGGCCTATACGCTGACGGACCGTTGCACCAGTGAGCAGCGCGAGCGGCTGGAAGACTTTACCAACCGCTTCCTGCCGCTTTATATCGCATTCATGTCGAATACGAATCACAACGCCTATGACAACTATGCGCGCGTGCATCCCTATCTGCTGCCGGGCAGTGATCTGGAGACCCGCTTTTACAGTGCGATCGCCGGCCAGACATACAGCCACAGCCAGGGAGATTATCTGCACGATGTCGTTGTACACGGGGTGTTCGATCTCGGCGGCGGCACGTTCCTGATCGACGTGGACTATAAGGTCGACACGACGGGCAACGCCGGAACGATCGAAAATGAGGCGGGCATGCTGATCGTCGCGGAGGATCGCGGCAGCGACGGTATGTTCGCAAAGGAACTGTTTATCAAATAAACGAGTATGATTACTCAGGCAGAAGGGGTTAACACGGAATGAACGAAAGCGGACAGGAACGGGCTGTCAACCGCTATTTTGCTGCGGAAAACGAAGTGAAGGAGAGCGGTTGGAGAAAACTGGGCCGGATCCTGGCTAAGATTCTTCTAATCCTCGCAGAAACAGTTCTTCTGCTGGCTATCATCCTTTATGCGGCCATGTATGTCATGGCAAAAGGACCGTCTCCCACGATCCGGAAAATATTTGTCACCTCTGTGAGAGAGACCAGTGCGATCGGATTTCTGGCAAACCTCTATCTGACGGAGGATGAGATCGCGGAGATCGAGGCTGTCAAGGAGACGGAGGAGTACGATCCTACGGATCTGTCCCTTTTCACTGAGCCCGAAACAGCCGGCGGCGAAAGCGACGGACCGCAGGAGGACGCCTGGGGACTCGTGGATGACGACGGCGACGGTATCATCATCGTTCCGGTCCACGGAGAGGGCTATGCGGGCTATATGATGGTCGTGCTTGATCCTACACGTGTGATCGTCGGAAGTGTGCCGAGAAACTATGGCATCCGCGGATATACCGTGGCTCAGTTTGCGGAACATTTCGACGCGGCTGCAGGCACCAACGCAGGCGGTTTTCTGGATCCCAACGGAGAGGGGAACGGAAGCACACCCGATTCGACCGTCGTATATGATGGAGAAGTCTATTTCTCCGGATTCGGATGCGGGAACGGTATCGCAGCAATCGACGGCGATGCGATTTTGCACGTGGCGAAGCGAATGACCGCGGATGAACTTGTTGAAAACAACATTCGCTATGCGGTTTGTTATGGGCCGGTACTGATCTCAAACGGCATCCCCGCCGATCCGGAATCTTTGCCTGTCAGCCTGAATCCGAGAACGGCGATCGGGCAGCGTTCGGACAAAGCAATGCTGCTGCTTGTGATCGACGGACGCCAGGTTTCCAGCATGGGCGCGTCTTATCAGGACGAGGTCGAGATCATGCAGCGGTTCGGAGCGGTGAACGCGCTCAATCTTGACGGCGGTTCCTCTTCCATGATGTGGTTTGCAGGAGACTATATCAACAAAACAGCTTCGGTCATCGGCATTCGCCCGGTCCCGACTTCCATCATTGTGCTGAAGGAGGGGGCGGGAGCATGAAAAGCAGAAAAAACGGAAAATGGCTGCGTTTTATAATCGGGATGATCATCTATGCGATCGTTGTTTTGCTGCTTGCCTCGGTTGGACTGAAATTGCTATGGGATTTTGCCGACAATTACGAAAAAAGTCTTCCCGCCTATAAGGTCGCAGAATATATTGCCGGCCTCAATGAGAACAAGGTAAAAAAATTATCGATCCCGTTTGTTGAAACGCTCGATCACAACATACAAACGGAAGATGAGGCGTATGCCGAGATCTGGAAGTGTTTTGTCGGCGGCGTAAAGTACCGGCTGCTGTCCAGTAACAACGAGGATAAAACGGTTAGTTATCTGATCATGAACAAGGACAACGTCCTTGGAGAGGTCACGCTGCGGGAAAACGAGGGGCAGACCGGCGAAAAGAAGTGGTCTGTTTCGGAAGAAGCATATGATTTCTCTTTTCTTCGCCGCGAGGAGAGCTTTATTGTCCCGGAACACTGGGTCGTGAAATGCGGGAGCAAGCGTCTCGGCGTGCAATACATCGTCGATCCGATGGTCGAATATTCGTTCCTGCAGGACTTTTATGGGAAGAGCTTTCCCATGCCTCACCTGGCTCGCTATGAGATCGAAAATTACATCGGCGATCCTGATATTCATTATTTTGACGCTGACGGGGAAGAGCAGGCGCGTTTCACCTTTACGGACGGAAAGGATCAGATGCTTCGATCCTCCGGAAAAGTTTATCAGGATATTGAGGCCTTTACCGAAAGCTTTGTTCCGCTGTATGTCAATTGCCTGTCCAATGCCAATCATGTGGCCGGGTTGAACTATCAATTGATCCATCCCTATATTGTGCCGGACAGCGAGATCGACCAAAGACTAAAGGCGGCGATAGCCGGACAGGCCTTTGCGCAATCCAAAGGAACGGATCTGAGCGATGTCCGGATTCACGAAGTGTTTAATCTTGAAAACGAGTACTATATTGCGGATCTTTCCTATTCGGTTGACACGTACAGTTCACACGGGGTTTCCACGACCGAAACAAATATGCTGTTGGCGGTTTACCGGGATGAGGACGTTATTCGCGCACAGATGGTTGTGCTCTATTAACGAAACGCAGGTGAAAAAATGAATCAACAATCAACTTGCTTAAAAACTGTGGCGGTCATCCTGCCGTCCCTGGACCCGGATCATCGATTTGCCGATGTCGTCGAGGGCTTGGTCGGCGCGGGATTTGAAAACATCATCATCGTTGACGACGGCAGCGACGAGGCGCATCAGAAATGGTTTGACGATGCGCGGAAATATCCGCAGTGCCGCGTGCTGGTGCATGAGGTGAACAAGGGAAAAGGACGCGCGCTGAAGGACGCAATTGCCTATGTCCACGAGAATCTGCCCGAACTGAAGGGCGTCGTGACGATCGACGGCGACGGCCAGCACCTGCTGGGCGACATCATCGCCTGCGGCGAACGCATGCTCAAAGAAGAGGACAAGGTGGTCATCGGCTGCCGTGACTTTTCGCTGCCGGACGTCCCGCCACGCAGCGTGACCGGAAACCGCTTTACATCGGCAATGTTCCGCCTTTGCTTCGGCATCAGGATCACCGATACCCAAACGGGGCTTCGTGCGATCCCGGCACAGTTTCTTGCGCGTTTTACCGAGATCGAGGGTGAGCGCTTTGAATACGAGACGAACATGCTGCTGCAGATGAAGCGTCTTGGGATCGCGTTTGTCGAACAGCCGATCGAAACGGTGTATGACAAGGAAGAATATTCCTCGCACTATAACGCGCTGAAGGATTCCTGGCGGATTTTCAAGGTGATGGCCAGATTCATGGTGCACAGGAGATAATGGGAGAAAAAGTGTTTACCGTTCAACAACTTAAATACGTCGGATCTTCTCTGACGAGCGTTGCGGCGGATTACGCGATCAATTTTGTCTGTCTCAAGCTAGGCGCACCGATGTTTTGGGCCACGATGATTTCCAAGGCCGGGTCATCACTATTGAATTATACGCTGAACCGGACACAGGTTTTCAGTGCGGAAGGTAAGACGATCAGCAAGACAAGCATTATCCGCTATTATATCCTGTGGGGCGTGCAGACGCTGATCGGCTCAACACTGGCCTCCTTTGCCGCCTCGCTGGCACCCAATGCCGCCGACTGGCAGCACGTGCTGATGCGTCTTCCCATTGACGGAGCGATTTTCTGCGTCAACTATATCGTTCAGAAGATATGGGTTTTCAAACCGCAGGAAGAGAAAAAGCCAAAAGATTGAAAACGCCCTTTGGGGATCGGATGATTAAAAAGCCGCACAGGCATGCGCCTGCGCGGCTTTTTGGCTAGACATGGCAGCGTTTTTTACGCAACCAGATGCGCTATATAGAGACAGAGATAAGCCGTTGGGATCGAGAAAAGCAGACTGTCAGAGCGGTCGAACATGCCGCCGTGACCGGGGATAAGATTGGAGAAATCTTTGACGCCGATCATGCGCTTGATCAGAGATTCGGCCAGATCGCCGATCTGCCCCATGGAAGAGGCGACGACGCAGGTGATGATACATACGGAGAGGGGGAGAGCAAGCGAGGTGGAGCGAAGAACAAAATACAGCACGATCCCACTCGGAACAGAGGAGAGCAGGCCGCAGAGACAGCCTTCCACCGTTTTGTGCGGGGAAACGAGAGGGGCGACCTTATGCCTGCCCAAGCGGCTGCCGCCGATCAGCGCGGCGCTGTCGCAAACGACGGTCGCGATCGTAGCAAGGAGGAGCGTCTGGGCCCAAATGTCCGTGACAGAGATGACCATGATGAGGTTGAAGAGAAAACAGGGGTAGGCGACGCCCGCCAGTGTGTAGAGAGCACCGCTGCCGGAGACCTTTTTGTGCAGGATCCCGGAGAAAAGGGCGAGATATACTGCGGCGCAGAAGCAGGAGATCAGAGCGACCGGACCGGCATGGAAAAAAGCGAGGATCGCCTGCGCGCAGACATAGACATACATGACCCAGGCGCAGCAATAAACCTCGATCTTTTCAAGGGCGCGGCTGTATTCATATGCGCAGAGAAGCCCGGCAACGGCAAAATACAGGATCCTCGTAACAGGGGAGATCAGCATACAGCTGAGTGTGATCGCGATCAGAACGACAGCGGAGATGATTCTTGTCTTCAATTCCCTATCCCTCATTTTTGCTTGATGCGTTTTCTTTATTATATAGGAATCTTTTTTTTTATTTTATCACATAGCGCATGGATTCTTCAACTGACAGTTTCTTTGATTTGTAAACAATATAACATCGTATGCCCGAAAAAGTGTATTATCCGTCAAGTTTTTTTCAACTTTCGTATTGTGCACCGATGAAAGCTGTGCTAATATACGTTTATAAGCAAAAAATACAATATGGAGGTACATCATGTTTACTGATAACAAGATATGGATGGCTCAATCCGAAGATAAAAATCTTTATCTCCTGCCGAAAATGGCGAACCGCCACGGCATCATCGCCGGCGCGACCGGTACCGGCAAGACCATCACGATGAAGGTCATGGCTGAGTCGTTCTCCGATATGGGCGTCCCGGTGTTCCTCTGTGACGTCAAGGGCGACCTGTCCGGTATGTGCGTTCCCGGCTCTGCGTCGGAAAGCCTGCAGGAGAGGATCAACGGCTTCGGCATTGAAAACTTTGCTTTTAAATCTTATCCCACCCGTTTCTGGGATATTTTCGGTGAACAGGGTCACCCGGTCAGAGTCACGGTTTCCGAGATGGGTCCGACGCTTCTTGGCCGTCTCTTCGGTCTGACCGAGATCCAGACCGGCGTTCTGAATATCGTTTTCCGTGTAGCTGACGACAACGGTCTGCTGCTGCTCGATCTGAAGGATCTGCGCGCGATGCTCCAGTATGTCGGCGATAATCGCGCTGAATTCACGACCGAGTACGGCAACGTCTCCGCCGCCAGCATCGGCGCGATCCAGCGTGCGCTGCTTGCCTTTGAGGACGAGGGCGGAGACACCTTCTTCGGCGAGCCCGGCCTTGACATCACCGACTGGATGCGTACCGACGCGGCCGGCCGCGGCTATATCAACATCCTTACCAGCAAGCGCCTGATCGCGAGCCCGCTCGTTTACTCGACCTTCCTGCTTTGGATGGTGACCGAGCTTTATGAGAAGCTGCCTGAAGTCGGCGATCCCGAGAAGCCGCGCATGATCTTCTTCTTTGACGAGGCGCACCTTCTCTTCAACGGCGCTCCCAAGGCGCTCGTACAGAAGATCGTTCAGGTCGTCAAGCTGATCCGTTCCAAGGGCGTCGGCATCTATTTTATTTCCCAGAGCCCGTCCGATATCCCCAACGAAGTTCTCGCGCAGCTGTCCAACCGCGTTCAGCATGCCCTGCGCGCCTATACGCCGGCTGAGCAGAAGGCCATCCGCGCCGCAGCCAAGGCCTTCCGTGTCAACAGTAAGTTCGACACCGAGACGGCTCTTTCCGAGCTTGCCGTCGGCGAAGCGCTTGTCAGCTTCCTGGATGAAGAGGGCATCCCCACGATCGTCGAGCGCGCCAGGATCCTCCCGCCGCAGAGCAAGATGGGTGAAGCGGACGACGGCATGATCGCATCGCTTGTCGCGGCCAGCGAGTATGAGGCCAAGTATCGCGAGAGCTATGATCGCGAGTCGGCTTATGAGATCATTGCCAAGGCCACGGTCGAGCTTGAGGCTCAGCGCAAGAAGGAAGCGGAAGAGGAAGCGGCCAGAAAGGCGGCCGAGAAGGAAGCCGCAGCTGCGGAAAAAGCCGCCGCGAAAGAGGCTGCCGCCGCCGAAAAGGCCGCCGCGAAGGAAGCCGCCGCTGCCGAAAAGGCAGCTGCTAAAGAGGCGGAAAAGAAAAAGAAGGTCGCCCAGCAGGCGATCAACAATGCGGCCTCGTCCGTCGTCAGCTCGGTGAGCACCAACCTGGTCAACTCTGTGACGGGCGGCAAAACCACGAGCGCTACCACGATCGCAAAGCGCGCGGCGAGAAACGCCCTGTCCTCTGTTATGCGCAGCGGAGCCAGCGCGATCATTCGCGGCTTGTTTGGCATTAAGAAATAAGCGCTTACAGCAAGCGCTCCGGCAAGGCAATAAAATCACCCCTGTGCCCGTACGGCACAGGGGTGATTTTTGATATAGAGACGTTTTATATCTCGGGTTCCGGCGTGTAGGAAAAATCGGTCTCGCGGACCCAGATCTCACCCGTGGAGGCGAGATACTGGCAAATCCTGACATGGATCACGCCCTCCTCGGGAATCCAGTCGGGGCGGCGGAGCACAAGTTTTTTGGTATAAGAGACTTGCGGGATCTCTTCTCCGCTGTCGGTGATGAGGGTGTATTCCTCCCCCACGACGATCTCCTCATATTCCTCCGGTGCGGCATGCCGCCCGTTGTACGAGATGTCGACGCTGAAGGTCAGCGGATCCCTGACCGCGTCGGGGTCGTTAATGACATAGCGAATCTCGTCCGTCTCTTCCCAGGGGGTGACCACAAAGCTGTCGGCGGGAATATTCGCGTCCCAGTCCCAGCTCGGCTTCTGATAGCTTATCCCGATGCCAAGCTCAAAATCAGGCTCCACCGTAAGCGTGAGCATGTCCTCGCCGTCGCCGGCCTCGTTTTCGTACCAGGCCTTGACCGTCAGCTCAAGCTCCGGCCAGGCGTTGATATCCTGATACGCCTGCAGGTTCTCCATGAACAGATCGCCTGTGGAGAGCATCGGCAGCTCATAGAGGCCGCTTGCGATCTCCTCCTCGGAGAGGAAATGATCGTAGGCCTGCTTGTCCAGCACCTTGTCTCTTACCGTGACCTGAACGGAGTGCAGCGCGCCGATGTTGTCCATGTGTACGCGAGCGTGGTGCTCGTGCGAGAAAAAGAAAAAGTCGGCCGTGATCACGGGCACCTTGCTGAGCGGTGTGGGCTCCGGTGTCGGCGCAGCGTCTGTCTCCGGCGCCGCGCCCGGATTGCTTGACGGCTGCGTCGCGGCCGTCGAGGCAGGCGCGCTCGGCACAAGGGGAGCGCCGGGCGAATGAGAGCCCCGGCTCGCAGACGAAGCGGGCCAGGTCGCGATCACAAGCACGCAGGCTGCCAACGCAAAGAGCAGCCGCTTCCCCTTGCGACGAGCGCGGCGAGACGGGGGAGCATCCCCGCTGCCGCGACCGGGCGGGTCAAATTCCCTGTCTGGATCGGGGTTGGCATAGTCCGGACGCGGCGGCGGGGAAAACTCGCTCTCCGTGTCGGGCGGATAAAACTCCGCCTCCTCACACGGCGCAGAGAACCCTTCTGATTCAGGAGGATACTCCTCCCAAATCGGATATTCATGATCCATCTTTGCCATAGCGCATCAGCCGTTATGGACATCGAGCTGCGGGAAGGGGCACTCCACGCCCAGTTTACGAAAGCCGAGAAGCAGGTCGTGGTTAAGGATACGCGGAACCGAAAAAATGTTGCCCTCTTCAATCTCAACGATAAATTTCAGCGTGATGCCGGAGGCGCCGAGCTCCTGCACGCCGAGATAGCGCGGAGCGGAGAGCATGACGTCCTGGTGGCGGCTGTAGATGTCCTGCATCAGCGCGGGGATCTGCTGCTCCAGCTTTTCCAGATCTGTGGGATAGGGAATGTCGATGGACGCGGCGGCAATCGAGGCGTTGTCCGAGCGGTTGAGGATATTTTTCATGTCGGAATTGTTGACGATCTTGATATTCCTGCCGGTGTCCATAATGGACGTGGTGCGGATGCCGATTTCCTTTACGGTGCCGCGAAAGCCGTTGACCTCGACGATATCGCCCACATTATACTGATTTTCAAACAGCATGAAAAAGCCGGTGACGACGTCGGCAATCAGACTTTCCGCGCCAAAGCCGATGACGAGCGCGACGATGCCGACGCTGGCGACAATGGTGTTGACGTCAACGCCGAAAAGGGACAGACCCCAGCAGAGGATCACGATGGCGGCGACATAGCGAGTGAGACTGGATAGAATGGTTAGAACAGTCCTGCCGCGATGAGATGCGACCTTGATCGCACCGAAAATCAGCACCAGCAGTCCGGCACAGAACAGGACGAGCGCTGCCATCGAAACGACCTTGAAGATGGGATGCGGTAAGGCAAACCGGTCAAGCGCCCAGAAAGCCAGACAAACGGCAAGCGCGGCGGCCAGTTTTCCGATCACGGATGGAGATGATTTCTTGTCCATGTGGGGTACTCCTTTCTCAAAATACAACAGGAACGCTTATCGAAAGCCGACCTCGTCGGCGGGTACACGAAAAGAAAAACGATCAGGCCGGCTCGTAAGAGCGGCTTTTTTCGTTGCCGTCGGCATCGTATTCGATATTTTCCATCACGGAGTGGTCGACGCGCGAGAGCTTTTTGATGACGAGACCCTGCCCCTGCAGGTTGTACACCCAGATCTTATAGCCCGGGAATTCCGGGTCGGGCTTGTTGAAAACCGAGGTGGTGTTGAGACGACAGAACTTGGCGCGTCCCTCGGCCGTGTCGAGCAGATCGCCGGGACCGTTGTAATACAGCTCGTCCTTCATGGCCTTCTGCTTGAATTCCTCCCAGTTTTCGTCCTCGACCTTCATAACATCTTTCGGATCGATCATGGAAAAAAACCTCCTCATTTCGGGAACTGTTTTCTTCAGAATATCATACTTTCCATACCGTAGCAAGAGGAAAGAAACAACTCGCTAAAGCGCAACAGCACGGAAAAATCCATTGACAAATGTGAGAATTGGCCTTAACATACTTTTATTCTGACAATTCGGAACGGAGGGCCGCCTATGAACACGCTCACAGAGTATTTCGGGTCAATGGTATTCAACGATTCCGTCATGCGCTCCCGCCTGCCGCGGGACGTCTTTAAGCAGGTCCAGCGTTCCATCAACGAAGGAAAGCGACTTGACAGCGAGGCGGCAAACATCGTGGCGAACGCGATGAAGGACTGGGCGATCGAGAAGGGCGCGACCCATTTTACCCACTGGTTCCAGCCGATGACCGGCATCACGGCCGAAAAGCACGACAGCTTTATCTCGCCGATCGACGGCGGTAAGGTGATCATGGAGTTTTCCGGCAAGGAGCTGATCCAGGGCGAGCCGGACGCCTCCAGCTTTCCGTCAGGCGGGCTGCGCGCTACCTTTGAGGCGCGGGGCTACACCGCATGGGATCCTACGTCGTATGCCTTTATCAAGGACGGCGTGCTCTGCATCCCGACGGCCTTCTGCTCCTATGGGGGAGAGGCGCTGGACAAGAAAACGCCGCTGCTTCGCTCTATGGAGGCGCTCAACCGTCAGGCGATGCGCGTGCTGCGCCTGTTCGGCAATGAGGACGTGACCAATGTCAAGACGACTGTCGGTCCTGAACAGGAATACTTCCTCATCGATCGGAGCATATACGAAAAGCGCCGCGACCTCTGCTATACCGGCCGGACGCTCTTCGGCGCGCTGCCGCCGAAGGGGCAGGAGCTTGACGACCACTATTTCGGCTCGATCAAGCCGCGCGTCGCCGCCTTTATGAAGGAGCTGGATGACGAGCTTTGGAAGCTTGGCATCATGGCAAAAACCGAGCATAACGAGGTCGCCCCCGGACAGCACGAGCTGGCGCCGATCTTTACGACGACAAATATAGCCGCAGACCACAACCAGCTGACGATGGAGCTGATGCAGAAGATCGCGCGCAAGCACGATATGGTCTGTCTGCTGCACGAAAAGCCTTTTGCCGGCGTCAACGGCAGCGGCAAGCATAACAACTGGTCGATCATGACGAACACCGGCGTCAATCTGCTCGAGCCGGGCGACACGCCTTATGAGAACGCCCAGTTCCTGCTGTTCCTCTGTGCGGTGCTGCAGGCGGTGGACGATTATCAGGATATGCTGCGGCTCTCCGTCACCTCCGCGTCGAACGATCACCGGCTGGGCGCCAGCGAGGCGCCGCCCGCAGTCGTTTCGATGTACGTCGGCGACGAGCTCGAAGAGATCCTTTCGTGCATCGAAAAGGATGAGCCCTACGGCGGCAAGGAAAAGGAACTGATCAAGGTCGGCGTCCATGCGATGCCCAAGCTGCCCAAGGATACGACCGACCGCAACCGCACCTCGCCCTTTGCCTTTACGGGCAATAAGTTTGAGTTCCGCATGCCGGGCGCGTCGGCTTCGATTTCCGGTCCGAACGTGGTGATCAATACGGCCGTGGCGGAATCACTGCGCCAGTATGCAGACGAGCTGGAAAAGGCTGAGGATTTTGAGGGCGCGCTCCACCGTCTGATCCACGACGTGATCGCCGCGCACAAGAAGATCCTCTTCAACGGCAACGGCTATGACGACGCCTGGATCCGGGAAGCAGAGAGCAGGGGACTCTGTAATCTGCCCGCGACGCCGGACTGCGTGCCCTGGTATCTGAGCGAGAAAAACACCAAGCTTTTCACGGCGCACCGCGTCTATACTCCGGCGGAGCTGAAAGCACGCTATGAGATCAAGCTGGACACCTATAACAAGATCGTCAAGATCGAGGCGCAGACCATGGTCAACATGGTGTGGAAGGATATCCTGCCCGCCGTCAGCGCGTACAGCGCGTCGCTGGCTGAAGCGGCGCTGTCCAAGGAGGCGCTCGGTGCAGGCGTAAACACTGCCTTTGAACGCGCGACCGCCGCAAAGCTCAGCGAGCTGATGCGTGATACGGCGGAGCGCACAGAGGCCTTGAGGGCGGCAAATGAGAAGGCAAAGGCCGAGCCGGAAGCGCTTGTTCGTGCGCGCCTTTACCACGACGAGGTCCTTGCGGCGATGGATCACCTGCGCGAGAGCGTGGACGCGATGGAGGTGTTGTGCGACCGCGAGGTCTGGCCGTATCCGACCTATGGAGATATCCTCTTCAGCGTCAAATAAATGCTTAAAATGAGAAAAAGCTGCACACCGAGACGGTGCGCAGCTTTTTTATAAGTCAGCTTATTCGTTGATGAACAAAACGCCGAGCGTTTTCGGCCCGCAGTGAGAGGCAACGGTGCAGCCGGCGGTCGTGTGGTGGATCTCCTGTACGGGGATGAGGGAGCGGACAAGCTCGTCCAGCTCGCGCAGCGTCTCATCCTCAATCTCACCGGAGTTGGTGATGAAGACATGGCCGGGACGGACGGATTTGCCGGCAAGGCGTTCTGTCACATACTGCTTGTAAACGGACTTCATATTGCCGCGATATTTTTTGTAAACACCGAGCTTGCCACCGTTCATCTCAAGAGCGGGCTTGAGATGCAGCAGGTTCGCGCCGAGCGCGGCGACGCCGGAGCAGCGGCCGCCTTTCCACATGAACTCCAGCGTGTCGAGGACAAAGCTGGTGTCCACCTTGTCGGTGAGGGAGGTGATATGCTCCGCGATCTCACGCGCGGACATACCGCGGTCACGGCACTCGGCCGCCTCGATCACAAGAAGACCGATGCCCGTTGAGAGCATCCGGCTGTCGACGGGGTAGACGCCGCCGAGCTCCTCGGCCGCGATGCAGGCTGTGGAAAAGGTGCTCGACAGCTCCGAACTGATGTCGAGATGGACGATCTCATATCCCTCGTCGAGATAGGGGCGGAAGAAATCCAAAAAACGCTGGACGGACGGCGCAGAGGTTTTCGGCAGAGTTCCGTCGGCGCGATAGCGGCGATACATATCGGCCGGCGTGAAGTTCAATCCATCGTAGTAGCTCTCATCTCCCAAAAGAATAGAGAGAGGAAGCACCTTGACGGAATAACGCTCGACAAGCTCCGGCGAGAGATCGCAGGTGCTGTCGGCAGTAATGATAACGGATTTACTCATTTTGTGTCCCTCTTTACTGTGTTTTTTCACAATTTCTGTCATTATATCATTATGAAAGAGAAAGAGCAAGGCCGAAGTCCGTATTCCCGCATATTTGGGAAAAATGGCGGTACGGCACTTGAAAAGTCTCAAGAGATAGAACATAATAGACAGCGTAAATGCGTACCGACAGAGTGACAAGGAGCCGAAAGATGATTTTTGACACGCATGCCCACTATGACGACAAGGCCTTTGACGAAGACCGGGAGGAGCTTCTCTCATCAATGCCGTTAAAGGGAGTCGGATTGATCCTTGATCCCGGATGCGACGTAATAAGCAGTAAGACGGCGCTCGCACTTGCGGAGCGCTATCCGTTCGTCTTCGCGGCTGTGGGTATTCACCCGGAGGAACTGGGCGATGATCCACATGGCACACTTGAAGAGATCCGCCAGCTCGCCGCACATGAAAAATGCCGCGCGATCGGGGAAATCGGGCTGGATTACTATTGGGATGTGAGCCGGAAAGAAGAACAGAAGGAGATCTTTGCTGCGCAGCTTGCGCTCGCCTGCGAGCTGGATCTGCCGGTGATCGTTCACGACCGCGAGGCGCATGGCGACTGTCTGGAGATCGTCAGCCGCTTTCCGGCGGCGAGGGGCGTGTTCCACTGCTTCTCCGGCAGCGCGGAGACGGCGGAGGAGCTGCTGCAGCGCGGGTGGTATCTCGGCTTTGACGGGCCGGTGACCTATAAAAACGCGCGCAAGGCGCTCGAGGTGCTTGCGATCACGCCGCTCGAGCGGCTTCTGGTGGAGACGGACAGTCCCTATATGAGCCCGGTGCCGATGCGCGGAAAACGGAATGACTCGACCAATTTGGTTTATATCATTAATAAAATCGCAGAAGTCAAGGGACTCGCGCCCGAAGAGATCGAACGAATTACTTTTGAAAATGGAAAGAGACTGTTCCGCATATCATGAAAAGAACGCCGCTCCGAGAGGAGCGGCGTTTGTTATTGTATCTTATTGATGCTGGGAGTGCCAGTCGCTGTAATCGGCCTGACCGTCGGGCCCGGCATAGCTGCCGTCGATTTTGCTCAGGGCGCGGTTATAGTCGTCGGAGCCCTCTTCATAAGGCGTCGGGCGGAAGTCATTATAGTCCGTCTTGGGCCTGCGCACGGCGGCGGAGAGGTTCGGGTCGGTGACGGGCAGGCTGCTGACGCAGCAGGGGATGATGTCATAGCCCACGATGCTGACCGTACCGTCCGTGCTGCGCTCGACCTTCAGCTGGACAATGGCGGTATCCTGGTCGGAAGGGAAGGAGGAGCCGCCAAATATGAAGTTGCCCATCGAATAGAGGATGATGCCGCCGTTATATTCCTCCATCGGCTGCAGGCAGTGGGGGTGGGAGCCGTAGATGATGTCCGCACCCTCGTCGATGCAGCGACGACAGATATTGACCGTTTCGGGCGTTCTCTGCTCGGGGTAGTAGTTCAGCTCGATGCCCATGTGGAAAGCACAGATGATGAGATCCGGATCCTCTTCTTTCAGCGCGTGGATCGCGGCGACGGCCTTTTCCTCATCGGGGCGGAAATCGCCATAGGCGTTGCTGAACTGGCAATAGATGCCCAGTCGCAGCCCGTTCGGCGTCGTCACGATCTGATATTCGTCGTTCTTGCCGTAGGCGATGCCGTATTCTTCGAGCGTGGCCCAGGTGTCGCGCTTGCCGGCCGTATGGAAGTCATCCGAGTGGTTGTTGGCCGTTGTGACAAAGTCGACACCGCCCTCGAGCAGAATGTTGGCCGAGGTGGTCGGCGCACGGAAGGAAAAGGTCTCGATCGAAGAGAGATACTGGTCGGAGAAGGTACACTCAAGATTACCGATGGTATATTCATCATCGCTGAAATACTGCACGACGTTGGAGAAGGGATAGCCGTAATCGCCGTTCATCGTGGCTTCAAAATGCACCGGCGTGCCGGGCGCACCCGTCAGCGTCAGATCGCCGATGAAGCTGAGCGTATACACCTCGGGCTCCGGTTCGGGCGTTGGCTCCGGCGTGGGTGCGACGAGCTCCGGGGTCACTTCCGGCGTGGCGGCAACAGGAGCCGCGCTCTCCTCCACCGGGACAGGCATGTTCACGTCTGTGTTTAGGGAGGAACCCGAGAAATCGGAGCGCATGAAAAGAAGGAAGCCGAGCGTGGCAACGGCGCAGAGAAGGGCAAGCGTACCAAACAACTTTTTCATCTATTTTAACCTCGCAGCTGGAATGTCGAATCATGCATAAAACAGATGTATTATAAAGAAGAATCTCTGGGAAAGCAAGAGAGGATTCTTATTTTTCCCAGTAAAAACAAAAAAATACCGGCTTCCCAATGGATCGGAAAGCCGGTATCGTATTTGTGGATCAGAGCAGACCGCTCTGGGTGAAGATCGGCGCAAAGACCAGCGCGACGACAGTCATCAGCTTGATGAGGATGTTGATCGAGGGGCCGGAGGTATCCTTGAACGGGTCGCCTACCGTGTCGCCGACGACAGCGGCCTTGTGCGCGGGCGAGCCCTTGCCGCCGTTATGGCCCTCTTCAATGTATTTTTTGGCATTGTCCCAGGCGCCGCCGGCGTTTGACATATAGATGGCGAGAAGCACGCCTGTGACGAGAGAGCCGGCCAGCAATCCGCCGAGCGCCTCGGTGCCGAGCAGAATGCCGACGAGCAGCGGGCAAATGACTGCCATCAGGCCGGGGACGATCATCTGCTGCAGTGCAGCCTTGGTCGAGATCGAGACGCAGGAGCTGTAATCCGGCTTGGCGTCGCCGTCAAGGATGCCGGGGATGTCGCGGAACTGACGGCGGACCTCTTCGATCATCTTATAGGCCGCCTTGGAGACAGAATCCATCGTGAGCGCGGAGAAGGCAAAGGGAAGCATGCCGCCGATGAGAAGACCGATGACGACCTCGGGGGAGAGAAGATTGATGCTCCCTAGCTTGACCTGGTCGGCATAGGAGACAAAGAGCGCGAGCGCCGTCAGCGCGGCAGAGCCGATAGCAAAGCCCTTGCCCATGGCGGCGGTCGTGTTGCCGACGGCGTCGAGCTTGTCCGTGATCTCGCGGACATGGGGATCGAGACCGCTCATCTCAGCGATGCCGCCGGAGTTGTCAGCGATCGGTCCGTAGGCGTCAACAGCTACGGTGATGCCGGTGGTCGAGAGCATGCCGACGGCCGCGAGCGCGATGCCGTAGAGATTGCCGGTGGCCATATAGGAGATGTAGATGCCGACGGAGATCAGCACGATCGGCACCCAGGTGCTCTGCATACCGACGGCGATACCGCTGATGATCGTGGTGGCGGAGCCGGTCTCGGACTGGTCTGCGATACGCTTGACGGATTTGTAATCCTCGGAGGTATAGACCTCCGTGACCTTGCCGATGACAAGTCCGACGAGCAGGCCGGCGACGATCGAGAAGGCACAGAAATAACCGCCGAAGAACAGCTTGCTGAAAACGACGGAGGCCACTGCGACAAGCGCGGAGGAGATATAGGAGCCCATCTTCAGCGCGGCATGCGGATTGGCGTCTTCCTTGCCGCGGACAAAGAACGAGGCGATAACAGAGGCGAAGATCCCGATTGCCGCGATCACGAGCGGGAAGAGCGCGCCGGCGTTCGAGAAGGTCTCATGCAGGCTCGCGTGCATCGTCACACCGAGCGTAAGAGCCGAGACGATCGCGCCGACATATGACTCGAACAGGTCAGCGCCCATACCGGCCACGTCGCCGACATTGTCACCGACGTTATCGGCAATGACAGCAGGGTTGCGTGGGTCATCCTCGGGAATGCCGACCTCAACCTTACCGACGAGGTCAGCGCCGACGTCGGCCGCCTTGGTATAAATGCCGCCGCCGACACGTGCGAAGAGTGCGATCGACGAGGCGCCGAGCGAGAAGCCGAACATCGAGTTGATGTTGCCGGTGATGTAAATGAGGCTGCAGCCGAGCAGACCGAGACCCACGACGCACATGCCCATGACCGAGCCGCCGGAAAAGGCGATCGACAGAGCCTTGTTCATGCCGCTTTCCATGGCGGCATTGGCTGTGCGGACGTTCGCGCGGGTGGCCACGCGCATACCGAAGAAGCCGGCGGCGATCGAAAAGAGCGCACCGAGCAGGAAACAGACAGCCGTTCCGATGTCGATAAAGATCGCGATCAGCGCAAAGAGGACGACAATGAAGATCGCAAGGATCCGGTATTCCGACATCAGGAAAGCGTTGGCGCCCTCGGCGATGGCGGCGGCGATCTCCCGCATTCTTTCGTTGCCGGCGGGAGCCTTGGAGACATATACCGCCTTGTAGACTGCAAACAGCAGGGCTACCACGGAGAGGACAGGCGCAAGCCATACGATGCTTTCCATATCAATACTCCTCTCAAAAAAGACTGAAAAAGAGAACGAAGTCCCTTTCCTTTGGTAATTTTAACTTATTTACTGCTGCTTTTCAAGGTGCACAGACGTCTTTATCATGCAAAATCAACAAATTTATGGAAAACAACGAAAAAGAAAAAGTTGTCAGAAACCTTTTTGGCAACATGCACAAGCTGCGGCAGGCTCCTGTTTTGAAAAGAGAGCAAAAGCCGGAAATCGGCATCGAAACAAATCCTGTTTCAAAGCTTTTTTGAGGAATTGCACCGGAATAAAAACAAATATGACGGCTATCCGCTATATATGAAAACTACGAGGGGCGAACTGACCAAGGGAAGCGGCAGGGACAGATCACAAAGAGGAAAGGACTGGTAAAAAAATAGTCGAAAAACAGAGCTCAAACTTGACGATGATGGAAAAAGTAGATACAATAAAATACGAACTATAACAACTGCAAAGGAGAACACGGCATGGACAAAAAGCTTATGCAGTATATCCCGCAGAATGACATCTATCTATTCAATACCGGCAACGCGCAGAAGGCCTGGCTGTGCTTCGGCTGCCGCTATATTCCGGAGATCGGACTTCACCGGTTCCTCCTCTGGGCGCCGAACGCAAGAGCCGTAAGCCTGGTGGGCGAGTTCAACGGCTGGGATCCGGCGGCAACGCCGATGGAACGCGTCGAGGGTGGCGTATGGGCTGTTTTTGTCGAGAACATCGGACTCGGCGGTCTGTACAAATACGCGGTGACCCAGGCAAACGGTAAGGTCGTGTGGAAGACAGACCCCTTTGCCGCATGGGCGCAGAACGGAAGCGACAACGCGGCCATGGTATATGACGATCATTACGAGTGGACAGACGGCGCGTATATGAAAAAGCGCGCGAAGCGCGA
This sequence comes from Clostridiales bacterium UBA6981, assembly GCA_002450075.1. Lineage (GTDB taxonomy): Bacteria > Bacillota > Clostridia > Oscillospirales > Oscillospiraceae > Limivicinus. The sequence continues at coordinate 19,799 of DJYJ01000044.1, forward strand.
TTTTATGCACAGCCCGATGAGCATTTACGAGCTGCACGCCGGCTCGTGGAAGCCGTTCAGCTATGAGCGCGCGCAGTACCGCGACCTGGCGGACGAGCTTGCGGCGTACTGCAAGGAGATGGGCTATACGCACGTCGAGCTGATGCCGCTGATGGAGTACCCGTATGACGCCTCCTGGGGTTATCAGGTCACGGGCTATTACGCACCGACCTCCCGTTACGGCAGACCGGAGGATTTTGCCTATCTGGTCGACAGATTGCACCGGGACGATATCGGCGTGATCATGGACTGGGTGCCGGCGCACTTCCCGCGCGACGAGCACGGCCTTGCCAACTTTGACGGCACGCCGCTTTTCGAGTGCAAGGAGAAACGTATGGCCGAGCATCCCGAGTGGGGGACGCTGATCTTCGACTATGCCTCCAATCAGGTGCAGAGCTTTTTGATCTCCTCTGCCTGCAAGTTCTTTGAAGAATATCACATCGACGGGATTCGCGTGGATGCGGTCAGCTCGATGCTGTATCTTAATTATGGCCGCCGGGACGGCGAATACACGCCGAACCGCGAAGGCGGGTATATCAACCTTGACGCAGTGGCGTTTTTGCAAAAGCTCAACCGCACGATCCTTGTTAACTATCCCGGCGCGATCACGATCGCCGAGGAATCGACGGCCTTCCCGCTGATCACCGCGCCGCCCGAGAACGGGGGGCTGGGCTTCTGCTTCAAGTGGGATATGGGCTTTATGCACGACACGCTTGACTATATGCAGCTCGACCCCTATTTCCGCAGCTTCAACCACGATCGGCTCACCTTCTCGATGATGTACACCTTCTCGGAGAATTATATTCTGGCGTATTCTCACGACGAGGTCGTACACGGGAAGTATTCGATGATCAACAAGATGAGCGGCGATTACGACCAGAAGTTCGCCTCGCTGCGTACTCTGTACGGCTATCAGTTTGCCCATCCGGGCAAGAAGCTGACCTTTATGGGCAGCGAGTTCGGCCAGTTCATCGAATGGAACTGGGCCCAGCCGCTTGATTGGCTGCTGCTGGATTATCCCAAGCACGAGGCGCTGCGGCAGTACTGCCGAGAGCTCAACCGCCTGTATACGGCGGAGGACGTGTTCTATCGCTGTGACAACTCCTGGGACGGCTTCCGCTGGCTGAACGTCAACGACCGCGACAGAAGCACGATCGCCTTCCTGCGCACCTATCCGGGCGCGGAGCACGGTATCGTTTGTGTATGCAACTTTACACCGAACCGCTATGACGAATTCGTGATCGGCCTGCCGCAGGCGAGCACGCTGCGCGAGGTTTTGAACAGCGATGACGAGCGCTATGGCGGAGGCGGCGTGAAGAACAGCGGCACGATCTACAGCCATCACATCGGCTTTTTGGATATGGAGCATTCGGCGAAGATCACCGTGCCGCCCATGTCCTGTGTCTACTTCCGCTATCGGCCGAAAAAACAGCATCTGCATCATTGATGCTTCCATGGGGAAAGGACAGGAAAAATGAAGAAGGAATTTCGTGATCTTTTAAAGGAAAAGGGCAGAAAGAACATGCCGAACGTGCTGCTGGCCTCGGCTGAGTGTGCGCCGCTTTCCAAGACAGGCGGACTTGCCGACGTCGTCGGCACGCTGCCGAAGGCGCTGGCAAAGCTCGGCGTCGACGCGCGCGTCATCACGCCCTATCACCGCGTGATCAAGCAGAAATACGCCGACAAGGTCGAGCATCTCTTTACGATCCGCTGCTATCTCGGCTGGCGCAGCTGCTATGTCGGGATCGAGCGGCTGATCCTCGACGGCGTTATCATCTATCTCGTCGATAACGAGCAATATTTTGGCGACCGGATCTATTACGGAGGCTATCCCGAGGGCGAGCAGTATTCCTATTTCTGCCGCGCCGTACTCGAGGCGATCCCGCTGCTGGACTTCATGCCCGACGTGATCCACTGCAACGACTGGCACACTGCCATGCTGCCGATGCTGGCCCGTACCCAGTATCAGGGCCGCCAGCAGGACGGCATCCGCTATCTGCTGACGATCCACAACATCGCCTTCCAGGGCAAGTTCGGCTTTGACTATGTGCAGGAGCTGCTCGGAATCGACCCGAAATATTATACACCGGAGTTTATGGAGCTTTACGGCTGCGCAGACTATCTCAAGGGCGGCTGCGTGTTCGCCGACAGGATCAACACCGTAAGCCCCAGCTACGCCGAGGAGATCAAGACCTCGTATTATTCCGAGGGGCTGGACGGCATCCTCAACGCCCGCAGCGCTGAGGTTTCCGGTATCATCAATGGCATCGACACCAAGGTCTTCAATCCTCACAGCGATCCGCTGATCCCGGCAAACTATGACCGGGCACATATGAAGGGAAAGGCCGTCTGCAAGGAAGAGCTGCAGCGTCGGATGGGTCTCGAGGTCAATCCCGATATCCCGATCATCGCGATGGTCACGCGCATGACCGAGCAGAAGGGCTTTGATCTTGTCGCGTCCCAGCTTGACCGGCTCATCTGCGGCCGCGATGTCGAGTTTATGCTGCTCGGCAGCGGCGACGCCCGATTCGAGGACTTCATGCGCGGCGCCGAGGCCCGCTACAAAGGTCGCGTCTGCGCCTACATAGGCTATAACGAAGAGCTTGCGCATCTGGTTTACGCGGGCAGTGATTTTTATCTGATGCCCTCGCGCTTTGAGCCCTGCGGCCTGAGCCAGATGATCGCCATGCGCTACGGCACGATCCCCATCGTGCGCGAGACGGGCGGACTGAAGGACACGGTCGAGCCGTACAACTGCTTTACCGGCAGCGGCAACGGTTTCTCCTTTGCCAACTACAATGCCGATGAGATGTATGACACGATCCTGTATGCCCTTGGTTGCTGCGGCGACAAGAAGGTCATGCGCTATCTCATCAGCCATGCCATGGAGGCGGACTTCAGCTTTGATCTCTCGGCGGAGGCGTACGCGAGGCTCTATGTATGCATGCTTTGATTCTGCCGGAAGGAACGACATATACCATATATTTCGGCGGATCTTATGAGGAGCACTGGTCAGAGGATTCTTCGCTGTTTATTTCCTACCGCGACCGCCGCGCCGTAACGGCGCGGCTGACGGGGGAGAGCTGGCTTCCCATGGGCGGTGATGCGCAGCTTTGCGCCGCGATTGTTTCTTCCCCGCGTGGCGCGGTGATCCGGCGCTATTTCACCTCGGCTGTTACGGCTTATGCCGCCTCGCAGGAATGTCTGCGCAGACATCTGCCGCTGACGCGGATCTATGAATACTTCTCCTTTGACGACCCGATCGCCGCGGCTGAGCTGCTGCGGCTGCTGATGGACGATTGCGGCTTTCGCATCGAGGCCGCGTTCCCGGCTGTGGTGCGCAGCTGCGCCTCAATCCTGCTGACAGAGGAGGAGCAGAGTGCACTCAGCGACTATCAGCCGCGCACGGCAAAGCTTTCCGAACTGCTGCGACGGGCGAAGGACAATCTCCTTTGCATCGAGCATGACGGCAGCCGCGAGGAATTTCGCGATCCGCCGCGCGCACTGCGCTGCGGCGAGCGCGTCAGGATCGCGTTCCGGCTGCTTTCCGGCAAGATCGAGAACGCGGAGCTGAATGTCTTCGGAGACAAGGGCAGAGAGACCATCCCCATGACAAAAGGGGAGGGCGGCCGTTATTCCGCCGTTTTCCACGCGCCCGACGAGGCGCAGGCGATGTGGTACTCCATCCGTCTTATTGCGAGCGAGGGCAGCTATACGATATGCCCGGACGAAACGGGATACTGCGGCGAGATCTGCGGCGGCGAGCGGGCCGGTTTCCGGCTGACGGTCTTTCGCCGTGATTTTGAAACGCCGGCGTGGTTCCGCCATGCGGTGATGTATCAGGTCTTTCCCGATCGCTTTGCCTTTTCCGACGACGGCACGGCGGAAAAGGGGATCGCTTATCACAGCGCGCTCGGCCAGACGCCGGAGCTGCACCGTTCGATCGACGAGCCGCTCCGCTGGCAGCCGAGGCCGGGCGAGAAGAGCTATTCGCCGGACGACTTTTACGGAGGAACGCTCAAGGGAATCGAAAACAAGCTGCCTTATCTCAAGGAGCTGGGGATCAGCTGCCTGTATCTTAACCCCATCGTCGAGGCGCGCTCGAACCACCGCTATGATACCTCAAACTATGGCCGGGTCGATCCGATCCTCGGCACGAACGAGGATTTTGAGCGTCTTTCGGCGAAAGCATCAGAGCTTGGGATACGTATCATCCTCGACGGCGTCTATTCCCACACCGGGGCGGACAGTATTTACTTCAACCGCTATGGCAGCTATGATTCCCGCGGCGCATATCAGGGGGCGGACTCGCCGTATTACGACTGGTACGAGTTCCGCAGCTTCCCGGACGATTACCGAAGCTGGTGGGGCTTTGCCGATCTGCCCGAGGTAGACGAGTACAATCCCGCATGGCAGAAGCTCGTTATTACGGGTGAGGACAGCGTTGTCAAAAGCTGGCTCAGACGCGGCGCTTCGGGCTGGCGTCTGGACGTGGCGGACGAGCTGCCCGACAGCGTGCTTGCGCTGATCCGAAGCGCGGCCAAGGAGGAAAAGAGCGACGCGCCGATCATCGGCGAGGTCTGGGAGGATGCCGTCATCAAGGAGAGCTATGGCGGAAGACGCAATTATGCGCTCGGCTATTCCCTCGACAGCGTGATGAACTATCCCTTCCGCACGGCGGTGCTTGATTTTATGCACGGACGCTGCGATGCGCGCTCGCTGCGTGATTTTCTGATCTCCCAGCGGATGAATTATCCCGCGCCGCTGTACTATTCGCTGATGAATCTGCTCGGCTCACATGACGTCGAGCGGCTCAAGAGTGCGCTGGCGACAGACATCGTGATCAAATGCCTCCCGCGCGAGGAGCAGGTGAAGCTGACCTTTAACGCTGAGCGTCTCGAAAGGGCTGTGCGGCTCGAGAGGCTGTGCGCCGCTCTCCAGTTTGCCATTCCCGGTGTGCCGAGCATCTATTACGGCGACGAGCAGGGAATGGAGGGCGTGGGCGACCCGTTCAACCGCGCGCCGTTCCGGGAAGACGACAGAGAGCTGCACGATTATTATGTAAACCTTTCCGCACTGCGCAATTCCGACCCGGTCTTTGCCGAAGGCGAGGTGTCCTATGACGCGCCGTCTGCCGACGTCCTGACGATCGTGCGGTATTATGCCGGCGATCACGGTGCGACGAACAGCGTTTATCTCACGGTGATCAATCGCGGAGAAGCGGCCGAATATTTTGCCGATCTTTCCTGCGCGGGGCTCGGAATGTACGCGGGGAAGATCGCGGCAGAATGTGCGGAGACGATTCGGATTAGATAATTATGTAAACCAATAAAGGAGCGCTGCCATGAGAAATTATCTGATTGTTGTGGATATGCAAAACGACTTTATCGACGGTGCTCTCGGCACGGCTGAGGCCGTCGCGATCGTGGACAGAGTGGCGGACAAGATCCGTGGCTTTGACGGTGAAGTCATTTTTACACGCGACACGCACCCGGAAGCGTATCTTGACACGCAGGAGGGGAAAAACCTGCCTGTGGTGCACTGCATTTCAGGGAGTACTGGCTGGCAGATCCGCGAAGGACTGGGAGAGATCCGCCCGTGTCTTGTGATCGACAAGCCGACCTTCGGCTCGGCCGAGCTCGGCGCCTTTCTGGCGCAGAGAAATGAAGAAGAGCCGATCGGGGAAATCACACTGATCGGTCTCTGCACCGATATTTGTGTGATCTCGAACGCGCTTCTGATCAAGGCCTTCCTTCCGGAGGTGCCGGTGCGCGTCGACGCGGCCTGCTGTGCCGGCGTTACGCCGCAGAGCCATCGCAACGCGCTCGAAGCGATGAAAATGTGTCAGATCCGGATCGATAACGCATGACAAAAGAGGCTCCCCGACGGGGAGCCTCTTTTTGGAAGAGGAAGGGGAAAAGACATGAAAGAGGCCTTTGAACGCTTTGACATGAAGCGGCCGCCGGTGCGGACAAAGTGGTATCTGCGTCCGCTGACGCTGCTGCTGAGTGCACCGGACACCTATAAGCATCATGCGATCATCCGCCGCCATGGAACGGAGGGATTAAAGCCGCCGTATCTGATGTTGTGCAACCACAACGCTTTTCTGGACTTCAAGGTTGCGACCCGGACGATCTATCCCCACCGTGCCAATTATGTTGTGGCGATCGACGGCTTTATCGGGCGCGAGGAGCTGCTGCGGAACGTCGGATGTATCTGTAAGCGGAAGTTCACGAACGACATCACGCTGATCCGCCAGCTCAAGGCCGTCATTGACAACGGCGACGTTGCGATGATCTACCCCGAGGCGCGCTACTCACTCTGCGGCACGACGGCGGTGCTGCCGGCCTCGCTCGGCAAGCTGTGCAAGCTCCTCAAGGTGCCGGTCGTGACGCTGATCTGCCATGGACACCATGTGAACTCACCGTTCTGGAATCTGCACGATCGCGGCGTCAAGCCGACGGAGGCGGACTTCACGCTGCTCTTCACGCCGGAAGAGCTGCGATCGACACCGGCAGACGAAATTAACCGCCGGATCGTCGAGGCGTTTCAATACGACGATTTCGCCTGGCAGAAGGAGCGTGGGATCCGCACGCCGTATGAGCGGCGGGCGGAGGGGCTGCACAAGGTGCTCTATCAGTGCCCGCGCTGCGGAGAGGAGTTCCACATGAGCTCATCCGGGACGACGCTGCGCTGTGAGGCGTGCGGTAAAAGCTGGACCATGTCGGAACTCGGCGAGCTGTCGGCCGACGAGGGCGAGACGGAGTTTTCCCACATTCCCGACTGGTATGAATGGGAGCGCCAAAACGTCCGCCGCGAGGTCGAGCAGGGAATCTATTCCAGCGGTGTATTGCCCGTGACGGTCGATACACTGCCGAATGCAAAAAGGTTTATCCGTCTCGGAGAGGGGACAATGGTGCACGACATGAACTGCTTTACCGTGCGGGGAACAGACGTGGACGGTGACCCCTTTGAAATGATCAAGCCGGTGCCGAGCCTGTATTCGTGCCATATCGAGTATGAGTATCTCGGCAAGTTCGGGGACTGCGTGGATCTCAACACGTTGGAAGACACCTGGTATATCTATCCGCATGACTGCGTGTTTTCCGTGACCAAGATGGCGCTGGCGACAGAGGAGCTGTATTTTGCCCACCGCCGAGCGATCGGCCACCCCTGTCCGCCGGGACTGGCGTGACAATGATAAGTACAGCATGGCCGCCCAAAAGGGCGGCCATCTGACATATTTGAGGGTGGGACTGCGACTTGCTTCGCTCGCTGCATAAGTTCGCGTTAGCCAAATCAAAGATTTGGACGCTCACTTATCGAACCATTGGATTCTCATCCATTGCCACCGGCACCAAAAGGCGGGGCA
>DJYJ01000044.1:27284-58775 GCA_002450075.1 Clostridiales bacterium UBA6981
TGCCCCGCCTTTTGGTGCCGGTGGTGGGACTCGAACCCACACGGTGTCGCCACCAACGGATTTTGAGTCCGTCACGTCTACCATTCCATCACACCGGCGCGATGGGATGAGTATATCTCATTCGATTAAAAAATTCAAGTGCCATTGCAAAGGAGGTCGTCATCAAGCGGGCGGAAAAAGGAATTGCCCGGCAAGAAAGGCTAAGATCGCCGAGAAAACGCCGCTCAGCACACGGCCGATCAGATGATAACGCAGGGAGAGATCACTCTCGCTCAGAACGGCGGCGGTTTGAAAAGTAACGGACAAGCCGCTCCAGCCGGTAAGAAAAGCCGACATTGAAAAGAGTACGGTTGAGATCGGCAGACCGCGCATACAGCCGATCCCGCTGCCGAGCTCGAGAAGCCCTGTAAGAAATGCGTGGGTCAGCCGTTCATCCGCGCCGAGCGGACAGGCGAGCGCTTTTGCAGCGGCACTGAGAACACCGAGCGATTCCAGCAGCCCGGTAAGAACACAAAAGCAGACGACAAATCCGCAGACCGAGAGCACGGCTGAAACAGACTGGCGGATCGCACCGACGAGCGCGGCGGAAAAAGAGGGCGGGGCGTTTTTCCTGACTGGTTCGGAGGAGCTGGCTTTGCCGCGAAAGAGCGTCCCAACCAAAAGCGCGGAGAGGACATGGATCGCATATAAAACGATCCCGGCCTTGCGCGAGCCAAACACACCGCACCCGATCACACCGACGCAGAACGAGGGGCCGGAGTTGTTGCAGAAGGCAAGAAGGCGCTCAGCCTCCTCTTTGGTCAGCTGTTTTTCTGCAGCCATCTCCGCGACGGTCTGCGCGCCGAGCGGATAACCTCCGCAGATCCCGGCAAGAAAGGCGGATGCGCCGATCCCGGATACGCCCCACAATTTCTCAGAAAGTGGAGCAAGCATCCTTCCGAGCATGGCGGGGACCTGAAGTCGGATCAGCAGCGCGCTTGCCGTAAAGAAGGGAAGCAGCGATGGTACGATCAGCTCGGCACAGAGCGTGAGAGCGTAGCGCGCGCTTTCAATCGCTTTGGCAGGCGCAAAGACAAGACAGATCATCGCGCCGAGCGCGGCGGCCACCGCTGCCATATTTACCTTCGGAAAAGTGGTGTCATCCATGGCCTCGTCCTCCCGTTTCATGTATCAAGCTATGCGCATTGACATAGAGTTATACGGACAGGGGGTGGCGCTGGTGCGCAGAAAAAAGATCGATCTGGATGCGGCGGCGGAGAGACTTGAGCTGCCCGCAGAGGCGCTGGGCGCGCTGCTGGTCACGGTGATCGGGAAAGGCCGCGTCCTCGTTGAAAACCACAGGGGGATCGAGCAATACAGCGAAGAATATATCCGCCTCGGGGCCCAGGGCGGCGCCGTGAGCGTCTATGGCAGCGGGATCAGGATGCGTATCCTGGGAAAAAATAAGCTTGCGCTGGAAGGAAAGATCCGATCAGTGGAGTGGGATATATGAGGAGAGGAAAAGTGAATTGGGGCGGCATCGTTTCTGTCGAAATCAGCGGAGGGAACAGTGATCGGCTGCTAAACGCATGCACTGAGGCCGGACTGTTTCTGCGGCGGGTCGAAAGAGAGGAGAATGGCACGCTGAAGGTGCGGCTGCCGGAAGAGGATATGGAGCGGCTGAAAAAGATCGCAGTACTCTGCATGTGCGAGACGAAGCTGATCGCATACATCGGAGAGAGCAGAACGATTAGGATGCTGGAAAGACGTGCAGGACTCCTGGCGGCAGCTGCAGTTTTTGCGCTGCTGTTGACGGCATCCGGACTCTTTATCTGGGATTTTGAGGTCGTCGGGAACCGGACGCTCAGCAAGTATGAGATCCTGCGCACATTGGCGGATTGCGGCGTTTCAGAGGGATGCTTCTGGCCGGCGACTGACATCGAGGCGATCCGGAGCCGCGTTCTGCTGAAGGAGCAGAAGCTTGCGTGGATGACGCTGAATGTACGCGGCTCCCGCGCGACTGTGCTCGTGCTCGAGCGGGAAGAAAAACCGCCGCTATACGATGAAGAGAAAGCCGCAGATCTTGTGGCGCTGCGCGGCGGGGTGATCGACGAAATGACGGTAAAAAACGGCCGTGCACTTGTCACGGCGGGACAGCTTGTCGCAGCGGGGGAAACACTGGTGAGCGGCAGAATGGAAAGCGTAAGCGGAGACACGCGATCTGTCCGGGCTGAGGGGACAGCGACGGCAGATACATGGCGTGAAATACGCGTTTATCTGAGCCCCGCGGCACAGGAAAAGACACACCGCAGCGGCGTGCATCTGATACTGGGGCTCAAATGCGGAAAAAGGCGGCTCAATCTTGCTCCAAAGGGTAGAAAAGAGCTTGACGAATGTGATAGAATCAGTAAAGAATACAACTTGGGGATAAAAGGCGTGTTTTGCTTTCCGCTCTCGCTTGTCGTAGAGGAGTACCGTCCGTTTGAAAACGGTGGAGATTTTCGCCCGGACGAAGAAGCGGCGGAAAGGCGGACCCTTGATGCACTCGCGGATGAGATCGACGGGGAGATCGTTTCCGCCGATTTTGAGCGGGGTGAGGGATGGCTGCTGCTGCGCGCCCACTGCCGCGAAAACATCGCGATCCTCCAGGAAAGAACAGACCCGTAAGGGAGAGAATGCAAATGATAGAAAAGACCATCGCCGTGGACAGACTGGAGCATATCATGGGCGTCTTCGGCTCGTTCGACCAGAATCTTCGGATCATCGAGGATGACCTTGATGTCACGGTCGTCGAGCGCGGAGATCAGATGCACATCACCGGCGAGGCGGAAAACGTGATGCTGGCCGAACAGGCCATCAACGGGCTGCTGTCGCTTTCGGCAAAGGGCGAGAGCATCGACGCGCAGAACGTGCGCTATATCCTCAAGCTTGTCCGGGAGGGCAAGGAGGATAAAATCGGCGAGCTTGCGGGCGATGTGATCTGCATCACGGCAAAGGGCAAGCCCATCAAGCCCAAGACGCTCGGACAGAAGGAGTACTGCGAGGCGATCGCGAAGAACACGGTCACGCTCGGTATCGGCCCTGCCGGTACAGGAAAAACCTATCTCGCTGTAGCGGCGGCTGTGGCGGCCTTTCGTGCAGAGCAGGTCAACCGCATTATCCTGACGCGTCCTGCGGTAGAGGCCGGCGAACGGCTGGGCTTTCTCCCCGGCGATCTGCAGAGCAAGGTCGATCCGTATCTCAGACCGCTGTATGATGCGCTGTTCGACATGCTCGGCGCGGATACCTATCAGAAATATCTTGAGCGCGGAAACATCGAGGTCGCGCCGCTCGCCTATATGCGCGGACGGACACTCGACGACAGCTTTATCATTCTTGACGAGGCACAGAACACCTCGCGCGAGCAGATGAAGATGTTCCTGACGCGTATCGGCTTTGGCTCCAAGGTCGTGATCACCGGCGACATCACGCAGATCGACCTGCCGGAGGATAAGACGAGCGGGCTGAAGGTTGCAATGAAAGTGCTCGAAGGCATCGACGATATCGCGATCTGCACGCTGACCGGCGCTGACGTTGTGCGTCACCGTCTGGTGCAGAAGATCATCGAGGCGTATGAGGTCTACGACAAGAAAAATCCCGCATCGGCTGAGGACAAAAAGCCGCCGATGCGCAATTACAGGAGAAGATAAATGAAACATCAGATCACCGTCAGCCGTGAAAAGCGGGGACTGGGACACAGAGAGGCCGCACAGCTTGTGAAGCGCGCGGCGGCGATGGCGCTGGAAGCGGAGGGGATCCGCGAAGCTTGTCTCATCAATGTGATGCTGACAGATGACGAGGGCATCCTCCGCGTCAATCGTGAGTTTCGCAATGTCGACCGCGCGACGGACGTGCTCTCCTTCCCGTTCAACGAACTCATTCCGGGCAGCTTTGACGCTTCGCTTTGCGAGCGGGACCCGGAGAGCGGCGCGATTGTGCTGGGCGATATGATGATCTCGCTCGAGCGCTGCGCGGAGCAGGGCGAGGAATTCGGCCACGGCTTTGAGCGGGAGATCATGTATCTCACGGTCCATTCGGTGCTGCATCTGCTGGGATACGACCATGTGGACGAGGGTAAAATGAAAAAACAGATGCGCGACAGAGAAAAAACGATCATGGGGGACAAGGACGAATGACAAAATCTGCGATGATTACGATCTGCGGACGGCCGAATGTAGGCAAGTCCACGCTGACGAACGCGCTGGTAGGCGAAAAGGTGGCGATCGTATCGCCCAAGCCGCAAACGACACGAAACCGCATCACCGCAATCGTCGAGCGCGGCGAGACACAGTTCGTCCTGCTGGATACGCCCGGCATCCACAGGCCGCGCACAAAGCTTGGCGATTATATGGTGAACGTTGTACGCGAGAGCGTCGCGGACGTCGACTGTGTGCTGATGATGGTCGAGCCGGTGGCCTCCATCGGGCCGCAGGAGGAGGCGCTGATCGAACGGCTGAAGGAGACGGGAAGCCCCGCGATCCTCGTAATCAACAAGATCGACACGGTCGAGAAGGGGCACCTGCTCGAGGTGATCGCGCTCTACTCCGCAGCCTATGATTTCGACGCTGTGATCCCCGTTTCGGCCAAGACCGGCGACGGACTCAACGAGCTGCTGATCGAGATGGAAAAGTACGCCGAGGAAGGACCGCATTTCTTCCCTGACGACATGATCACCGACCAGCCCGAGCGACAGATCTGCGCGGAGCTGGTACGCGAAAAGCTGCTGCGCTGCCTCGATAAGGAGATCCCGCACGGTACGGCCGTCGAGGTCACGAGGTTTTCCGAGCGGGACGACGGCGTCGTGGAGATCGACGTGACGATTTACTGCGAAAAGGACAGCCACAAAGGGATCGTGATCGGCAAAAAGGGCGCGATGCTCAAAAAGATCGGCGAGCTTGCCCGCACGGATATGGAGGCTTTCCTTGGCACCAAGGTCTTTTTGCAGACCTGGGTGAAGGTCAAGGAAAACTGGCGCGACAGCATGGCTCAGCTGCGCAACTTCGGCTATAACAACGAATAAGACAAACGTCCGGCTGAAATAAATACCAGCTATATTTGACCGCCGTGCGCGAATACTAAAGGCGTGAGGTGGTTTGGATGAACAGCGATATCTTATGGCAGGCCTTTGTCGACACCGGCGACCCATCGTATTATGTCCTGTACAAATCCGCGTCCGACAAAGAAAGAGAAGAGAAAAGAAAAAAAGAGGGCGGAGAGGGGCACATGCCCGCCGCCACGGATTGAAAGAACGTACATAATGTTTCAGACGACAAAAGCGCTGGTTCTGCGCGAGGTGAAATACAAAGAGGCAGACAGGATCCTGACACTGCTGACTGCCGACAACGGTAAAATCACCGCCAAAGCGCGCGGCGCACTGCGCAGATCCAGCAAGACCGGGGCCGCCACCCAACAGCTGACCTACGCCGATATGACACTCTTTCTCAACAAGGGCAAATGGACGGTCAACGAGGCCTCGGTGATCGAGCCTTTTGAGGGCTTAAAAGGAGATATCGCACACTTCGCACTCGGCTGCTATTTTGCCGAGTGCGCCGAGGCGCTTTCCGTCGAGGATCAGCGGGATGACGCGCTGCTCAGCCTCGTACTCAATTCGCTATATGCGCTGAGCCGCGATCTGCATGACGCGCGTAAGATCAAGGCTGCCTTCGAGCTCAGACTGATGAGCCTTTCGGGGTATCGCCCATCTCCGGAGCACTGCGCACATTGCGGGACGGAAACGGTGGAAAACCCGGTTTTCGACCTTGTCGACGGACGCGTTTATTGCCGGAAGTGCAGCCGCAGCGGCAGCACAGTCACACTGGACGACGCCTCGCTCGCGGCGATGCGCACAGTACTGGACGCGACGCCAAAGCAGATTTTTTCTTTTGAACTGGGAGGAGATTCTCTCGTTTCTCTTTCGTTTGCGGCGGAGAATTATCTTCTGATGCAGACGGAGAGAAGCTTTGGCACACTGGATTATTATAAACAATTCAAGTAACGGGATACGGCTATGAGTTTTTTTGAAAAATCACTGAATACGCTCGAACTTCCGCTTGTGCTGAACATGCTTGCCGCCGAAGCGGTGGGCGATTCGGCCAAGGAGGCGGCGAGAGCGCTTTCCCCGTCATCGGACCCCTTTGAAGTCAGACGCCGTCTGGGCGAGACGAGCGCCGCCAAGACGATGATGGTCGTGCGCGGCAGTCCTTCCTTTTCCGGCGTTAAGGACGTCCGTCCCTCGCTGGCAAGAGCGGATCTCGGCGGCGCGCTGAACACACGCGAGCTGATGGATATCGCGCGCGTGCTACAGTGTGCGCGGCTTGTGCGCGGCTATATCGCGGATGACAGCGTCGGCAAGACGCCGATCGACTATCTCTTCTATGCGCTGCATGCAAACAAGTTTTTGGAGGAGAAAATCAACGGCTCCATCCTGGGAGAGGATGAGATCGCGGACAGCGCTTCGACCGACCTCGCGTCGATCCGCCGCCAGATGCGCGCCGCTGCTGCGCGGGCACGCGACGCGCTGCAGAAGATCATCTCGTCGCCGTCATATGCCAAGGCGCTTCAGGAGCCGATCATCACCATGCGCTCCGACCGCTATGTCGTACCGGTAAAGGCCGACCACAAGGGAGCCGTTCCGGGACTGGTACACGATATCTCCGCCTCGGGCATGACGCTGTTCATCGAACCGATGGCGGCCGTCAAGGCCAACAACGAGCTGCGCGAGCTCGCGGCAAAGGAAAAGCTCGAGATCGAGCGGATCCTTGCCGAGCTTTCCGCGGACTGTGCCGAGCACCGAAACGACATCGATTCGGATTATGAGGTCCTGGTGAAGCTTGATCTGATCTTTGCCAAGGCCAAGCTCTCCTATAAACTCGACTGCGGCGAGGCGGATACGGAAGGGGCAGGCCTGATCCTGCGCCGGGCGCGGCATCCGCTGCTTGACCAGGCAAAGGCGGTACCGATCGACGTGGAGCTTGGTGACGGGTTTGATACGCTCGTCATCACCGGCCCGAACACCGGCGGCAAAACGGTCTCGCTCAAGACCATCGGTCTGCTTGCGGCGATGCATCAGTGCGGGCTGCACGTTCCCGCCGCGGACGGCAGCGTACTGCCGGTATACAGCCATATCCTGGCCGATATCGGCGATGAGCAGAGCATTGAGCAGAGCCTGTCCACCTTCTCGGCACACATGACGAACATCGTCAGTATCCTCGGGGAGTGCGACGAACACTCGCTGCTGCTCTTTGACGAACTCGGCGCCGGGACTGACCCGACCGAGGGTGCGGCGCTTGCCATTTCGATCATCGAATACGCGCGGCAGAAGGGGGCTGTGATCGCGGCCACAACGCATTATGCCGAACTGAAGGTCTATGCGACGAACGAGCCGGGCGTGCAGAACGCCTCGTGTGAATTCGATGTAGAGACGCTTCGTCCGACCTATCGTCTGCTCGTCGGCATTCCGGGCAAATCGAACGCCTTTGCCATCTCGCGAAGGCTTGGACTGGGCGAGGACATCATCGAAGATGCACGCCGCCGCGTCGGAACCGAGAGCGCCAGCTTTGAGGCCACGATCGAAAAGCTGGAGCAGACGCGCCTGCTGCTCGAAAAGGATCGTACGGAGACAGCAAAGAAATTGCGCGAGGCTGAAGAAAACGCGCGAAAGTCGGCCTTTATGAAGGCAGAGCTCGAGGTGCGCCTCGAAAAGGCGGATCTCAAGGCCAAACGCGATGCGGAGCGGATCCTGGCCGACGCGAGGCGCACGGCAGAGGAGACCTTTGAGGAACTTGACGAAATGCGCCGCCATGCCAACGAAGAGAGCGACATCAACGCGCTCAATGAGGCGCGCAGCGAGCTGCGGCGCAAGCTCAACTCGGCAGAAGAAAATGTCAGAGTTAAGGAAAGCGCTCCGGCAGTTGAAGAGAAGAAGTCCGCGCGTGCCGTTGCAGCGGGAGACATCGTGCAGGTGCGCTCTCTCGGCGTTAAGGCTGAGGTCATCTCCGTGTCTCCCGACAGGACGCTGACGCTGCGCGCGGGGATCATGACCCTGACCGCCAAAGAGGATGAGGTGCTGCTGCTCGAAGGAGAAAAGCCGAAGAAGCCAAAGACCGCCTCAGGCGGTACGACACTTCGATCGGAGACCTTTTCCTCCGAGATCGATCTGCGCGGACTGGAGGCCATGGAGGCCGTCCTGGCCGCGGAGCGGTATATCGACAGTGCCGTTATGGCAAAAATGAATACCGTAAGGATCATCCATGGAAAGGGGACCGGGGCACTGCGCAGCGCGATCCAGCAGATGCTTCGCAAAAACAAAGCCGTCAAATCCTTCCGTCTCGGACGCTACGGAGAGGGCGAAACGGGCGTCACTGTTGTCGAACTGAAATAAAAAAGTCCCGCGGGGAGCGCACGGAATGTATAAATCTCCAAAACCGTCAAAATCGGTTGACGTTCTGACATTTTTTTGCTAAATTATATATGTACGAACGTACATCTTGTATAATGTTAAGGAGTGGCAAGTATGATAACCAAAGAGGTAGTTATTAACAATCAGGTTGGCCTTCATGCCAGACCGGCTACTTTCTTTATCCAGAAGGCAAACGAGTTCAAGAGCAGCATTTGGGTCGAGAAAGAGGAGAGACGTGTCAACGCGAAGAGCCTTCTTGGCGTGCTTTCTCTTGGCATCGTCAAGGGGACCACGGTAACACTCATTGCTGACGGCGCAGACGAGGACGAGGCTATCGCTACGCTCTCCGAGCTCATAGATTCCAATTTCTCCGAGTGAGAAGCGGCAGTATTCTTACCTGAATCAGGGGCGTGCTTGGCACGCCCCGTTTTACTATCCCGGCACAGTCGGCTGTGACGACGAAAGAGATACGCTGACTGCAGCCCCGAGACCCGATTGCTTGACCGGAACATGATCGACGGAGCTTCCCTTCGCGTCCGCACGAAGGTTTTCCATGGAAGGAATAGAAGTATGCTTGACACCCTGCTTGAAAAAGCGAATAATCTCCCGCTGCTGCCTGGCGTGTACATCATGCTCGACGAAAAGGGCGAGGTCATCTACGTCGGCAAGGCCAAGAAGCTGAAAAACCGGGTGACGAGCTATTTCCGCGGCGAGCATCTGCCGAAAGTCGCGGCAATGGTCGAAAAGGTGCGCGACTTCAACGTGATCGTGGCAAGCAGCGAGTTTGAGGCGCTGGTGCTGGAAAACTCACTGATCAAGCGGCACAAGCCGCACTATAACATCCTGTTGAAGGACGATAAGGGCTATCCCTTTATCCGTATCGATAAAAAGAGCGCATATCCGGTGATGAGTGTGACGCGCAATGCGCCGAAGGACGGGGCGAGTTATTTCGGCCCCTTCGGCGGAAGGTATCAGACGCGCGAGATCATCTCCGTGATCCAGAACGCGCTGCTGCTGCCGGACTGCTCACGCCGCTTTCCGCGCGACATCGGCAAGGAGAGACCCTGCCTGAAATATCAGATGGGCAGCTGCGCGGGCTGGTGTCTGCCGGGCATGACAGAGGAGGACTACCGCACGCGCATGGAGCAGGCCGCGCTGATCCTCGAGGGAAAGAGTGACGAGCTGGTTGCCTCACTCACGGACAAGATGGAAACGGCCGCGGAGGAGCTGCGCTTTGAGCAGGCGGCCGCTCTGCGTGACCGTATCCGCGCCATCGAGGCCCTGACGCGCAAGCAGCGCGTGATCTCAACGGCATTTTCCGATACCGACGCGATCGGTTTCTGCCGCGGCGCGAAGAGCTGCTTTACCGTGCTGCACTTCCGTGGCGGCGATATGAGCGGCAAGGACACGGAGATGATCGACGAGCCGCTCGAGGACGACGCCGAGGCGATTTCAAACCTCGTGCGCCAGTATTACGCTACGCGCGGCACCGTGCCGAAGCATATCCTGCTGCCGATCGAATGCGAGGACAGAGAAGAGCTTGAGACTTTTCTTAGCGAGAATGCCGGACGAAAGACCGTGATCGAGGTGCCGCAGCGCGGCGAACGCATGCGGCTGATCGAGAGCGCGGCGCTCAATGCGAAAGAGGAGATCCTGCGCCGCACGACCCAGGCGCAGCGGAGAAGCAAAACGCTTGAATGGCTGCAAAAGGCGCTCGATCTCGAACAGTTTCCAACCCGGATCGAAGCATTCGATATTTCAAACCTCGGCAACACAGGCATCGTCGCGGCAATGACAGTACACGTTGACGGCAAGCCGCTCAAGCGCGCTTACCGCAAATTCCGCATCCACGGACTGGAGCAGCCGGACGACTATGCCAGCATGTACCAGGTGATCTCCCGCCGGCTGCAGCACTATGTCGACGGCGACGAGAAGTTCATGCCGCTGCCGGACCTGTTCCTCATCGACGGCGGCGATAAGCATGCTGCGACCGCAGTGCGCGCCGCGGCGGATCTCGGGCTTGTGATCCCGACCTTCGGCATGGTGAAGGACGACAGGCACCGCACGCGCGCGCTTATCTCGCCGGAGGGGCGTGAGATCGGTATCGTCGGCAATCAGGCGGTCTTTTCCCTGGTAGGGAACATCCAGGAGGAGACACATCGCAGCGCGATCGAGTATCAGCGCTCACTGCGCAGCGAAGCCTACGGCTCGACGCTGGAAAAGATCCCGGGTGTCGGGAAAAAGCGCCGTGGGGAGCTGATTGGCCATTTCAAGTCCGTCAAGGCGATCCGACAGGCAAGCATAGAGGAGCTCAGTGCCGTCGTGCCGAAAAATACGGCGCAGGCCGTCTGGAGCTATTTCCGCCAGGAGGAAGAAAAGGAATGAGAGTCATTACCGGCAGCGCGCGCGGCCGAAAACTGAAAACGCCGGAAAACTATGATATCCGGCCGACCACCGACAACGTCAAGGAAGCGGTGTTCAACATCCTGCAGTTCGACATCGAGGGCAGACGTGTTCTGGATCTCTTTGCCGGAACAGGACAGCTCGGGATCGAGTGTCTCAGCCGCGGCGCGGCTGAGGCCGTCTTTCTCGACCGTGACAGGGCGGCCGTGCAGATCGTAAAGGACAATCTGAAGACCTGCGGACTGAAGGGGACGGTTCTCTGCCAGGATTCCCTGTCATACTTGAAGAGTTGCGGCCGCTTTGATCTGATTTTTGTCGATCCACCGTACGATTCCGGGCTGTATGACGAGGTTTTGCAGACGATCAATTCGGTTGACATATTATCGGAAGGTGGTATAATGATCGTCGAGGCACGTCGAACGGCCATCCTTTCCGAAATGACGGCACCTTACCGAAAAGGGAAGGAATATTGCTACGGCAAAGTGAAAATCTGCACCTATTTCAGGGAGAGTTCCGTATGAGGACAGCTATCTGCCCGGGCAGCTTCGACCCGATCACACTGGGCCATTTGAATATCATCCGACGGACCGCGAAGATCTTTGACCGCGTGATCGTCTGCATCATGAAGAATTCCACCAAGACCTCACCGATGTTCTCGGTCGAGGAGAGAACGGAAATGGTCAGACGCGCGTGCGTTCGATATAAGAACGTGACGGTCGAAAGCTCGGATATCCTGCTCGCGGAATACGCCAAACGCTTTGAAAACCCAGTGATCGTCAAGGGGCTGCGCGCGGCGTCGGACTTTGAGTATGAATTCCAGATGGATCTGATCAACAAGAACATCAATCCCAAGCTGGAAACGATGTTTCTCACGGCCAGCGGAAAATATACATTTTTAAGTTCTTCGGTCGTGCGCGAGATGGCAAAATACGGCGCCGATCTCACCGGCCTTGTGCCGCAGGAGCTGATCGCCGAGATCGAAGAAAAAGCGAGACAATGGGGGAAAAACAATGGATAACACAAACGACGTAATCGAACTGCTCGACATCCTCTATGGCATGGTAACCGAGGCCTGGGGCGTCCCTCTTGGCAACGACAAGTGCATTATCGAACGGGAAAAGGCCATCGAGATCATCAACGACATCAAGGCCAATCTCCCCACATCCCTCGCCGAGGCAAAGCGTCTCGTCGCTGCGCGGGATGAGTTTATCGGCAATGCCAAGCGCGAGGCCGAGGCTCTGCGCAAGAGCGCCGAGGAAAAGGCGCGCATCATGGTCGAAGAGCAGGAGATCGTTCGCATCGCCAAGGAGCGCAGCGCGGAAATGATCGCCTCTGCCGAGTCCAAATCCAAGGAGCTTCGCCGTGTCGCCGCCGATTATGTGGACGATCTGATGCGTCAGACGGAGGAGAGCATCTCCGCCGCGCTTACAACGGTACAGAATTCGCGCGGTGCGTTCCGCAGCGCCGGCGCTGCCGGCACTGCCAAGAGCACGAAGGAAGAAGTGCCTGTCAAGTAAGACAAAAACAGATAACAGAAGATCCGAGCCTATATTTTGGGCTCGGATCTTTTTTCTTAACTATATTTTGATGTACTTGTTTTTGGGAAAAAAGAGCAAAAAATAAGACAAAAAAAGACAAAAAGTTTCTCTTGCTTTTTATCAGGCGCCCCCCTATAATTGAATTGAAAGTGGAGCGAAATGGAGCAAAATGGTGGAAAAAGTAGGAGAAGAGGTGCGACGGTGACTGGCGAATTCCAGCATTCCCTAGACAACAAAAGCAGATTGTTTATTCCTGCCAAGCTGCGTGACGAACTTGGCGAGGTTTTTTATATGACGTTATCGATGGAGCGGTGTCTCTGCGTGTACAGCGCGGAGAACTGGCAGGTTTTTTCCGACAAGGTCGGCGCGATGCCCTATGTCCAGCAGCGGAGGATGCGGCCGCTATTTGCGCATGCAGCGCGCTGCGAGCTTGACAGCCAGGGAAGGACGATCATTCCGCAAAACCTGCGCACGTATGCCGGGTTGACTAAGAACGTCACGGTAGTCGGCTGCAATAACCACGCCGAGCTTTGGGACAGCGAGGCCTGGAAGCGCGTGTACGAGGCGGAATCTACGCCGGAAAATATCGCCGCGGCCATGGAGGAGCTTGGCTTCTGATGAGCGAATTCAAACACGTTTCCGTCCTGCTGGACGAGTGTATTGAAAATTTAAAAATCGATCCCGACGGCATCTATGTCGACGGTACGCTCGGTCTCGGCGGACATTCCGCCGAGATTGCGAAGCGGCTGCATAATGGGCGTCTTATCTGCATCGATCGCGATGAAACGGCGATCGAGCGCGCGGGAGAGCGTCTTGAGCCGTATGCCGATCGGATTACTTTTGTTCATGGCAATTTTTCGGACACGGCCTCGATCCTGGATTCGCTCGGGATCGGAGCGGTAGACGGCATGCTGTTCGATCTCGGGGTTTCCTCGCCTCAGCTTGACGAGTCGCAGAGGGGCTTTTCCTATCAGCACGATGCGCCGCTTGACATGCGCATGGATAAAAGCGCCGTGCTGACAGCCTTTCAGGTCGTCAACGAATGGGACGAAAACCGACTTAACCGGATCCTGTGGGATTACGGCGAGGAGCGCTACGCCCGTCGTATCACGGCGGCTATCCTGGCATACCGGGAGAAAAAGCCGATCGAGACGACGCTCGAACTCGTGGAGATCATCCGCGGCGCGATGCCTGCGGCGGCGCTGCGTGAAAAGCAGCATCCTGCCAAGCGGAGCTTTCAGGCGATCCGCATCGCCGTCAACGACGAGCTCGGAGAGATCGCGACCATGATGGACACGGCGCCGGACAAGCTGCGTCCGGGCGGCCGGATTTGCGTGATAAGCTTTCACTCCCTGGAGGATCGGATCGTCAAAAGCGGTATAGCGCGGCGTGAGAACGGCTGCGTCTGCCCGCGAGAGGCGCCGATCTGCACCTGCGGGTTCGTACAGACGCTAAAGAGCGTCACGAGGAAGCCGATCCTGCCGACAGCGGAGGAAATCGAGAGAAATCCGCGCGCCCGCAGCGCAAAGCTGCGCGTTGCCGAGCGCGTATGAGAAGAGACGGGGGAACAAAGGGCTTTACAGAAGCGGTATGCTGCGTGCTTGCCGGAGGGCTGCTGATCGTCTCGCTGTTCGGAGAAATCCGACTGGAAACCGTGCGGGACGAGATCCATGCACTGGAGCGAGAAGAAAAGACACTCGAGGAACGGCGCTCGGTGCTTAGCGTGCGACTGGCCAAAGAGATGGATCTCGGGGAAATCGAGCGATATGCGACCGAGGTGCTCGGCATGCAGCGGTGCCGGCCGGAACAGCTTGTTGAGCTGGAGCTATCACCCTGAAGTCATAGATCGGCAGGCTACCGAATAAAGATATACGGAAAGATCTTTATTGCGGGAGCGGTCAATGGAAACAAACAACTGGAAACGGACACCGGGGATCGGAATGCTGCGCCGCACGCTGTTTTTGATGGCAACGTGCGGCATTGCCGCGTTTGCGGTGCTGATCGCGCGTCTCTATCAGCTTCAGATCACCGAGCATGAAAAATATGAGTCGCTCGCCGTGGCGCAGCAGCTGCGCGAAGCGGCTTCGTCGAACGAGCGAGGCACGATCTGCGACCGCAGCGGTGTTCCGCTTGCCATCAGTGCAACGGTGGACAACGTATATCTCAGCCCTGTCGAGATCGAGATGTACGGAGAGGACAAGGAGCTGATCGCAGACCGCCTTTCGGAGATCCTGGGAGTTGACAGAGAGGAGATCTACGAAAAAGCCTCGCGGCAAGGGTCGTGGTATGTGACAGCGGCGCGAAAGGTCGAGCAGGAAACTGCCGAAAGGGTGCGAGCCTTTAAGGAAGAATACGGCATCAAGGGCGTCCGTCTGGAAACGGACACTAAACGATATTACCCCAACGGCTCGCTTGCCTGTCACCTGCTTGGATTTGTCGGAACGGACAATTACGGCTTGGAGGGGATCGAAGCGCAGTACAACAGCTTCCTCGAGGGCGGCGCGGGTTCAACGGTGCGCGGAACAAACGCCTATGGGGCCGAGCCGATGTTTGAGCAATATGCCGCGCATATTGCGGGGAAAGATGGCTGCGACATTGTCACGACGATCGATTCTACGATTCAGTATTTTATCGAAAAGCATCTGCGTCAGGCCGTCGTCGATTACGATGCGCTCAACGGCGCAGGCGCGATCGCGATGGACGTCAACACGGGAGCTGTACTCGCAATGGCTTCGCTTGACGGGTATGACCCAAATGATTTTCTGGCAGTGGGCGAGAAGGCGCAGTCGATCATCGACGCGGCGCCGAACGCGGAGGAGGCGCAAAAGCTCCTTGCGGCGTTTCAGGCCAGACAGTGGCGCAACAAGGCGCTGTCGGATACGTATGAGCCGGGATCGACCTTCAAGATCATTACGCTTTCAATGGCGCTTGACAGCGGCGCTGTGTCGCTCAGCGACGGCTTTTACTGCCCCGGTTATGTCAGCGTGATCGGGCGCACCTCGCCCATCCGGTGCTGGAAGGATGGCGGACACGGGTCGCAGACGCTGACGCAGGCCGTACAGCACTCGTGCAATGCAGCATTCGTCGCGATCGGACAGCGCGTGGGCGCCGAGAGATTTTATGAATACTGCGACGCTTTCGGATTTCTGAGGCTCTCCGACGACCCGGATGAAAATCTGAGCGCACGAACGGGGATCGATCTCGCGGGGGAGAGCGGAAGTATCTGGTGGAGCCGCAATACCTTCTGCTCGCCCAAAAATCTGTCGCAATTGGCTGCCGCCTCGTTCGGCCAGACCTTTACGATCACGCCGCTGCAGCTGATCACGGCTGTCAGTGCCTGCGTCAACGGGGGACGCCTGATGAAGCCCTATGTCGTCTCCGAGATACGCGGCGCCGACGGAGAGACGGTCTTTAGACGCGAGCCGGAGCTTGTCCGGCAGGTGATTCGGGAAGAGACGAGCGAAAAGGTGCGCGAGATCCTCGAACAGGTCGTCGGCGATCCAAAGGAGGGGACGGGACGCAACGCCTCGGTAGCCGGATACCGGATCGGAGGCAAGACGGGGACGAGCGAGAAGGTGAGTCTCGAGGCCGCGACAGGGGAGAAGGAATATATCGTCTCGTTTATCGGCTTCGCGCCGGCGGACGAGCCGCAGATCGCGGTGCTTGTCTTTCTCGACACGCCGTCGACTAAAACCGGGATCTATATCAGCGGAGGACAGATGGCTGCGCCGGTCGTCGGAGCCATGATGGCGGACATCCTGCCGTATCTCGGGGTGCGTGCGGAACAGAATGCGGCCAATGGCTCAGAGAAAGACGTCATGATGCCTCAGGTCGTGGGAAAAAGTCTGGAAGAGGCAGCGGAACTGCTGCAAAAGACAGGGCTGCGCTATCGCACGATCGGAGAAGGCGAAACCGTTACAGCGCAGCTTCCCGCAGCACTCTGGCAGATCGCGCGCGGTACAGAGACGATCCTGTATCTGGGTGCGGAGATATCAAACGAAAAAGAAATAGTTCCCAATCTCGCGGGAATGCGTTATAATGAAGCGCGGGATATGCTGTCCCGCTATGGGATCTATCTTCATTCCCTCAGCACCGTGATCGACGGCGAGCTGCAAAGCGTCAGCACGCAGAGCGTCCTGCCGGGATCTGTGATCGAGCACGGAAGCGTGATCGAGGTCTCGCTCGTATCAAACGACGAATCCATGCTGGGGAAGTATTGATAAAAGAAATAAAGAGGAAGAACATGAGATTATCGGAACTGCTGCAGGATATCGAGATCCTTTCTGCCACGGCAGATATGAACAAAGAAATCACAGGTGTGTGTTATGATTCGCGAAAGGTGAAGCCCGGCGACCTTTTCGTCGCCGTCAAGGGCTTTTCGTCCGACGGACACCGCTTTATCCCCACGGCTGTGGAAAAAGGAGCGGCCGCCGTACTCTGCGAGGATATTCCCGCGGACGCCGCGCCCTATGTCCAGATCGCGGACTGCCGTCTTGGTCTTGCGCTCGCAAGCCGCAACTTTTACGGCAACCCCGCGGGGGAAATGACGGTCATCGGGATCACAGGAACCAGCGGCAAGACGACGTCAAGCTATCTCATCCGTCATATGCTGGAGGAAAAGCTCGGCGCCAAGGTCGGACTGATCGGAACAAACGGCAACATGATCGGCGATGAGCACATCCATTCGGAGTTTACAACCCCGGAAAGCCTTGAGCTCCAGCAGCTGTTCCGACGCATGGCGGACAGCGGCTGCACGCATGTCGTCATGGAGGTCTCGTCCCACTCGCTTGTTTTGGAGCGCGTGGCGGGGATCCGCTTTGACGTTGCGCTCTATACCAATCTCTCGCAGGACCATCTGGATTTCCATCATACGATGGAGGAATATGCCGCGGCGAAAATGAAGATCTTTTCCGTCTGCAGTACGGCCTGCGTCAATGCCGACGACGCCTGGTGCGATTTCATGACAGGGGATGCGGCGTGCCCAATCCTGTCTTTCGCTGTCGATAAGGAAGCAGACCTCCGGGCGGAGGACGTCAGGCTCTCGGCCTCCGGCGTATGCTTTGAGGCCTGCCTCGGCGAAGAGCGTGCCGAAACCTCCCTCGCAATCCCCGGGCTTTTCTCGGTGCACAACGCGCTCGGCGTGATGGCGGTAGGACTCGTGCTGGGGCTGTCTCTTGAAGACTGCGCCGACGCGATGCGCACGGCCAAGGGCGTAAAAGGGCGGCTGGAGAGCGTTCTGACAGACGGCGATTATGACATCATCATCGACTATTCCCACAAGCCTGATGCGCTGGAAAATGTGCTTAATACGCTTCGTCCCGTCACGCGGGGGAGACTGATCGTGCTGTTCGGCTGCGGGGGAGACCGTGACCGGCTCAAACGGCCGATCATGGGCGCGATCGCCGCGGAAAAGGCGGACCTGTGCATCGTGACGAGCGACAATCCCCGGACAGAGGAGCCGGAGGCGATCATCGACGAGATCATGGAGGGTGTCCGCGGAAAAAGCGCACAGATCCTGCGGATCTGCGACAGGGAAGAGGCGATACGCGCCGCTATTGACAACGCCCGTGACGGTGATGTAATATTGCTTGCCGGGAAAGGCCATGAGGATTACCAGATCGTTGGACATGAGAAGCATCACATGGACGAAAGAGAGATCGTGGCCGACTATCTGAAGATGAGGAAAAAGATATGACGATAAAGCTGATATGCTCTTTTATCCTGTCGTTCCTGTTCGCGACGGGCTTCGGGAAATATTATATTCCCTGGCTGCATCGGCAGAAAGCCAATCAGGAGATCAAGAGCGAGGTGACCTGGCATAAGTCCAAGAGCGGAACGCCGACCATGGGCGGCGTGGTGTTCATTCTCGGTGTGCTGCTGTCGATTTTGACGATCGGGTTCCCCAGCATGATGCAGGGGAAGTTCGTTCATTTGTTCGTATTCCTCTTTGCGCTTGTATTCGGAGCGATCGGTTTCCTTGACGACTGGGAAAAGATCAAAAATGCACAGAATCTGGGACTGACAGCAGGCATGAAATTCCTTCTGCAGCTCTCGGCGGCGCTCGTCTTTATTTTCCTGATGCGCCGCATCGGCTTTGTCAGACCGAACCTGTACATCCCCTTTGTGGGTACGACGGTGCCGATCCCCGAATGGCTGTATTTCATTTTTGCGGCCTTCGTCATCGTTGGAACGGTCAACGCGGTCAATCTTACCGACGGCGTGGACGGGCTTGCCTCCGGCACATCGCTGCCTGTGTGCCTGTTCTTCGTCGCGGTCACCTTTGCCTGGGGCAAGGATTTCCTGGAGCTCGGTATTTTCGCCTCGGCGCTGCTGGGCGGCTTGATGGGCTTCCTCATGTATAATTTCAATCCGGCAAAAGTCTTTATGGGCGACACCGGTTCGCTGTTTCTCGGCGGCGCGGTGGCTGCGATGGCCTTCGCTTATGACATGCCGCTGATCCTCATTACGATCGGCATCATGTACATCATCGAAACGCTCTCGGATATTATTCAGGTCGGCTATTTCAAGCTGAGCCACGGCAAGCGTGTGTTCAAGATGGCTCCGTTCCACCACCATCTGGAAATGGGTGGATGGACCGGGAAAAAATGGAGCGAAAAAGAACTGTTTGTTCTCTTTACAGGCATAAGTCTGCTCTTTGCGGTCATATCATTTATTGGGGTGTTCCAGCGTTACGCCATGTGACCGACAGATTTTTCAGGCAAAGCCGGGGAGGTGGGAGAAGTGCGTTACGAAACGGCCCGCCTCGCCGACTTTTCCGTATTGCACGGCGAGAGCAGAAAGAAAAACTTTGACAAAAGCTTCTTTTCTCTTGTCATGCTGCTGCTCCTGCTCGGCGTGATCATGGTCCTCTCGGCGAGCTTCCCGAGAGCGTATTACGACCCGGGACATATCACCGGCGGCCGCGCCGGCTACTATTTCATTCGGCAATTGATCTTCGCCGCGGCCGGCGTCGGGGCAATGCTGCTTTGCTCGCGCTTCCCGATGGGGTTTTACAAGCGCTATGCCGGGCATTTTATGACTCTCACGCTTGCGCTGCTCGCGCTCGTTCCCTTCATCGGCGTCAAGGCAAACGGCTCACGGCGCTGGCTCGGCGTCGGCTCGCTGACCGTTCAGCCCTCCGAGCTTGCCAAGCTTGCGGTCATCCTGCTTTTTGCGGCAATGATCAGTCGGCGAAGAGGACGGATGAAGAGCTTTCGCGAGGGAATCCTTCCCTTCGCACTGATCCTGGTGCTGATCGTAGGGCTGCTGGTATTAGAGCCGCATTTCTCGGCTTCGATCATCATCCTCTCACTCGGCGCGGCGATGCTTTTTCTGGGCGGAGCGCCGCTGGGCTGGTTTGTCGCGGCCTTCGGCGCGGGAGGAGCGGCGCTGGGCGTGCTGCTGGTGTTCTTCCCGTATGCCTCCGGCCGTATCACAACATGGCGTGATCCGTTTTCCTCGTCCTCCGATGAGGGATATCAGATCGTGCAGTCCCTCTATACGATCGGCTCCGGCGGATTGGGCGGCGTAGGTCTCGGCGCAAGCCGGCAGAAGTATCTCTATCTGCCGGAGGAGCACAACGATTTTATTTTTTCTGTTTTGTGCGAGGAACTTGGCTTTTTGGGAGCGGCGCTTGTGCTCGCTTTGTTTGCGATGCTGATCCTGCGCGGATACCGGATCGCGCTGCGCTGCTCTGATCCCTTCAGCTTCCTCGTTGCGGCGGGGATCACGACGCTTTTGGCGCTGCAGGTGTTCCTGAATGTGGCGGTCGTCACGAATTTGCTGCCCTGTACGGGCATATCGCTGCCGTTTTTCAGCTACGGCGGAACGGCGCTGATCATTCAGCTTGCCGAGATGGGTATCATTCTCAGCGCTTCGAGAGAGATAACATAAAAGGAGATCGGATCGAATGAGATTCCTCTTTACCTGCGGCGGTACGGCCGGACATATCAATCCCGCACTGGCGATCGCGGGGCGGCTTGAAGAGCTGCTCGGCCACTGCGAGACCCTGTTCATCGGTGCAAAAGGCATGATGGAGACCGAGCTGGTCCCGCGCGAGGGCTATGAGATCCGGGAGATCGACATTACAAACATCAGCCGTTCTCTGAGCCTCGAGGGCTTTGCCCATAACCTCGTAACCGTTAAAAACGTTGCGGTATCGATCGAGAGAGCGAAAAAAATCATGAAGGAATTCCGTCCCGACGCCGTGATCGGAACGGGCGGCTATGTATGCTATCCTGTTCTGACGGCTGCGGCTCATCTTCACATCCCGACGCTCGTGCATGAAAGCAACGCCGTACCGGGACTGACGACAAAGCTGCTGGCAAAGCACGTCGACCGGATCATGGTGGGATTTGAGGAGAGCCGCTCGGCCTATCCGAACCCCGACAAGGTCTATGCGACCGGAACGCCGGTTCGCGGCAGATTTTCCTGCTATACACAGGAGACAGCGAAAAAAGAACTGGGTATTCCGAACGACAAACCGCTTGTCGTGTCGGTATGGGGCTCTCTGGGCGCGGCGCATATGAACGCGATTATGACGGAGCTGATCCCGAAGATGAAGGAACAGGCGGATTTTCGTCTGATCCACGCGGCGGGGAGCAGGTATTACGATGCGGTATGTGAAAAGCTTGCCCAAAGTGCGCCGGATCGCATGGCCTTTGGCGCAGACGTACAAAAATACATCTATGACATGCCCCGTGTGATGGCAGCGGCTGATCTGATATTGTGCCGCGCCGGCGCCTCATCGCTGGCGGAGCTGACGTATATGGGAAAGCCGGCAATCATTGTGCCGTCCCCGAATGTGACCAATCACCACCAGGAAAAGAACGCCCGCGTTCTGGAAAAGGCGGGGGCGGCGCGTGTCCTGCTTGAAGGCGAGTTCGACGCAGTGAGTTTGCTCGCTCTGATACGGGAGCTGCTGGCCGATGAGGAGCAGATGAAGAGGATGCGCAGTGCCATGCGTTCTCTCGCCGTACCGGACGCCACAGACAGGATCTGTGAGGTCATCCTTGAGGCAGTGCGGCGCTGATAAAATCACAAGAAGATCCCTCCGGGCATAGAATGGCTTGATTTCTGTGCACGGAGGGATTTATTATGGATATCTGGCACGTCAGAGGCGGCAACAGGCTGTTCGGAAGCTGCCGTGTGCAGGGCTCGAAAAATGCCTCGCTCCCGATCCTGGCCGCGAGCGTCGCGTTGCCTGTGAAATCAAGGATGAAAAACGTCCCGCGGCTGAAGGACGTGGACGCCGCGCTCCAGATCCTTTCCCATCTCGGATGCCGTGTCGAACGAGACGAGCATGAGCTCGTGATCGACTCGTCTCCTTTTACCGGCGCGGAGATCCCGCGCGAACTGATGGAAGAGATGCGTTCCTCTGTGATCTTTATGGGAGCGTTACTGGCCAGATGCGGCGAGGCGAAGCTCAGCCTCCCGGGCGGCTGCCAGCTTGGTAAGAGACCGATCGACCTTCATCTGTCCGCGCTGCGGCAAATGGGCGCGGAGATTACGGAAGAGGGGAGAGACATCTTCTGTCGCGCGCAAGAGCTGCACGGCGCGGAGATCGAGCTGCGCTTTCCCAGCGTCGGCGCGACAGAAAACATTATGCTTGCGGCCTGTGCCGCCGAGGGCGAAACTACAATACACGGTGCGGCGCGAGAACCGGAGATCGTCAGCCTGCAGGAATATCTGCGGGGAATCGGTGTCGAAATCAGCGGGGCGGGCAGCGGTATCGTTTCGATCAAAGGGACCGAACGACGGAACGAAACGGACTATACGATACCGGGCGATCGCATCGTGGCCTCGACGCTTGCCTGTGCCTGTGCGGCGGCCGGAGGGAGGATCATTCTTTCCGGCGTCGATTCCGATCATTTTTCTACCGTTCTCCACTTCCTAAATGAAGCAGGATGTGATATAATAAACTTTAATGATATCATTGAGATCTCATCCGACGGCAAACTGCGCGCGCCCGGTCATATCATCACGGCGCCGTATCCGGGCTTCCCGACAGATGCACAGCCGATCCTGATGGCTGCGCTGCTTCGCTCACAAGGAGCGACACACATCACCGAAACGATTTTTGAAAACCGCTTTCGGCAGGTGGGGGAGCTGAGACGACTGGGCGGCGATATTGCCGTATCCGGGACCGAGGCGGTGCTGCGGGGCGTGAAGAAGCTGCACGGCGACATATTGACTGCGCCGGATCTGCGCGGCGGAGCCGCCATGATCGTGGCTGGCCTTCAGGCCGAGGGGGAGACGGTCATCATTGACGCGGGGCACATCGCCCGCGGATACGAAAGCTTTGACGACACGCTCTGTGCGCTTGGCGCGGACGTGTGGATCGAACACAAATGAAAGGAAAAACGGGGTTTTAAAATGCCAGCTGTCAGAAACAATCAGCCGCCTTCCAGCAAGCACGGCGAATATAAAAAGCCGCGGAAGCGCTCCGTGAGCGGCGCGATCCTGACCTTTGCCATCGTCGTGATCGCAACGGTCTTTCTCATGAGTGTGTTCCTGCGCATCTCAGACATCAGCGTTGTGGGCAACGAGCACTATACCGACGATGAGATCATCAAGGCGATCGACATCGAGCAGGGCGATAACCTGTTTTTCTTTGATCGGTTCGCCGCCATCAGCCGTGTGTTTGCCAAGCTTCCCTATGTTGAAGAAGTCTCTGTCTCGCGCCAGCTTCCCGATAAGGTCGTAATCACGGTGCAGGAGTGCAAGGCGCTTGCTTATATCGCGGTGGGCGACGAAAACTGGACGATCGACCACAGCTGCAAGGTACTCGGCAAGGCGACGGACAACGAGCTTGGCGACCTGATCCGTATTGAGGGGATCGATCCCGGTACGCTGCTGATCGGCGAAAAGCTGACGACTTCGGACGGCGACAATACGGCCGTGACCTTTCTCTCCGATGTTCTGTACCAGGTGCAGAACCGCCAGCTGACCGAACATATCAAAAGCATGGATTTTTCAGACCTGATCGGGGCAAAGCTGTATTATGGGACGCGCTTTACGATCATGCTCGGCGGACAGAGCAGCGTGAACCACAAATTTGCAATGCTGGAATCCGTATTGGAGCAGCTCAAGGAGGGCGACGTCGGCGTGATCAACGTCTCTGACGGCACCAGTGCGCATTTTATTCCCCAATAAATAATTACAAAAGAATTACAAAAATTTTCATAAAAATAAAAATAGCACTTGACCTTGAGAGAAATTTGTAATAAGATAGCGATACGAATCCAAATACCAATATCGCATGTTAATACATGGTTGGATAAATACAGGGAGGCAGCAACATGGATTTTAAAGCAGAAACCGGTCCTGAAAACGTTGTTACGTTAAAAGTCATTGGTGTCGGCGGCGCCGGCAACAATGTTGTCAACAGAATGGTCAAATCCGGCACCCAGGGTGTCGAGTTTATTGCGATCAACACCGATAAGCAGGCGCTGAGCGTCTCCAATGCGGATCAGAAGATCCAGATCGGTGAGAAGATGACGCACGGCCAGGGCGCCGGCTCCGATCCCGAGATCGGCAAGCGCTCCGCCGAGGAGAGCCGCAACGACATCGCCAAGGCTCTGGAGAACGCGGACATGGTCTTTATCACCGCCGGCATGGGCGGCGGCACCGGAACCGGCGCGGCTCCCACGGTGGCCGAGCTTGCGCGCGAAGCGGGCATCCTCACGGTCGGCGTTGTGACCAAGCCCTTCAAGTTCGAGGGCAAACGCCGCATGGATCAGGCAAACGCCGGCATCCAGGAGTTGCTCGGCAAGGTCGACTCCCTCCTGATCATTCCCAATGACAGACTGAAATTCGCTACCGACCAGAAGATCACGCTCGCCAATGCTTTTGAGATCGCGGACGATGTTCTGCACCAGGCTGTCACCAGCATTTCCGATCTCATCAAGAACACGGGCTTCATCAATCTCGACTTTGCGGACGTCACCTGCATCATGAAGAACGCAGGCTTCGCTCACATGGGAGTCGGACATGCTGCCGGCAAGGGCAAGGCCGAAGAGGCCGCCCGTATGGCCGTTGCGAGCCCCCTGATG
This sequence comes from Clostridiales bacterium UBA6981, assembly GCA_002450075.1. Lineage (GTDB taxonomy): Bacteria > Bacillota > Clostridia > Oscillospirales > Oscillospiraceae > Limivicinus. Next base: position 51,695 of record DJYJ01000044.1, read on the forward strand.
GAGACCTCCATCAACGGCGCGCATGGCGTTCTCATCAACATCACCGGTTCCGAGGATATGGGGCTGGACGACATCGAGTCCGCCGCCAGCCTCGTTCAGGAAGCCGCGCATCCGGATGCCAACATCATCTTCGGTGCGACCTTCGATCCGACGATGGAAGACGAGATCCGCGTTACCGTTATCGCCACGGGCTTTGACGAGAATGCTCCGACCACTGCCGCAACGGCTGCTTCCGTTGCTCCGGTACGTCCGGTCCCCGTCAGAGAGAAGTCGCAGGGCCTCTTCACCGGCGCTGTGGAAAAGGCCGCTGCGCCTGTCACGCCCGCGCCCGTCAATCCCGCCCCTGCCGCCGCACCCGCAGAGGAGCAGGAAGAGGATCCGTTCGACAGTATTTTCAAGATCTTCAATTCCAAATAAATCAGTATCAATTGACCGCCGGGACGACATGTCCCGGCGGTTTTTTGCTATAAGGCAAAAAGCGCGGATCGCGTCCGCGCTTTTCGTTTTACATGAATTTGTCGATCGCCTCGTTGAGTGCCTGCAGTTGTTCACCGGCGGATTGGTCGTCGGAAATACAGTGCTCGAGGTGATCCTTCAAGATGACCTTGGCCGTGCTGCCGAGTGCAGAGCGGACCGCCGCCAGTTGGACCAATACCTCGGTGCAGTCCCGGCCATCCTCGATCATGCGCTTGACAGATTCCAAATGACCGATCGCACGGGAAAGGCGGTTGAGGACCGCTTTTGTCTGAGTGTGGGAGTGCGTGTGGGTGTGGCCTTCAATATGATTGCCGTCAAGGTGATGGGCGTGCATGACGCCGTCGCCGTGATCGTGATAATAGATTTCGTCGCTCATGATGTTTTCCTCATATTATTGTTTTTGTTATTTTACATCAAATCAATAAAAATCGCAAGCGGTCAGCGTGTGAAGGCATCCGCCCATTGGCGAAGAGCCGTAATGTGGTTGGCATCAAGCTCGCACGGAACGTCGAGCAGCAGCGTGTCGGCATCCGCTTCGAGCGCGGAGTAAAGCTTGGCCGCAAACGCGGTACAGCGTTCGCCTAGCCCGAGAAAACCGCGCATCAGCTCTGCCTCCTCAAACGGCCTGAGGATCCCGACGCAGGGAACGGGAGAGGAGAGGAAAGCGGAAAGCGCCTCGCGAAACTGTGGGATCACGAGTTCAAAGCCGCCGATCGTATCCAATACGGTAAAAGGATAATACGGCGCTTCCTGCAGCAGCCGAACGGCTTCTGATCGAAAGACCTCGTTATCGGTTTTAGGCGGGACAACGGTCATATCCAGGAAACGTGCACCGGTAAACCCCTCAACGGCAGCGGCAGCAGTCGGAAACAGATCAAGCCCGAGCAGGGTGCCGTCTTCGCCGACGGCCTGCTCTGTAATAAAGCCGCCCGCAGACGCAAGGCTCTCGCCGAGCTCACGCAGGATCATCTCCCGGCATCCGGCGGAGGAAGAACAGCAGAAGAACAGCTTCTTTTGCATAAGAACACCTCGTTTCAAGAAACAAGTATATCGTCTTCCGCGGCGAAAGTAAAGAAGACGAAAAGATGCAAAGTAAGGGGAGCGGTGAAAAAACTCTTTCTTTTATGTCGGGAAAGGTGTATAGTGAAAAAGCCGTACAAAAATTTTAAGTTTTAAATGGGAGAAACACAGAAATGGCAAAGACAAAGAGAAGATGGGGCGACAGACGGGACGGACGCTGGGTCAGAGATGTGACAGGTCTTCAGTGCGTGATGACGAACCTGATGCCGAACCGGACCGACTGCGAGGTCTGCCTGTCCGACAAGTTCGACGTGACCGAGCTTGTGAAGTATCTTGACGAGAAGAACGCCTCTCATCCCGACTATAAAACGACGCTGTTCCACTGCATCCTGGTCGCGGTGGCCAGAATGATCCGCGAGCGGAATTATCTCAATCGCTTTATCCAGGGCAGACGCACCTATGAGCGCGACGAGATCACGTTGAGCTTTGTGGCCAAGCGCCGCTTTGCCGACGGCGCGGACGAAGCGTTGATGGTGCTAAACGCGAAGGACGACGACACGCTCGACACGGTAAGCCGCCGGATCGTCGGCGATATCCGCGAGACGAGAAAGAGCGAGCACTCCACCGGTGGGATCGACTCGGCTGTCGACGCGTTTGCCAAGATCCCGCGGCTGCTTCTGATGTTTGCGATCCGTGTGATACGCTGGCTCGATTTCTGGGGTCTTGTCCCGCGCGCACTGACGGACGGCGACCCGAATTATACGACCGTTCTGCTCAGCAATCTCGGCAGCATCAAATGCCCGGCGGTGTATCATCATCTCAACAACTATGGCACGAACAGCATCATGGTCACGATCGGAACACTGCATAAGGAAGAGCTGATCATGGAGGACGGCACAAAGCAGGTGCGCGACGTGGTGGACTTTTGCGCCACACTTGACGAGCGCATCGCTGACGGTTTTTATTTTGCGCGCAGTCTGAAACTGATCCGCCATATCTTTGCCCATCCGGAAATGCTTGACAAGCCCATCGGTGAGCCGAGCGGCTTTGAATACAAATAAGCAGGGAGAAAACTGAAATGGAACAAATCACCGCTAAAACGCCCTGGGCAGGCCATACCGAGGATATTCCGCTGCATCTGGCGTATTTTGAAGGCTCCATGTTCGACGCCGTCAAAAAGGCGGCCGAGCAGTATCCGGAGTACACGGCCTTTACCTTTATGGGAAAGTCGACAAATTATAAGACGCTGATCGGCGAGATCGAGAAATGCGCCAGAGCGCTCAAGACGATCGGTGTACGGGAAAACGACAAGGTTACGATCGCACTGCCGAACTGCCCGCAGGCGATCTATATGTTCTATGCCGTCAACCTTGTCGGTGCGATCGCCAATATGGTCCATCCGCTCTCTGCCGAAAAGGAGATCGAGTTTTATCTCAATGAATCGGAGAGCGTGACGGCGATCACACTTGACCAGTTTTACCACAAATTTGAGAGCATCCGCAGCAACACCAAGGTCGTCAACATTATCATTGCAAGCGTCAAAGACGCACTTGCGCAGCCGCTCAAGGCCGGTTATATGCTGACGGAAGGCCGGAAGATCCGCAAGATCCCCAAGGAGGCGCCGGTCATCCGCTGGAACGAGTTCATGCGCCTGTCCAGGGCCTGCTTTTACACCTACAAGGTCGAGCGCAGGGGAGAAGACCCGGCTGTCATCCTGTATTCCGGCGGTACGACCGGCAAGACCAAGGGCATCGTGCTGACGAACAAAAACTTCAACGCACTCGGCACCCAGATCATCGCGACCAACCCGATGTTCCGTGCGGGCGACAAGATGCTGTCCGCCATGCCGATGTTCCACGGCTTCGGACTCGGCGTATGCATCCACTCGATGCTGCAGAGCGCGGGCTGCTGCATTCTGATCCCGCGCGTCAACCCCAAGGACTATGCCAAGCAGGTCGTGAAAAACCGCTGCAACTTTATTGCCGGCGTGCCGACGCTTTATGAGGCGATGCTGCGCATGAAGAGCATGGAGAACGCGGACCTGAGCAGTCTGAAGGGTGTGTTCTCGGGCGGCGACTCGCTGTCCGTCGAGCTGAAGAAAAAGTTTGACAAATTCCTTTATGACCACAACGCGGCCATCCAGGTGCGCGAGGGCTACGGCACGACCGAGACCGTCACAGCCTGCTGTCTGACGCCGCCGCATATGTTCAAGGAGGGGAGCATCGGCGTCCCGTTCCCGGATACCTACATAAAAATCGTCGAGCCCGGCACGGACCGTGAGCTTCCTTACGGCGAAGAGGGCGAGATCCTGCTCGCCGGCCCGACGGTGATGAAGGAATATATGAATCATCCCGACGAGACGGCACAGACACTGCGCCATCACCCGGACGGATTGACCTGGGTCTATACGGGAGACCTCGGCACGATGGACGAGGAGGGCTTTGTCTATTTCCGCGGCAGAGCCAAACGGATGATCATTTCCTCCGGCTATAACGTCTATCCCGGTCAGCTTGAAAATATCCTTGACGCGCATGAGCTCGTGCAGATGAGCTGCGTCATCGGCGTGCCGGATCCCTATAAGATGCAGAAGGTCAAAGCCTTCGTCAAGCTGGCGGCGGGTGTCCCGGCAAACGAAGAGACGAAGCAGACGCTGATGGCATACTGCAAAAAGAACATAGCGAAATACGCGATGCCGTATGATATCGAATTCCGCGAGGATATGCCCAAGACGCTCGTCGGCAAGGTCGCCTACCGTGAGCTTGAGGAACAGGAGCTGCAGAAAATCAAAGCTGCGGAAGAAAAAGAAACGGTCACACAGTGAGCAAAAAGGAAAAGCTCAACACGGGCTTTTCCTTTTTGTGCTGTATGAGGAACTTTTGAGGGCAAATAACGTCAATCTGATCGAAGAGCCCGGCGCAGCTTTTCAAGCGCGCGCTTTTCGATACGCGAGACGTAGGAGCGGCTGATATGACAGAGCTGTGCGGTTTCCCGCTGGGTGCGCGGCTCCTGCCCGTCAAGCCCGTAGCGGAGCGTGATGATCTTCGCCTCGCGCTCATCAAGCGTTGTACGGATCGCGCGATGCAGCTGGACGGAGAGCTCCCCCTCACAGATCTTCTCATCGAGATCCTCGTCAAGCGCAACAACATCGAGAAGCGAGAGCGAACCGAGATCGCCGTCGGTATCGATCGCATCGGAGAGGCTGACGTCACCGGCAGATTTGCGGCGGCTGCGAAAGTACATGAGGATCTCGTTTTCGATGCAGCGGCTGGCATAGGTTGTAAGACGCACGCCTTTATTCCGCTGATAGGTATTGATCCCCTTGATAAGGCCGATCGTACCGATCGAGATCAGATCGTCCGCATCCTCGGCCTGAGTATAGTATTTTTTGATGATATGCGCCACAAGGCGCAGATTATGTTCAACGAGCTCGTTGCGCGCGGCGAGATCCCCCTGCTCCCAGCGAGCAAGGCAATCCGCCTCTTCTTCACGGCTGAGCGGCTTTGGAAAGGAATCACCCGGCATGATGCGCAGCATGAAAAACAGACTGTTCATCAGCAGCCAGAATGCAGTTTCGATCATTGTGCCATCACCTCGCTTCATCCTATTCCCGCGCGGCTCGTCTCCATTCCTGAAAAGTTGCCGGAAGTGGAGGAAAAGAGGGAGGAAGGCTGGATATGGCGGAAGACTTGTCATTTCGGCACAGGTGTGGTATAATTATCAGCACGAATTTTGATGAAAGGCAGGGAAGACGGAAAGTTGAGAAAAAGAATGCGGAAAAACAAGCTCGCATGGATCCTGATGACAGCTGTTCTGTGCCTGCTTTTATATTCGATCGTCGTCATGCGAAGTGACAACCGAGTCTCAGTCATTGTAGGCGGAACGGATGGCGCGTTCATCCAGTCTGACGGACTTACGTATGCCGACCCGAATGCCGTGACGGAGACGCCGGAGCCGACGGTCGACATCTGGCCGGATATCGATATCACACAAACACAGTATACGATGGTGCGTGACGGCAGCCCGCTGAGCGTAGCCTGGGCGCCGGACTGTGAAAAGGTCAGCGGGACGAACAATCAGCTGTTTGACGTCAACGCGCTGCCCTATCTTGAAAAGATGCTGGAGGACTGCCGTGCAGCCGGCTTTACGATCTATGTGACGGCCGCGTATCGCTCCTATTCCTATCAGAACAACCTTTTCAACAGCAAAGCCAGCCAGATCGCGGCAGGAATGGGACTCACGGGAAAAGACTCCTATCTGGATCCCAAGTATCAGGAAGCTGCCGAGGAGGCCAAAAAGATCGTTATGTTCCCAGGCACCAGCGAGCATCAGCTCGGGCTTGCGGTCGATCTGATGGACAAGAACTATTCCTATCTCGTGTATGAAAACATGGATCAGGAGATGTTTGCCTGGCTCGACGCGCACTGCGCGGAGTATGGCTTTATCAAGCGTTATCCGACGCGCAAGCTGCTGCTGACCGGGTGGGACGAGCCCTGGCATTATCGCTACGTCGGCAAGGAGGCTGCAACCTTCATCATGGAGCACGGACTGTGCTATGAGGAATTCTACGCGCACTATGATCCGAGCTTTACCTACGGCTGATGTGACGAAAAGAGAGAGAAAAAAACACTTGCAATATCTGTAAGCGGGTGTTATAGTTACATAGTAAGCATTATGGTAAGACAAGAGTGGGTTGCAGCCCACTCTTTTTTGTGAAGTAAACAGGGTCAGGTCCGGGAGAAGATAGCAAATGAGTAAGATAACGGATAAAGTGACCGCGATCGTAAAACCGATCGTGGAAGAGGAAGGCTGCAGCCTTTGGGACGTTGAATACGTCAGAGAGGCGGGAAGCTGGTATCTGCGCATCTATATCGACAAGGTCGGCGGCGTGGATATAGAGGACTGCGAGCGAATCAGCAGACGTCTCGACCCGGTGCTGGACGAGGCCGACCCGATCCCCGACAGCTATGTTTTCGAAGTCGGCTCCGCCGGGATCGAGCGGGAACTGAAGCGGCCGGGCGATTTCGAGGCTTTTTTGGGCAGCGATGTTGAGGTCAGGCTCTATCAGCCGGTGAACGGGCAAAAGTCCTTTGTCGGCACGCTGCTGAGCTATGACAATGGCACCACTACGATCGAGATCGGCGGAAAGACGCTTTCCTTCAACAAGACACAGACCGCGCAGGTGAGACTGCACGCAACGATATAAAAAGGGGTATCATACAATGAATGCTGAATTCTTTGAAGCTATCGAAGAACTGGAAAAGGAAAAGGGCATCTCGCGCGAATACATGTACGAGAAGATCAAGCAGGCGATGCTCGCTGCTTTCCGCCGCGATAATCCTAACTGTGAGGATAACGTGGAGATCATTCTTGACGAGAGCAAGAAGCGCATCGAGATGAACGTGAACAAGACTGTCGTAGAGAGCGTGGAGGATCCCTCCCACGAGATCGATCCCGAAGCGGCCAAGCGCATTGTCAAGCGCGCCAAGCTCGGCGACATCATCCCCATTCCTGTTGAGACCAAAAAGTTCGGCCGTATCGCCGCCCAGGCTGCCAAGCAGGTCATCATCCAGGGCATCCGCGAGGC
>DJYJ01000033.1:0-1076 GCA_002450075.1 Clostridiales bacterium UBA6981
GGGATCATCAGCAGCAGGCCCTGGGAGGCCGTGTAGGTGGTGGTCAGCGCGCCGGCGTTGAGGGAGCCGTGAACGGCGCCGGCAGCACCGGATTCTGCCTGCATCTCCTGGACCTTGACGGTGGAGCCGAAGATATTCTTGCGGCCCTGCGCCGACCACTGGTCGACATAGTCGGCCATCGGGCTGGACGGGGTGATGGGGTAAATCGCGGCGACTTCGGTAAACGCATAGGATACATGGGCGGCAGCGTTGTTGCCGTCCATCGTTTTGAAGTGTCTCATAACGATCATCTCTCCTCATTCAAAGTTGCGTTTTGGGGATTTGCTCAACAGGTACAGTTTAGCATTAATTTGTCAAAAAGGCAACATGCTCCGCTGTGTTTTTTTGACGGTTTTTTCTGACAGCGGCGCGCGTCCCGCATCGGCCGCGCTTTTTCGCTGCGTCGGCCCACGGCGGCACACACTGCGTCGGCCCCCGGCGGCAAAATTTTGCTTGTGCTTTATCGCCGGATGTACTATAATACTTAAACGGTTTGCGCGGCTTTTGCCGCGCAGCCGCCAACAGACATGCTGAAAGGAGCATGACCGCTATGGTTAAAATCAAGAACGACAGCGGGGAGATCAGCATCACCAACGATGTGCTGACCTATCTTGCCGGCGACGCGGCCACCAGCTGCTTCGGCGTCAAGGGCATGGTCGCCTGCGCCAAGGAGGGCGGCCCCTGGCAGCTGCTGCGCCGGGAATCCATGTCCAAGGGCGTCGTCGTCCACTATGACGACGAGGGCAGCGTCTCGCTCGAGCTGCATATCGGCGTCGACTACGGCGTGAACTTCAGCGCCGTGGCGCGCAGCATCATGAACGGCGCCAGCTACCGGCTTGAGCAGTCCACCGGCGTCCCCGTGAAAAAAGTGGACGTGTATATCGACACCATCATCAGATAAAGGTTGGGTGCATTCCCATGAAAAATTATATCGACGCCGCCGCGTTCGGCGAAATGATCCTCTGTGCCGACGCGGCGCTGCATGCCAACATGCAGGCCATCAACGAACTGAACGTTTTCCCCGTCCCGGACGGCGA
>DJYJ01000033.1:1182-28053 GCA_002450075.1 Clostridiales bacterium UBA6981
AAGAGCTTTTCGACGATCGACGAGGCCGCCGCCTGCGTCGCCTCGGCGCTGCTGCGCGGGGCGCGCGGCAACTCCGGCGTGATCCTCTCGCTGCTCTTCCGCGGCATTTCCCGCCGGCTCAAGGGGCTTGACACCGCCGGGGCCGAGGAATTCACCGCTGCGATGAACGAGGGCGTGGACGCCGCCTACAAGGCCGTCATGAAGCCCGCCGAGGGCACGATCCTGACCGTATCGCGTCTCGCCTCCGCCGCCGCGGCCCAGGCCGCCGGCTCGGGCTCGGATCTCGAGACCTGCCTCGTGTGCGCGATCCGCGTGGGCGACAAGGCGCTGGAGGACACCGTCAACCAGAACCCCGTGCTGAAAAAGGCCGGCGTCGTGGACGCGGGCGGCATGGGCTATCTCGTGATCCTAAAGGCGATGCTCGCCTCGCTGCGCGGGGAGATCTCCTCCGCCTCCGCCGTCTCCTCCGCCTCCGCCGAAGAGAGCGCCGTCTTTGAGGAGGGCAAGGTCGAGGTGCCCGAGAAGAACATCTTCGACACGGTCTACATCGTGCGCAAGGCGCGTTTTGACGTTGATCTCATCCCGCTGCGTCAGTATCTCGATTCCATCGGCGACAGTCTCGTCATCAGCGACGACGACGAGATCTTCAAGGTCCACGTCCACACCGACATCCCCGGCCAGGCCCTGACCGAGAGCCAGAAATACGGCGCGCTGGAGCTGGCGAAGATCGAGAACATGCGCACGCAGGCACTCGACAAGCTGGCCGGCCGCAAGGCCCAGTCCACCGACGACCTCGAGGCCGTGGACAAGGAGCTTGACGAGCTCGCCGAGAAGCAGAAAAACGGCGAGAGCGAGCCGGAATGTGACTTCGCCGCCCCGGCCAAGGATTACGGCATCGTGACCGTATGCGCGGGTGAGGGCATGGCCGCGCTGTTCCGCGATTTGGGCGCCGACGGCATCGTGACCGGCGGCCAGACCATGAATCCCTCCACCGACGATATCCTGCACGAGATCGACCGCACCCCGGCCTCGACCGTGTTCGTCTTCCCGAACAACAAGAACATCATCATGGCGGCCGAGCAGACCGTTCCGCTCGCCGCGGAAAAGGGCAAAAAGGTCGTCGTCATTCCGACCAAGACCGTGCCGCAGGGCGTGAGCGCGCTTTTGAGCTTCAACGTCGACGAGGAGCCCGAGCAGCTCACCGCGGACATGACGGCCGCGGCCGGCAACGTGCACACCGCAATGGTGACCTATGCCGCGCGCGACAGCGAGTTTGACGGCCACAGCATCCACGCGGGCGAATATCTGGCGCTGCTTGACGGCGCGCTGCTGGGCAGCTATTCCTCGATCCCGACGCTCTTCCGCGAGCTGAACTGGGCGATCAACGATTTCTCGCCGGAGTTCATCACCGTGTATTACGGCGCGGACGTGTCCGAGGACGACGCCAACGAGGCGGCCGGGACGATCACGGGCTGCTTCCCCGACGCGGAGGTCAGCGTGGTCAACGGCGGACAGCCGGTGTACTACTATATGATCTCGGTGGAATAAGCCGAGTGCAAAAAGGGGCTGTCCCAAAACCGGAATAGGTTTTGGGACAGCCCTTTTTCAGTTTTGGCCGTAATCGCCGCACCAGCCGCACTCCCAGTAGGAGCCGTGGTCGATGACCGGGCTGCCGCAGTTGGGGCAGCGTGTCCGCCGCGGGCGGGAGCTCGGTGCCTTGCCGCCCGTCTCCTTCCCGCCGTTAGGATGAGAGACGAGCAGAAGGATCGGCAGCGCGATCACGCCGATGGCAAGAAGGATCAGCGCTTCCATGGCCGCTCATCCCAGCGTGACGCTGATCAGCACGGGGTTGTGGTCGGAATGCTCAAAGCCGAGATCAAGCCCCTCGACGCTCTCGACCGTGACGTTGGGTGAGACGATGAAGCCGTCGATCACATAATACTGGGTGTTCGCGGTGTCGGACGGGTCATAGGGCTGGTTGAGCAGGCGGCAGCTGGGCACGGAGAGGTCGAAGAGATAGCGGAAGCCCTCAGGCAGGCTCTCCTCCTCAAGCAGGCCGGGCGTCCACAGCTCCGGATGCGTGTTGGGATAGGCCTCCAGCCCACCGGGGAAGATCTGGTTGAAATCGCCGCCGGCGATGACGTAATTGCCTTTGAGATACTCGTCCTCCAAAAAGCCCATCAGCTGGCGGGTCTGGGCGATCTTGCCCTCGCCGCTGTCATAGGCCTCGAGATGGAGGTCAACGAGCACAAGCTGCTTGTCGCTGCCCTCGATGGGCAGATAGTTCACCAGAAGGCAGCGCTTCAGGTTCGCGATGCGCAGCGGCCAGGAGAAGGGGCAGGGCAGGGAGTGGCGCTCGGCGCGCGCGATCTGCAGGTCGTCCGTCATCGTGTACAGGCCGCTGTTGACCTTGCCGATCGGCGGGACGGGCACGGGGACGAAGGGGCAGGAATAGTTCAGCGCATAGCTTTCGCACGACATGCCGCCGCCAAGGAAGCCGCGCTCGTCGATGCTGTAGGTGCGGGAGGAGTTGATGTCGACCTCCTGCAGCAGGACAAGGTCGGCGCCGGTGGTCTCGATCGAGGCCGAGATGCCGTCGAGATAGCGCATGACGGTATCGCGGCTGTCGGGCTTGGAGCGTGTGCCGCCGTCCATAAAGAAGTCCTCCGCCTGGCCGAGACCGGCATAGCCGACATTCCAGCTCAGCACCCTGAGCTCCTCGCCGGCCTTGATCGTGTCGACGTCTCCGGCGCGCACGACGTCCACCGCCTCGATCGAGGCGGGGTCAAATTCGGTCGCCGTCAGCCAGCCGAGCAGGCCGCCGACGCCGAGGAGGATCACAAGAACGAGGATCAGCAGGATCTTCAGGAACTTTTTCATGAAAAAGCCTCCCTGTTATTGATGCGTCTATTGTATCATCTTTCCCGCCTCTGTTCAAGGGAAAACGCGGGCCGCGTACAGACGCGGCCCGCGTAAAAACATCAGGGTGAGGGGGACGGCTCCGGCGAAACGGGCGGGACGGTCTCCGCATCCTCCGCCGCCGGCTCTGTGCCGGGGACGAACTCGTTCCGGAAGAAGATCTGCAGACAGTTGTACAGTCCCATGTTCCAGGTCGAAAATCCGTGCTCGGTGTTTTCCGCAAGGAGGAAGATAATATTATTCCCCTCTTCAAATCATGCGCACTCTTTTGTCACCTGCTTGATCCGGTTTCGGTATGCCGAATATCCCGGAGCCAGCTTCCCGTCGCCCGCGTAGAGCATGCGGATCGGGGTTTCCTCCCCGACGCCGGCGTTGATGCGGGCGATCATCTCTTCATTGTGCTTAAACGCGCCGGACAGCAGCCCCCAGTAGGAGAACAGATCCGCGCAGTCCGGCAGTATCTGCCAGCCGATCATGGCGCCGTAGGAGGCGCCGACAAGGGCAAAGTGCTCCGGCGAGGGCACCAGGATCCCGTACTCGTCGACCGTGGCATAGGTGGCATAGTTTTCCGCCAGGAAGGGCAGAATAAACCAGCGCAGGTTCTGTTCGAAATAGACTGCGCTCTGCTCGGGTCCGTCGTGGAGATAATACTCCACCGCCACGACGATCAGCGGCTCGGTATAACCGCCCGCGATCAGACTGTCGAGCAGCTCCGCGCCCCTGACGCGTCCGAAGGCCGAGCTGACCCGGTTCGCGCGCTCCAGCCAGTAGTGCGCGTTATGTCCCGCGCCGGGCGTGAGGATCAGCACGTTGTATCGTTCCGCCGGGTCATAGCCATAGGGCGTGTAGACCACAAAGTCCAGCATCTTCCTGTCTTCATAGGCTTCGGGATCCCGCGCGCCGGAAATGATCTCGCCGCCCGTCCGGGGCAGATGATAGGTCTCCAGCTTTCCTTTCCGGTCCGTCGGGGCGGCCGCATCCGCAGGGTATTCCTTCGTGGTCTCGACAAAAGCCGGGCCTTCTCCGCAGCGGGTGCAGACAAGATTGATATAGCTGTGCCCGACCGGCATCAGGCATGCGGTGCAGAGACCGGTATTCGGATCGTGATGCTCATGGGGGCAGGCCATGCCGCAGATCCGGCACACCCCTTTGTCCCAGTGGTGCGCGCAGGAAGCGCCGCAGACCGTGCAGACGCCGTCCTCCCAGACGTGCTCGCAGTTCTCTTCGCAGATCGTGCAGACGCCGTCCTCCCAGACGTGCTCGCAGTTCTCTTCGCAGATCGTGCAGACGCCGTGCTGCCAGTCGTGGATATGCTCCGTCGGCTCCGGTGCGGGCGTTTCGGGCGCTGTGGCTTCCGGCGCGGAAAGCGCGCGTCCGCCTCCCTCCTGCACGCCGCAGGCCGCCATGGACAGCAGCAGCGCCAAGGCGGTCAGAACCCCCAAGGTTCTGGTATTTTTTTTATGCATGGGTCGTTCCTCTTACCGGGTGATCGCAGGATTGTCCGCCCGTTCAAGAAGATAGTCGATCGAAACGTTGAAGTAGTCGGCCAGGGCGATCAGCGTTTTATAATCCGCCTCCCGCATGCCGGACTCGTACCGGCTGACGCTGTTCTGCGTCAGACCGAGGTCCATAGCCAGCTTCAGCTGTGATATTCCGCGCTTTTCGCGCAGTTCTTTTAATCGGCGCATCGCGTTTTCCCCTTTCTTTCGCGTTTCAGCATACCAAAACGGAATATTTGAAAAATCCCGCTTTGGTATATTTCTCTGCTTTTTATTGCTTTATTCGTCTCTTTTATCCGCTTTTCTCACAAAAAATGGATAAAAAAACAGCCGCGGAAATCGATTCCGCGGCTGTTAACGCCTTTTTCCTTATTGTTTTGTTTCGTTTTTGCGCCTGGGAAGGGGATGCTTTTTCCCGTCCGGCGTCACGATCCGGGTGTTCTCGAGCACGGCGATCGTGCTCTCCCGCCATTCGGCGATGTATTCCTTCCGCAGCGCCTCGCGCTCGGCCTTTTCCTCCGCCGTGAGCTCGCGCTCACGCGAAAGGGCTGTCAGCGCGTTGATGCGATCCAGCTTTTTCTGCTCCATCTTTTTCCCTCACGCGATCGTGCCGAGCTCGTCGAGCGTCAGCTCAAAGGCGGGGATGAAATGCTCGAGGAAATAGGCGACCTCCGGCAGAGCGCCCTCCTCGAGCGCGGCGCGCGTCTGCTTCTCGGCCTGGAGGAACTCGTCGTTGCCGGCCTTGCGCTCCTCGATGCACTTGATATAGGCCGACAGCTTGTCCGCGGCCTTGACCAGATCGTGGCATTGCCGCGCGCGCTCGCCGGTCATCACGTCGCCGAAGGCCGCGCGCAGCTCCTCGGGGAGCGTGGCCAGCAGCTTGTCGCAGGCGAGCTGCTCGATCTGGGCGTAGGCCTCGCGGATCTCGCGGCTGTGATATTTGATCGGCGTGGGCAGATCGCCCGTGAGGATCTCGGAGCTGTCATGATAAAGCGCGACGGCGGCGTACTCCGCCGGGTCGCAGTCGACGCCGAAGACGTCGCGCCGGATCACGCCGAGGGCGTGCGCCAGCACGGCGACCATGTGGCTGTGCTCCTGGATATTTTCATCAAGCGCGTTGCGCATCAGGCTCCAGCGTGTGATATAGCGCATGCGCGAGAGGTAGGCGAAAAAAGAATAGTCCATGCTTTTCTCTTCTTTCTTTGCAGTTTGTGTGTGCGATCATACCATATCCGCCGCCGCTTTTCAATCCCGGGAAAGGGACAGAGCGCCGACCGTTCTCCATAAGGAGTGATCGGCGCTCTGTTTTGCTTTTCGCGGAGAGGGGTCAGCCCTCCGCCGCCTCGCGGACCTCGACGATAGCCTCGGACGTGGTCTTGGTGATGCCGCCGTCGTCGGTGATGACGCAGCGGTATGTACCCGCGGCCTCCTTCGTGATGCCCTGGGCCCACAGGATCGTCGTGTACTCGCGGTCGGCCTGGTTGAACTGGTTCTCCAGGCGCAGACCGTACTGCTCGTTGGTCGTGGCGTCGCCGGTAAAGACGATCGAGACCCAGCCGCCGGTGGCTTCGTTGTAGCGCTGCCAGTCAAAGGCCGTGTCGACGTTCAGATTGCCCTTGGCGCGCACGATGAACATCTGGTTATACCGCCCCTCGTCCACGGGGCCGGCAAGCGGCGTGAGATCCTTCGTGATGGAGATCGACTGGCTGGCGACCTGCTCATAGGCGTCGGACTGCACCGTGGCCAGCGTGGCGTCGAGCCGGTCAAGACGGTCGTTGGTCGCGCTGACGGATGCGTTCACCGTACCGAGACTGTCTGTCACGGCCTTGTTCATCTCCGCGATGCCGCCGCGCAGCGACATCAGCAGCACAAAGCAGACGAGACTCAGGACAAAGGCGAGCAGGGACAGCGCGAACGCGGGGGTAAAGAAGCTCTTTTCCTTCCGGAAAACCGCCGGCTCGTCCTCCTCGCCGCCGCTCTTCGTGGCGCGGCGCAGCTCCGCAGCCGGGTGTTTGCCGGACAGTGTGACCGGGATCGGGCCTTCTTCCTCCGGCCGGTCGTTGTTTTCCGTACCGGCGGGTTCAATCATGCTTCCGCAGAAGGGGCAGACCCGGACGCCGTCGTCAACAGCCCTGCCGCAATTTTGACAGATCATAGGCACCTCCTTATTATGCAGAAATATACCATAATGGTATATCATGGAGTATTGTACCACATTTTCCCCATTTCGTCAAATCCCATGCGCCTTTTTTCGACTTTCTTCCCCACCAAGCGACCCTTTTTCCCAAATAATGTCGACGAAAAGATAAAAATATTGCAATTCCCGAGGCGCCGTGATAAAATTCAGTTTCGTGTTAATTCTGATTCAAGAGAGTGAAAGAACTATGGATAAACTGAGAAATGTCGCCATTATCGCGCACGTCGACCACGGCAAGACCACGCTGGTCGACGAGATGCTCAAGCAGTCGGGCGTTTACCGCGAAAATCAGGAGGTCGTCGACCGCGTCATGGACTCGAACGACCTCGAGCGCGAGCGCGGCATCACGATCATGGCGAAGAATACCGCCGTGTGGTACGGCGACACGAAGATCAACATCGTCGACACCCCGGGTCACGCCGACTTCGGCGGCGAGGTGGAGCGTATCCTGAAGATGGTCAACGGCGTCATCCTGCTCGTCGACGCGGCCGAGGGCCCCATGCCCCAGACGCGCTTTGTTCTGAGCCGCGCGCTGGAGCTCGGCCACCGGGTCATCGTCGTCGTCAACAAGATCGACCGCCCCGACCAGCGCATCCACGAGGTCATCGACGAGGTGCTGGAGCTGCTGATGGATCTTGACGCCACGGACGAGCAGCTCGATTCCCCGATGCTGTTCTGCTCGGGACGCAACGGCACGGCCAGCTATTCCCCCGACGTGGTCGGCACGGATCTCAAGCCGCTGTTCGAGACGATCCTGGAGTATATCCCCGCCCCGGAGATGGACGAGGACGCCCCGTTCCAGATGCTCGTGAGCAGCATTGATTATAATGAATACGTCGGCCGTATCGCCATCGGCCGGATCGAGCGCGGACGGATCGTGCAGAACCAGGAGATCGAGGTCTGCAACTTCCACCGCCCCGACGAGGCGCCGATGAAGGCCAAGGCCGTTTCGCTCTATCAGTTCGACGGTCTTAACCGCGTCCCCGTCACCGAGGCGGGCGCGGGCAACATCATCGCGATGAGCGGCATCGGCGACATCACGATCGGCGACACGGTCTGCGCGCGCGGCTTTGCCGAGCCGATCGAGTTCGTCAAGATCGGCGCGCCGACGCTGGAGATGACCTTCTCGGTCAACGACAGCCCCTTTGCCGGCCAGGAGGGCAAATTCGTCACCTCCCGCCAGATCAGCGAGCGGCTGCGGCGCGAGACGCTCAAGGATGTGTCGCTGCGCGTGAGCGAGGTCGACGGCAGCACCGACAGCTTCAACGTCGCCGGGCGCGGCGAGATGAGTCTGTCGATTCTGATCGAGACCATGCGCCGCGAGGGCTATGAATTCCAGGTCTCTCCCCCGCGCGTGCTCTATCGCGAGATCGACGGAAAGAAGTGCGAGCCGATCGAGCGGGTCGTCGTCGACGTCCCGCAGGAGTCGATGGGCGCGGTGATGGAAAAGCTCGGCGCGCGCAAGGGCGAGTTCGTCCAGATGAACCCCGTCGGCAGCCGCGTCAAGCTGGAGTTCCTCGTGCCGTCGCGCGGCCTGTTCGGCTATCGCAACGAATTCCTCACCGACACCAAGGGTGAGGGCATCTTAGCCAGCGTCTTTGACAGCTATGCCCCCTACAAGGGCGACATCGCGCGGCGCGCGACCGGCTCGCTGATCGCCTTTGAAACCGGTGAGGCCGTGGCCTACGGCATCTGGAACGCACAGGAGCGCGGCGCGATGTTCATCACGCCGGGCACCAAGGTCTACGGCGGCATGGTCATCGGCGTGTCGGGCAAGAGCGACGACGTGCCGGTCAACGTCTGCCGTACCAAGCACCTGACCAACACGCGCGCCTCCGGCTCGGACGAGGCGCTGCGTCTCGTGCCGCCCAAACAGCTTTCGCTCGAGCAGTGCCTGGAATTCCTGGCCGACGACGAGCTGCTGGAGGTCACGCCGAAAAATCTGCGTCTGCGCAAGCGCATCCTCGATCACAGTCTTCGCATGAAGATGCTGATGCGGGGGAAATGAGTTTCTAGTTTCTAGTATCTAGTTTCTAGTAAAGGCGGACGGCCTTCAGCCGCCCGCCGTTTCCTTTCTCCCGTCTACCAGAAACTAGAATCTAGAAACTAGAAACTAATATCTTGACCTTTTTTGTTCTTCTGTTAGAATGAATAAGGTTAGACCCTTCCAGAAATGAACAGGAGTTGATCGCCATGAGCTTTGACCATATCAAACATCAGGATCCCGCCGTTTACGAGGCCATGATGAAGGAACTCGAGCGGCAGCGCACCTATATCGAGCTGATCGCCTCGGAGAACTTCGTCAGCCCCGCCGTGATGGAGGCCATGGGCAGCCATCTGACCAACAAGTACGCCGAGGGGTATCCCGGCGCGCGCTACTACGGCGGCTGCGGCTTCGTCGACGAGGTGGAGCGTCTCGCCATCGACCGCGCGCTCAAGCTGTTCGGCGCCGAGCACGCCAACGTCCAGCCCCACTCCGGCTCCCAGGCCAACGCCGCGGTGTACCTCGCGCTTCTGAAGCCGGGCGACACGATCCTGGGCATGGATTTGAGCCACGGCGGCCATCTGACCCACGGCTCCAAGGCGTCGTTCTCCGGCAAGCTCTATCACGCCGAGTTTTACGGCGTGGACAAGGAGACCGAGACGATCGACTATGAGGCCATGGCGCGCAAGGCCGAGGAGGTCAGGCCCCGGCTGATCATCGCCGGCGCCAGCGCCTATCCCCGTTTTATCGACTATAAGCGCATGCGCGAGATCGCCGACAGCGTCGGCGCGTATCTGATGGTCGACATGGCGCACGTGGCCGGTCTCGTCGCCGCCGGCGAGCATCCCTCGCCCGTGCCCTATGCCCACGTCGTCACCACGACGACCCACAAGACGCTCCGCGGCCCGCGCGGCGCGCTGATCCTCTGCACGGACGAGCTCGGAAAGAAGATCGACAGCGCGGTCTTCCCCGGCTCGCAGGGCGGCCCGCTGGAGCACATCATCGCGGCCAAGGCCGTCTGCTTCGGCGAGGCGCTCACCGACGAATTCCGCGCCTATCAGCACCAGACCGTGCTCAACGCCAGGGCGCTGGCGAGGTCCCTCTCCGACCACGGTGTACGCCTCGTCTCCGGCGGGACGGACAACCACATGATGCTTGCCGACGTCTCCGTCTGCGGTCAGACCGGCGCGGCGATGCAGGAGATGCTCGACCAGGCCAACATCACCGCCAACAAGAACACGATCCCCTTCGACCCGCTGGGCGTCAAGGTGACCTCCGGCATGCGCTTCGGCACGCCGGCCGTCACGACCCGCGGCATGAAGGAGGCGGAGATGGGTGAGATCGGCGAGATGATCTCGCGCGTGATCCTCGGCGGCGAGGAGGCCGTCCCGGCGGTCCGCGAGCAGACGCTCGCGCTCTGCGCGCGCTTCCCGCTGTACCCGGAGCTTTGATCGGTTTCCTGCAAAGGACAGAAAAAACGGGCGGTTATCCGCCCGCTTTTTTGAAAATCAGGCGAAATGCGGAAACTATTTCTTGACTTCCCGCACCTTTAATGGTAAACTTGCAAAGTCCGCGCCCGTGTTCTGCGCTTCGGGGTCTGCCGCCATCCGCGGTGTCCTTTCCTCCCGAGGCTCCGGCACTGGGTATAGCGATAATAAGAAAGGAGTTTTTCCCATGATCACCAAGGAAAAGAAAACCAACGTCATCAACGCCAACGCCACGCACGAGAACGACACCGGCTCGCCCGAGGTTCAGGTCGCCATCTGGACCGAGCGTATCCGTGAGCTGACCGAGCACCTCAAGGCTCACCCCAACGACGACCACAGCCGTCTGGGCATGTACCAGCTCGTCGGTAAGCGCCGCCGCATGCTCGACTACCTCGCCAAGAAGGACATCGAGCGCTATCGTGCCATCATTGCAAAGCTGAACATCCGCAAGTAAGTTTCGGATTTTCGGCCTTCCCCCGCATTGCTGAAGGTTATGAAGGTTTTAACGTGGAGACAATTGAATATTGTCTCCGCGTTTTTTTAATCTTCCCCTGCCCACGAGCCTCTTCTTTTAGTATTTGAAGGAGAGCAGCGCGCCGCTGTTTTGCTTCAAGTGCTAAACGGTGAGGCTCCAGGAAACAAGAGAAAAGGAGTATGACCCATGATCATCACCAACAAGCAGTTCCCCAACTACAAAAAGTATGAAATGACCTTTGAGGGCCGCCCGCTCTCGATGGAAGTCGGCAAGATGGCCGAGCTGTGCAACGCCGCCGTTCTCGTCCGCTACGGCGAGACCACCGTGCTCGTCACCTGCACCGCCTCCGCCCGCCCGAAGGACGGCATCGACTACTTCCCGCTTTCCGTCGACTTCAACGAGAAGCTCTACGCCGTCGGCCGCATCCCCGGCAGCTTCATGCGCCGTGAGGGCAAGCCCAGCCTCAACGCCGTTCTCGCCTCCCGTCTGATCGACCGTCCGATGCGCCCCCTCTTCCCGAGCGATCTGCGCAACGACGTCGTGATCGCCTGCGAGGTGCTGAGCGTTGACCGCGACTGCAGCCCCGAGATCACCGCCATGATCGGCGCCTCCGCCGCCGTTTCGATCTCCGATGTGCCGTTCAACGGCCCCATCGCCGGCATCGTCCTCGGCTGGGACGGCGAGAAGTATCTCTTCAACCCCACCAAGGAAGAGCGCGAGCGCAACCGCATGATCACCACCATCGCGGCCACCCACAAGAAGATCGTCATGATCGAGTCTGAGGCGAAGGAAGTTCCCGAGGACGTGATGTACGAGGGCATCGTGCAGGCGCACGAGCATCTCCAGCCTGTCCTCGATCTGATCGACCGCATGGTCGCCGAGATCGGCAAGCCCAAGTTTGAGTACGAGCACGCCGCCTTCGACGACGAGCTGTTCAACAAGCTCGTTGAAAACGAGTTCCAGTCCATGGAGTACTGCATGGACACCGACGACAAGAACGTGCGCGAGAGCCGCGTCAACGACTGGATCACCATGGTCCAGGAGAAGTACGGCGAAGAGCATCCCGACATGATGCAGTACATGGACGAGATCCTCTACAAGCTGCAGAAGAAGGTCGTCAAGAAGTGGCTGCTGGCCGGCAAGCGTGTCGACGGCCGCGCGATGAACGAGATCCGCCCCCTCGCCTGCGAGGTCGGCCTGATCCCGGTCGTGCACGGCTCGGCGCTCTTTACCCGCGGCCAGACCCAGGTGCTCTCCATCGCCACCCTCGCCCCGATGAGCGACACGCAGAAGCTCGACACCATCTGGGAAGAGGAAGAGAAGCGCTTCATGCACCACTACAACATGCCCTCCTACTCCACCGGCGAGGCGCGTGCGAGCCGCTCGACCAACCGCCGCGAGTACGGCCACGGCGCGCTCGTTGAGAAGGCGCTCGAGGCCGTCATCCCCGAGGTCGAGGACTTCCCCTATGCCATCCGCGTCGTCTCCGAGGTCCTGTCCTCCAACGGCTCTACCTCCCAGGGCTCGATCTGCGGCACCACGATGGCGCTGATGGACGCCGGCGTTCCGCTCAAGGCGCCCGTTGCGGGCATCAGCTGCGGCCTCATCCAGGACGGCGACGACTTCACCACCTTTATCGACATCCAGGGCGTTGAGGACTTCCACGGCGAGATGGACTTCAAGGTGGCCGGCACCAAGAAGGGCATCACCGCCATCCAGATGGACCTCAAGAACGACGGCCTCAAGCACGAGATCGTCAAGGAAGCCTTCTCCATCACCAAGGAAGCCCGCTTCCAGATCCTTGACGCGATCATGCTCAAGGCGCTTGCCGAGCCGCGCAAGGAGCTGGCCAAGACCGCGCCGAAGATGATCCAGATCAAGATCAACCCCGACAAGATCCGTGAAGTCATCGGCACCGGCGGCAAGGTCATCCAGAAGATCACGGCCGATACCGGCTGCAAGATCGACATCCAGGACGACGGCAACATCTTCATCGCCTCCAGCGATATCGAGGCCTGCCGCACCGCGCGCAAGATCATCGAGGACATCGTCTTCGAGCCGGTCGTCGGCGCGCTGTACTACGGCGAGGTCAAGCGCGTGATCTCCAACCTCGGCGCTTTCGTCGAGCTCGCTCCGGGCAAGGACGCGATGTGCCACATCAAGGATCTCGAGTTCAAGCGCACCGAGAAGGTCGAGGACGTGCTCAACGTCGGCGACAAGACCTGGGTCAAGTTCACCGGCATCGACGAAAAGGGCCGCTGGAACATCTCCCGCAAGGAAGCGCTCAAGGAGCGCGGCGAGGCCTGATCGCCCGATCTGACAAAACAAAAAAGGAACTGTGGTCAGGGTTTATTTTGTAAAGGAGGAATTTATCCTCACATAATAACCCTGACGGCGGTTCATTTGCGGCAAAGTGATACCGCAGTATGGGTAAGCTGTGAAAAGAGGATGGAGAGACTGTGAAATCTCTCCATCCTCTTTTGCCACCTTCCGAAAGAAAGGGCAAGGTCAAGCTTTCGCGCTCGGTTTGATTGTTCGACAAATAGGAATTTGTTGAGCAATATCAAAGTTTCATAACGGCATCGATATCGCCTTCTGCATCCTCTCCTATCTCCTCAAAGCCGAAGGAAAGGTATAACTTTCTCGCCACTGTATTCTCTCGGTCATAACAGATCCAGCAGTAGTCTGCTTTTCCGTGCGGAAAAGTCCTGATATAATCCAGCGCGAGTCTGACAGCCTCACGTCCATAACCCTTTCCCTGATACTCCTTATCGATCATCAGACGCCAAAAGAAGTAATTATTTTTTGAGATCTCCGGCGCATTTTTATCGTCACAAACCTCACCATAGTCATAGGCGAGCATTAGAAAACCGACGGGAGTGTCATCGTCATAGATCCCGAATGGGTATACAGCTCCGGAGGTCTTGTTCCCGACATAAGCATGAACGAGACTCCACACGTTGCTTGCGATAAAACGCTCCTGTTCCTCCTCTATGCTCAGTTCCATAATATCCCATACATTATATTTGTTCAGCTCTTCCAAATGAACCATTGCAATGCCTCCACAAACATCGATTTGTCGAGATGATTATAACACAGCAAGCGCCGCATTCAACGCCTGCCTAATTGTTGAACATGTCCTTGTTGCTCATAGTAGCGATCCTCGACCCATTTGGCGGGGTTCGCGTTGATGTATTCCCATATTTCACGGTAATCATTCTCATTCCGGATCACATGCTCGTGAAACGAGCGCTGCCAAAGTGGTAGATTCCCCAGGTTATCGCGGGATAGACGTGTTGAGAGAGATTTGAGCACACGCACCACATCAAACAGCGTAGGGGAGGGGCTCGCCCCTCCCGAATCCGTATTGAATGAAACCAGCAAATGGATATGGTTGGGCATGATGACGTAATTGTCGATTTGAACCGCAGGATAGCGCTTTGGAAGCGCGAGGAGTTGTTCCTTTACGCATTGGCCGATAGGAGACAGCATGACTGCGGGAGGGGCAAGCCCCTCCCCTACGGTGATCCGGGATAAGATGCAATGCCGGTCATGGGTGCAGATCGTGACGAAATAGGCACCGGGACTGGAATAATCATAATCCGGCAGGCGCATTGGTTTTCGTTTTGGCAATTCCATGGTGGGAATCCTCTCTTTGCCTTGTGGGGTGAGGGACTCGGCTCTCGAATCCATGATACCAAAGCTATCGCAGCTTGACAAGTGCAAGAGCGCACTTACTCACCACCCTTCGGCGGCATAAGTGCGCTCTCGTTTCTTGCAGAAAGAAGAAATGTGCATCGTAGGGGCGCTTCACGAAGCGCCCCTACGATATAGGTCATGGATAAATCAGTCCTTGACAAAACGCTTGCCAAACACAGTTCCTTTTTTGCTCTCCGCGCGCCCGAGGGCGGAGGATTTTTCGTCCGGGATGCGGTCTCGCGGGCGCCGATTTTGCAGTTTCGACAAAAAATCGCGGAAATTTGCGGAAAATATAAACAGATTATGCCGCGATTACGGATTGACTATTTTGCTTTAAAGGGCTAAAATGTTAAATAAATATTCATATTTTATACCAGACTCCGATTAAAAGCAGACAACGTCTGCTTTTAATCACGCGCGAGCGCGTCGGAGTCTGCATGATGAGTGAGGCTCGAAATCTTTGATTTCGTGTGCCGAACTTATGCACCGCAGACGTCATCTGTGCTTTTGCACAGACAGGCGACGCGTTTAGCGGCGCCTTTCTGATGGAAAGTGTCTGCTTTTCATCAGAAAACAGTATTACCATAACGAAACAGGACAGGAAGCATGAAGACGAAACAGGAACTGAAAGAAATGGTCTGCGCGGCGATCGACGCGCGCCGGGACGAGATCATCGCCTTTGCCGACGCCGTTGCCGCCGAGCCGGAGCTGGGCTTCAAGGAAACCAAGACCGCGGCGAAATTCACCGCGCTGCTCGAAGGTCTCGGCCGCACGCCGCGGACGCACATCGCGCACACCGGCGTCGTCGACGCATACCCGGGCGCCCGCTCCGATCTGCGCGTCGCTATCATGGGCGAGCTTGACGCGATCCTCGTGGCCGACCACCCCGACGCCGACCCGCTGACCGGCGCCGTCCACGCCTGCGGGCACAACGCCCAGCTCGCCTCCGTCGCGGCGATCGCCTATGCTCTGCACGACACCGACCTGATGCAGCATCTGGGCGGCGATATCGTGCTGATGGGCGTTCCCGCCGAGGAATATGTGGAGATCACCTATCGAAACAAGCTCCGGGAAGAGGGCAAGCTCTGGTTCCTCAGCGGCAAGCAGGAGTTTATCCGCCTCGGCGAATTCGACGACATCGACATCAGCGTCATGCAGCACAGCGCCCCGGCGGCGGACGGCTATAAGGCCGGCGCGAGCTCGGTCTGCAACGGCTTTACCGTGAAGCTGATCAATTACAAGGGCAAGGGCGCCCACGCAGGCGCCGCGCCCTATGACGGCGTCAACGCGCTCAACGCGGCGATGCTGGGGCTGATGGCCGTCCACGCCCAGCGCGAGACCTTCCGCGACGAGGACCGCATCCGTGTCCATCCGATCATCACCAAGGGCGGCGACATCGTCAACATCGTCCCGGCGGACGTCCGGCTGGAGACCTATGTGCGCGGCAGCAACACCGAAGCCATCATGGGCGCCTCGGAAAAGGTCAACCGCGCCTTCCGCTCCGGCGGCGATGCGGTGGGCGCCGCATGCGAGATCATCGAGCTGCCCGGCTATCTGCCTGTCGTTCAGTGCGACGCGCTCAACGATCTGATGGTCGAGGAGCTGCATACGCTCGTCGGAGATCAGGTCATGAAGATCTGCCCCGGCTTCGGCGGCGGCTCGTCCGATCAGGGCGACGTCTCGCAGCTGATGCCGTCGATCCAGTCCTTCTTCGCCGGCGTCGAGGGCGGGCTGCACACCCGTGACTTCTGCATGAAGGACAAGGAGCTGACGATGATCACCGCGGCCAAGGCGATGCTCTGTCTCGTCATCGAGCTGCTCTATGACGACGCGGCGACGGGCAAACGGATCAAAGCGGATTTCAAGCCTGTCTTCACCAAGGAGGAATACCTCCGCAAGTGGGGACGGTTGGAATAAAACATCTGGGACAAGAGAAAGGTAGGTACACATGAAGGATTTCAAGGAGAACTTCAACCTCAAGGACTGGAAAGTCCACGTTCTGTGCCTTGTGATCATGGTCATCGCCGAGCTGATCGGCACCCAGAAGATCTCGATCACCGGCCCGGGCGGCAAGGGCATCGCGTTCTCGCTCATCCCGATGCTCTTTGCGATCATCATCGGCATCGTTCTCGGCGGAACGAAGCGGATCAGCAAAAAGACCATGGAAACGGCCTCGCCGTACATCGGCATCTGCGTCATGTTCCTCATCGTCAAGCTCAGCTGCTCGATCGGTCCGGCGTGGAAATCGATCGTGGCGGCCGGCCCGGCGCTGATCCTGCAGGAGTTCGGCAACCTCGGCACGATCCTGCTGTCCATGCCGCTGGCGGTGCTCGTCTTCCGTATGGGCCGCGCCTCTATCGGCGCCGCGTTTTCCATTTCCCGTGAGCCGTCCATCGCCATCGTCGGCGAGAAATACGGCCTCGACGGCCCCGAGGGCTCGGGCGTCATGGGCGCGTACGTGACCGGCACCGTGCTCGGCACGATCTTCTACGGCATCCTCGCTTCGCTCTTTGTCGGCGCGAAGATCTTCCACCCCTACTCCCTGGCCATGGCGGCCGGCATGGGCTCGGCTTCCATGCTGACTGCGGCGCTGGCTCCGCTGGTCGAAGCCTTCCCCGATATGGCCGAGGAGATCCAGGCCTTTGCCAGCACCTCGAACACGCTGACCAACGCCGACGGCCTGTACATGAGCCTGCTCATCGGTCTGCCTCTGACGGAGTGGATGTACAAAAAGCTCAGCAAGAATCATCCTCAGAAGGGCGTCAAGCCGGTCGAGGCCGCGTCCGATATCGTTGTAGAGAAGGAGGATATCTAACATGACGGAGAATAAGACGGAAAGCATGGGCAAGGTTTGGGCCAACCGCATCAAGGTCCTTCTCATCAGCGGCATCCTGGCCTCCATTGCCAACATGATCTACGAGTGGCGCACCCACGCCGCCACGATCCATATGCCCTGGGAGGTCTTCCCCGCCCTGCTGTACATGTTCATCATCGTTGTCGTCAGCTGCCTGCTCCACGACCTGATCGCCAAGCTTTTCCCGAAGCTCAAGGTCCCGGTCATCCTCTATGTGGCGCTGATCACCACGATCCTGAGCTTCCCCTTCACGGGCTGGTTTGCCACCACGATGGCCACCGAGTTTGCCAAGATCGGTCTGCTCCCGCTGTGCACGCCGATCCTCGCCTACGCCGGCATTTCCGCGGGCAAGGATCTCGACACCTTCAAGGAGCAGGGCTTTGCGATCGTCTGCACGGCGATCCTCGCCTTCATCGGCACCTATATCGGCTCCGCCATCATCGCCGAGATCGTGCTGCGTCTGACGCACGTGATCTGATACTATTATCTGATTAGAGTCTTTAATCAGATAAGCCGCAGTTCCTGCGGCATTTTCAGCGCAAAAGGCGCTGAAAATCCGTCTACTGTGTATAAGTTCGGCTTAGCGAAATCAAAGATTTCGAGCCTCACTTATCATGCAGAACCTCTACGCACCTTACGGTGCTATAAAAACCTTTTATACGATTAAAGGTTTTTATGAGGTTCTAGTATGATCCCTTCAGACGGACGACCCAACAAACGAAAACCCCATCCTGCGTGGCAGGATGGGGCTTGTTGTTTTTATTATTATCTTCCGCCGGTGACGAGCACCCGGTTGTCGCGGACGGAGAGGCGCCCGGCGCAGAAGAGCTTGACCGCGTCGGTCAGAAGGCCCCACTCGGCCTCCTCCGTCACGCGGCGGGCAAGTGTCTCGGCCGTGTCGTCCGGCAGGACGACCACCGCGCGCTGGTCGATGATGCTGCCCACGCGGCCGTCGCCGTCGGCAAAGAACGAGGTTGCGCCGGTGAGCTTGCAGCCGCGGGCAAGCACCGCCTCGCACACGTTGCCCTCGACCTCCTCAAAGGCGGGATAGAGGGAGGGGCAGGTGCCGATGATTCGGTTTTTAAACTGGTAGGGGATCACGCCCAGCGATACGCCGTAGTCGGCCAGCAGGACAAGCTCGACGTCCATGTCCTTGAGCTTGTTCGCCACCGCCATGCTGTGCGTCGTCATCGTGGGAAACAGATCCGGATCCACCACATAGGCGGGAACGCCGGCATTCAGCGCCCGCTGCATCACATAGGCGTCTTTTTCCGGCGAAATCACCGCGACGAGCTCGAACTCCGGCAGCTCGCCGAAGTACATTGCGTCGAGGATCGCCTGGAGCTTTACGCCGTCGCCGGACGCAAGTGCAGCCGCTCTGATCATACTTTACCCTCTCTTGCTTTGCTGACAGTTTCGGGATATAATGGCGGGGAATTTATCTGACTATATATTATACTCATTGACGCGCTTACGGTCAAGTGGTGGGTAAAGATCGTGAAACCTGCCGTACGCCGATGGCGATCGGATCAGCGCTGAGAGAAGGAGCAGAGAAACATGACCGAAATCTATCTCATCCGCCACACCCAGGCCGAGGGCAACCTCTTCCGCGCGATGCAGGGGCACTGGGACGGCGACGTGACCGCGCTCGGCCTGCAGGAGATCGACGCGCTCGCCGAGCGGATGCGCGACGTGAAGATCGACGCGCTGTACGCCAGCGACTTAAAGCGCGCGGTGCTCACGGCCGGGGCGATCCGCCGCTATCACCCGCTGCCGCTGCGCACCGAGCGCGAGCTGCGCGAGATCAACGTCGGCCCCTGGGAGGCGCGCTTTTTCGGCGACGTGGGCTGGGCGCAGCCCGAGGCGATGGACACCTTTATCCACCGCGCCGAGGAATTCTGTCTCGATGGCGCCGAGCGCTATGACGACGTGCGCCGCCGCGCCGCCGCCGTGCTGAAAAAGATCGCGGAGGAGAACGAGGGCAAGGTCGTCGCCGTCGTCAGCCACGGCATCACGATCCGCTGTCTGCTGTCGTATATGCTGCACAAGTCGCTCGACGATCCCTCCCTGCCGATCTGCGGCAACACGGGCATCTGCCACGTCTTTTATGAAAACGGCATATTTCGCGTCGACACGATCAACGACTGCGCGCACCTTGACGCTCTCGCGCTGCCGCAGCGGAAGATCCAGATGGGCAATCTGCGCGGCGAGACGATCGACCCGCGCGCCGAGGCAGCGTTTTACCGCGCCTGCTATGCCGACGCCTGGCAGAGCGCGCACGGCACGCTTGAGGGCTTCGACGCGGAGACCTATCTCGCCGCCGCGTGCGAGCATCACCGCGCCGATCCGAACGCCATCATCCGGATCTTCGACGGGGAGAGGAGCGTCGGGCTCATCGATCTCGACACCCGCCGTGGCGAGCACGCCGGCTACGGCTGGATCAGTCTGCTGTACCTCGAGGAGTCCTACCGCGACAAGGGCTATGGCGTGCAGCTGCTCGGCCGCGCGCTGATGTACTACCGCTCGCTCGGGCGGCGCTCCGTCCGTCTGCAGGCGGCGGAGGACAACCCCCGCGCGCTGCGGTTTTACGAAAAGCACGGCTTCCGGCGCCTGTCGCACGAGCGCGGCCGCTTCGGAAAGCTGTATCTGATGGAATACCGGTTTGGAGAGAGCCATGTCTGAACGCAAAGCCAGAATCGAACATCTTTCCGTCGCGCCACAGCGGCGGATCCTCGTCATCGCCGATGTGCACGGCAACCTGCCCTATCTGCGGGGCGTGCTCGACAAGGCCGGCTTCGGCGGGGACGATCTCGTGATCTTCGACGGCGATTTTCTGGAAAAGGGAGAACACAGCCTTGAAACGCTGCGCTATGTGATGGCGCTTTGCGCCGCGGGGCGGGCAAAGGCCGTGTGCGGCAACTGCGACGAGTGGGCCGAGATCTTTTCCATGGACCGCGAGATGGACAGGCGCATCCGCGAATACGTCCTCTGGCGCGGCTGCGGCCTGCTGTGGGACATGTGCGCCGAGATCGGCCGCAGCGTGCAGGAGGAGGATTTTACCGCCCTCAAGAACGCGCTGCGAGAGCCCTTTGCCGCGGAATGGGATTTTCTTTCCCGCATCCCGCACGCCATCGAAACGGAGCATTTTATCTTCGCCCATTCCGGCGTGCACGCGGACAAGCCTTTGGAAGAACACCGTCCCGGCGAGCTGGTGAAGTATGACAATTTCCTCTCCCACGACGATCGCTTTTCCAAATGGGTCGTCGTCGGCCACTGGCCGGTCGTGCTGTATGGTGAGAATATTGTCAACGCCAACCCGGTCATCGACCGCGAGCGGAAGATCATCTCGATCGACGGCGGCTGTGTGCTCAAGGATGACGGCCAGCTCAACGCGCTCGTCATCCCGCGCGAGGACAGCGAGAAGTTCTCGTGGGTTTCTTATGACCCGTTCCCGACCGCGACCGTCCTCAGCGATCAGCCGGGCGGCGGGAGGTCGTATTACATCCGCTGGGGCGACAGCGAGGTGCAGGTGCTGCGCCGCGGGGAGGAGTTTTCCCTCTGCCGCCATGTCCGCACCGGCTATGAAATGGAGATCCTGACGAAATACCTCTTTACAGATGAGGAGATCACCGGCTGCAACGACTGCACGGATTATGTACTGCCGCTCAGGGCGGGCGACACCGTCAGCATCGTCGAGCGGACATCGCGCGGCTGGTTCGTCAAGCATAACGGCGTGTCCGGCTGGTATTTCGGCGCGCTGCGGGAGGACTGAAATGCCGACGCTCTCCGCTCCCGCATGGGAATATTGGGCGGTCTTTCTCGCCGTGATGAGCGCGTTCCTCTTCGTGCTGATGGGACTTGACAAGTTCAAGGCCAGAACGGGCCGCTGGCGCATCAGCGAAAAGACGCTGTTCGTCTTCGCGCTGCTCGGCGGCGCGCTCGGCGGGACGGCGGGGATGTTTTTGTTCCGCCACAAGACGCGGCACTGGTATTTCCGTCTCCTCTTCCCGCTGTTTGCCGCGGCGCAGCTTGGGCTGTGCATTTATCTTCTGATACAATAAAAGAGAGTGCCGCAGCGGCACTCTCTTTTATTTACGCTTCATCCGTGATGGCGTCGCTGCGGAACAGCAGCGAGACGCACCACAGCGCTGCCAGGCCGACCAGCGTATAGACAACGCGGCTGACCGTGGCGGTCTGCCCGCCGAAAAGCCATGCCACGATGTCAAAGCGGAACAGCCCGACGCTGCCCCAGTTGACGCCGCCGACGATCAGCAGCGCGAGGGCGATGCGGTCCATAAGCATACTAAAGATCTCCTCTCGATGTGGATTCCCTCTCATTATGCCCGCATGCGCGGGGAAATATACTTTTTTCACGTTCGACAAAACTAGTGCCCGTTCGCTCTTTACAAATGCGCGCCGCCGCGTTATCGTATAGGCACAGCTTATCCAAGTGTCCTTTTTCAAAAGGACCGGCTCATATCTTTATCCCACAACCCTGTCTTGGCGGATCGGTTTTCCGATCCGCCGCTTTTTTCCCATTTAATGTATAATCATGCGTCAAAATATTCTTTCTATTCGTTTTTCTTTAGCAGGGTGTACAGTCGCTCCCGCTCGTTTTGGTCGAAAAAGTCGCATATTTAACAAAATTTCCGTCATTTTCTCTCCGTCTGTTGACAGATGGGAAATGTGGATTATAATGAATGCAACTGAACAAAGTATGATAGAGGCGCGGAAATCATCAGTAGCTCCTTTTTAACGCGGCGGGGACCGCAGGGGGCAAAAGGGCTTTCCGCCGAAGGGTATCCGTTTTCCCGGACGGATATGCCTGGGCCGGCGCGAGAACATCCGCCGGACTGTCGCTTTTGCAAAAAAGCGGAGAGCTGTCAGACATTCGCCCTCTCTTTGGGGTCTCCTGTCATGAACAGTATCTGCTCTGTTCATGACATTCTTTTTTTCAGGAGGCATTCCCATGTACGGTACTATCTGGGCGCTGCTGCCCCCCATCATCGCGATCGCGCTTGCGCTGATCACCAAGGAGGTCTATTCCTCCCTCTTCCTCGGCATCGTTGTCGGCGGTCTGCTCGTGGCGAACTTCTCGCCCATCGGCGCGCTTGACACGATCATCAACGACGGCCTCATCTCCGGCGTCGCGGACGCCTGGAACGTCGGCATCTTTCTGTTCCTGATCCTGCTGGGGATCATCGTCGCGCTCTTGAACAGCGCCGGCGGCTCGGCCGCCTTCGGCCGCTGGGCCCAGACGCACGTGAAGACCCGCGTCGGCGCGATGCTCGCGACGATTTTGCTCGGCGTGCTGATCTTTGTCGACGACTATTTCAACTGTCTCACCGTGGGCAGCGTCATGCGCCCCGTGACCGACGGCCATCGCATCTCCCGCGCGAAGCTCGCCTATATCATCGACGCGACGGCGGCGCCGATCTGCATGATCGCGCCGATCTCCTCCTGGGCCGCGGCCGTGTCCGGCATCGTGGACGAGGGCGTGATGAGCGGAACGGAGCTGTTTGTCCGCGCGATCCCCTGGAATTTTTACAGTCTGCTGACGATCGTGTTCCTGCTGGGGCTGACGCTGATGAAGTTTGACTATGGCACCATGCGTCTGCACGAGATGAATGCGCAGCTCCAAGGCGATCTCTTCTCCGGCGGCGCGGCTTCGGCTGACGCCGAGGAGGTTGCCGCCAATCCCCGCAGCCGCGTGATCGACCTGCTGCTGCCGGTCGCGGTGCTGATCGTGTGCTGCGTGCTGGGCATGCTGTACGTCGGCGGCTTCTTCGACGGCGTGCCGTTTGCCGAGGCCTTTGCCGCCACCGACGCCTCCGTGGGTCTGCCCTGGGGCTCGATGATCGCGCTGCTGTTCACCTTACTCTACTTCTTCTGCCGCAGGCTGCTCACTTTCAAGCAGGCGATGGGCTGCATCACCAAGGGCTTTATCGCCATGGTCCCGGCGCTGCTGATCCTGACCTTTGCCGTGACGCTGAAGAACATCACCGGGATGCTCGGCGCGGCGGACTATGTCTACGGCGTGATGGAGAGCGCGTCGGCGGGGCTTTACAACCTGCTGCCCGCCATCATCTTCCTGGTGGCGTGCGGGCTGGCGTTCTCCACCGGCACCTCCTGGGGCACCTTCGGCATCCTGCTGCCGATCGTCACGAAGGTCTTCCCCGCGGACAGCACGCTGCTGATCATCGGCGTGTCCGCGTGCCTGGCCGGCGCGGTCATGGGCGACCACTGCTCGCCGATCTCCGATACCTCGATCATGGCCTCGGCCGGCGCCCAGTGCGACCACATCTCCCACATCTCCACCCAGCTGCCCTATGTGCTGACCGTGGCAGCCGTGAGCTTTGTGAGCTATCTCATCGCCGGCTTTGTGCAGAACGTCGTCGTCTGCCTCGCGATCGGCATCGCGCTGACGGTCGCAACGCTCTTTGTCCTTCGCCGCGCCGCGGCGCGAAAGAGCGCAGAGGCGTAAGCACTGTTTCCGGTCTATAACAGAATAGCACAAAGAACTGCGGAGACTTTGAAAAAAAGTTTCCGCAGTTCTTGCTTTTTTCCCCGGGCGGCGTTATAATGCGCAGGCTGTCTGTAAGAATAATCATGTAGAAAAGAGATGCTTTTTCTTGAACGAGCTGCTGAATATCTCCGTGGCCATGTTTGCCGGCCTGATGCTGACGCGTCTTGGCAACAAATTCCGTCTGCCGGATGTGACGGCCTATCTGGTCGCCGGCGTGCTGATCGGGCCGAGCCTGCTCGGCGGACTGAATATCCTGGGACTGGGCTTCCACAGCTTTGAGGAGCTTGAGACACTCGGCGTGATCTCGGACATGGCGCTGGGCTTTATCGCCTTTTCCATCGGCAACGAGTTCCGTCTCTCCCAGCTGCGCGAGACCGGCAGGCAGGCGCTTGTCGTCGGCATCCTGCAGGCCGTGATCACGACGCTGATCGTCGACTGCGCGCTGCTGGGCGTGCATTTTCTGTTCCCCGCCGTGCTTTCGATCCCCGCGGCCATCACGCTCGGCGCCATCGCCGCCGCGACCGCGCCGGCCGCCACGCTGATGGTCGTACGCCAGTACAAGGCCAAGGGCAAGCTGACCGATCTGCTGCTTCCGATCGTCGCGCTCGACGACGCGGTGGGTCTGATCCTCTTCGCCGTCTCCTTCGGCGTGGCCCGCGCGCTCGGCAGCGGGTCGGTCGACATTTACGGCGTGCTGGTCAATCCTCTGCTCGAGATCCTCTGCTCGCTGCTGCTCGGCGCGCTGGCGGGCTTTGTGCTCTCGAAGATCGAGCCGATCTTCCATTCCAACCGCAACCGCGTTGCCATGAGCATCTCCTTTGTGTTCCTCACGGTCGCGCTCTCGATGCTCAAGCTGCCGGCCGGAAAAGCCACGATCGGCTTTTCCTCGCTGCTGGTGTGCATGATGCTTGGAAGCGTGTTCTGCAATCTCTGCCCGCTGTCGGACGAGATCATGCACAACGCCGACCGCTGGAGCGCGCCGCTGCTGGTGCTGTTTTTCGTCATCTCGGGCGCGGAGCTGGAGCTGGGCGTGTTCGCCAAGCTCTCAAGCGCGCTGATCGGCGTTGTTTATATCGTCTCCCGCTCGCTCGGCAAATACTTCGGCGCGCGTGAGTCGTCCCGGATGGTGGGCTGCGACAAAAAGGTCGTGGACTACCTCGGCATCACGCTGCTGCCGCAGGCGGGCGTGGCGCTGGGCATGTGTGTGACCGCCTCGCAGCTGCCCGGCGACGGACCCATGATCCGCAACATCGTGCTCTTCGCCGTGCTGGTCTACGAGCTGCTCGGCCCGGTGGCGACCAAGTGGGCGCTGACAAAGGCCGGCGACATCCAGCCCAAGAGCGAGGAAGTCTTAAAGCGCCGCGAGCGCAAGCTCGCCGCCGCGGGGAAGTAGGGTTTCGTTTCTAGTTTCTAGTGTCTAGTGTCTAGTGTCTAGTGTTTAGTGTCTAGCGGCCGGAGGACAAAAGTCCTCCGGCTTTTTGCTGTCAGAAATGAAATGCCGGAAGCCGGAAGCCAGAAGCCGGAAGCTAGAAACTAGACACGAGAAGCCAGAAACTGGAAACCAACCCCGCCGAACGGCGGGGTTTCCATATCTTGTAGAATCTTGTCAATTACGACAGGTGCAGCCCACTATATTTATGAAAAATGCCCTCTTGCTTTTCCCCTCTCCTTGCAGTACAATAACGCTCGATGTCAGGCGGTAACGAGAAAACCGCCTGACACTATATTTTGTGGTCATAACGGTAACAATCCGGTAAAACTTTCAATATCTTGTATTTAACCTCTTGACAGGGCACTGCTAAAGTCGTATCATAACACGCGAAAGCAATTCTTACCCCGAAGCAAGGAGAGAGAGATGCAGATCGCCGGTCTTCAAAAATTGACGCTGCTCGACTATCCGGGACATGTCGCCTGTACGGTGTTCACGCCCGGATGTAACTTTCGCTGCCCCTTCTGTCACAACGCGCCGCTGGTCCTGCCCGAACGGCTGGGCTGCGACACGACGGAGGAGGAAGTGCTGAGCTTCCTCAAAAAGCGCGTCGGCGTGCTCGACGGGGTCGCGATCACGGGAGGCGAGCCGCTGCTCCACAAGGACATCGGCGCGTTCTTGGAGAAGGTGCGTGCGCTGGGCTTCCGCGTGAAGCTGGACACGAACGGCTCCTTTCCCGACCATCTGATCGAGCTCGTCAGAGCGGGGCTCGTCGACCGCGTGGCGATGGACATCAAAAACGCCCCCGCCCTTTACGGCAGGACCGTCGGGATCGAGAACTTCGATCTCGCGCCGGTCGAGCGCTCGAAGGATTTTCTTTTGAGCGGCGAGGTGGAGTATGAGTTCCGCACCACGGTCGTGCGCGGGCTGCACACCGCCGAGAGTCTTGTCGAGGCGGCAAGGTGGATCGCGGGCGCGAAGGAGTATTACCTCCAGCAGTTCAAGGACAGCGGCGACATCATCGCGCTCGAGGGACTGGGCGCGTACGGCGAAAAAGAGATGCATGAGCTTTGCGACGCCGTCCGGCCGATCGTCCCCTCCGTCGAGGTTCGGGGCGTGTAAAGAGAGAAAAAAGAGAGTATTTGCAAGCACAGGAGGATAAGGATATGTACGAAGTAGTAAAAAGAGACGGCAAGATCGTCGACTTTAACATCAACAAGATCGCGGACGCCATCAAGAAGGCGTTCGACGCGACCAAGACCGAGTATAACGACAGCGTCATCGACTTTCTGGCGCTGAAGGTCTCGGCGGACTTCCTGCCGAAGATCCGTGACGGCAAGGTCGCTGTCGAGGACATCCAGGACAGCGTGGAGGCCGTCCTCTCCCGCGGCGGATACGAGAATGTGGCCAAGGCCTACATCCTCTACCGCAAGCAGCGCGAGAAACTGCGCAACATGAAATCCACCTACCTTGACTATAAGGATACCGTCAACAAGTACCTGCACGTCGAGGACTGGCGCGTGAAGGAAAACTCCACCGTCACCTATTCCGTCGGCGGACTGATCCTGTCCAACTCCGGCGCCATCACCGCCAACTACTGGCTCAGCGAGGTCTATGACGAGGAGATCGCGAACGCCCACCGCAACTGCGACATCCATCTGCACGACCTGAGCATGCTGACCGGCTACTGCGCGGGCTGGAGCCTCAAGCAGCTGATCAAGGAGGGCCTCGGCATCCCCGGCAAGATCAACTCCTCCCCGGCCAGCCACCTCTCCACGCTCTGCAACCAGATGGTCAACTTC
>DJYJ01000033.1:28134-28419 GCA_002450075.1 Clostridiales bacterium UBA6981
GAACGAGTGGGCCGGCGCACAGGCCTTCTCCTCCTTTGACACCTATCTCGCTCCCTTCGTCAAGATCGACAACCTCAGCTACAAGGAAGTCAAGCAGTGCATCCAGTCCTTCGTCTTCGGCGTGAACACGCCGTCCCGCTGGGGCACCCAGGCGCCTTTTAGCAACATCACGCTCGACTGGACCGTTCCGGCCGACCTGAAGGATCAGCCCGCGATCGTCGGCGGCAAGGAGATGGACTTCACCTACGGCGACTGCAAGGCCGAGATGGACATGGTCAACAAGGC
>DJYJ01000033.1:28614-42638 GCA_002450075.1 Clostridiales bacterium UBA6981
GATGACCGCCAAGTACGGCACGCCTTACTTCTCGAACTACATCAACTCCGACATGGAGCCGAGCGACGTTCGCTCGATGTGCTGCCGTCTGCGTCTCGACCTCAGAGAGCTGCGCAAGAAGTCCGGCGGCTACTTCGGCTCCGGCGAGTCCACCGGCTCGATCGGCGTCGTGACGATCAACATGCCGCGCATCGCCTATCTCGCCGCGGACGAGGCCGACTTCTACAAGCGTCTCGACAAGATGATGGACATCTCCGCGCGCAGTTTGAAGGTCAAGCGCGACGTCATCACCAAGCTCCTCAACGAGGGTCTGTACCCCTACACCAAGCACTACCTCGGCACCTTTGCCAACCACTTCTCCACGATCGGTCTCGTCGGCATGAACGAGGCGGGCCTGAACGCCAAGTGGATCCGCAAGGACATGACCCATCCCGAGTGCCAGGAGTTCACCAAGAACGTCCTCAACCACATGCGCGAGCGTTTGAGCGATTACCAGGAGCAGTACGGCGACCTCTATAACCTCGAGGCCACCCCGGCCGAGTCCACCTCCTACCGTCTGGCCAAGCATGACGTCGAGATGTTCCCCGACATCATCACCGCCGCGGAGCCGGGCGGCACCCCGTACTACACCAACTCCTCCCACCTGCCCGTCAGCTTCACCGAGGACATCTTCGCCGCGCTCGACATCCAGGACGAGCTGCAGACGCTCTACACCTCCGGCACCGTGTTCCACGCCTTCCTCGGCGAAAAGCTGCCGAGCTGGGAGGCCGCGGCCAACCTGGTGCGCAAGATCGCCGAGAACTACAAGCTGCCGTACTACACGATGTCCCCGACCTACTCCGTGTGCAAGCATCACGGCTATCTCACCGGCGAGCAGTTCACCTGCCCCTACTGCGGCGAGAGCGCCGAGGTATACAGCCGCATCACCGGCTACTACCGTCCGGTCCAGAACTGGAATGCGGGCAAGACCCAGGAATACAAGGAGCGCCGCGAGTACGTCATCGAGAATTCTCATCTGACGCACAACGGCCCGATCTACGCGGACAAGCAGGAAGAGCCCGCTCCCGCCGTCCAGGCCCCGGCCGCGGATGCGAACGAGAAGCGCACGATCCTCTTTTCCCGCGTGTCCTGCCCCAACTGCACGATGGCGGCGAACTACCTCGCCAAGGCGGGCAAGGAGTATGAGAAGATCCTGGCGGACGAGCACATGGACATGGCGCGCGAGTTCGGCGTCAAGCAGACCCCGACGCTCGTCGTAACCGACGGCAAGGGCGGCTTTGAAAAGTACGCCGGCGCCGGTGCGATCAAGCAGTATCTCGCAGGCTGATCTGCCAAACCAAAAAGGGCCGGCGCCGCCGGCCCTTTTTCCTATCAGAGAAGGAGTAAGCTGTCATGTATGATATCATCGTGATCGGCGGCGGCCCCGCGGGGCTGACGGCCGCCGTGTACGCCCGCCGCGCGGGCAAGAGCGTCCTCATTTTAGAGAAGGCCGCGCTCGGCGGCCAGATCACCTGGAGCCCGAAGGTGGAGAATTTCCCCTCCGTCGTGTCGATCTCCGGCACGGACTTGGGCGACCGCATGGCCGAGCAGGCCATGGCCCAGGGCGCGGAGGTCGAGATCGAGGAGGTCACCGGGATCGAGGACTGCGGCGATTTCCGCCGCGTGAACTGCGAGTTCGGCGCGCACTATGAGGGACGCGCCGTGATCCTTGCGACCGGCGCCAAGCCGCGGATGCTCGGCGTCGAGCGCGAGGAGGAGCTTGTCGGCTCCGGCGTGGGCTACTGCGCGGTGTGCGACGGCGCGTTCTTCAAGGATCTGCCCGTGGCTGTCAGCGGCGGCGGCAACAGCGCGCTGCAGGACGCGATGCTCCTCTCCGAGACCTCGAGCCGCGTCTATCTCATCCACCGGCGCGACAGCTTCCGCGGCGAGGAGGCGCTGGTGCGCGCGCTGCGGGAAAAGGACAACGTCGAGTTTGTCTTGAACGCGGCGATCACGCGCCTTCTCGGCGAGGACGAACTGACGGGCGTCGTCGTGCGGCAGAACGGAGAAGAGCGTGAGATCCCGGTCGACGGGCTGTTCGTCGCGATCGGCCACGAGCCGGACAACGGTGCTTTTGCCGCCCATCTCGAGCTCAACGAGCAGGGCTATGCCGCGGCGGACGAGGACTGCGTGACAAGGACGCCCTGGCTCTTCGTCGCGGGCGACTGCCGCGCGAAGAAGGTGCGCCAGCTGACCACCGCCGTCGCGGACGGCGCGGTCGCGGCTCTCGCGGCATGTTCCTGGTTGGATAAGTAGTTTCAATATAAGCCCTGATCAGATCCCCTCACCCGCTGCGCGGGAGCTCCCCTTGCTTCAAGGGGAGCCTTTAGAACCGCTGCTCTATGGCTCCCCTGTGTAAGGGGAGCTGGCGCGCAGTGCCTGAGGGGTTGTTTTTCCATTAGGCTATACCTAAAACAGGAGAAGCTTTGATGTTTACAGTGACCTGTCTTCTGCTGTCGCTCCTTCTTATCTACAATCGGAGACTCCCTAATAACTGGCGATGGATCTTACTTTCTGCGTTTTTTCTTAGCAGTGCACTTTTCTTCTTGCAGGAAGCATCACCATCTCTGGCTGCACGTCACACCGACGGGCAGATGTTTATAGGCTGCGAGATGTTTGTTATCTATGCTATTCTGCTGATCGTTGCCTTTGTCCGGAAAAGAACGCTGAACATCAAACTCTCACTTGCTGTTATGCTGGTGTGGTCTCTTGTGATAGAAGTGATCGGCTGGAATACGCCTTGCCCGGTTTGCGGCATATATTGGTACTATGAACTGTTGGCGAAATACGGTTTGATGAACTATCCCTATTGTTGAGGAAAGGATCTCATCCACCGCAAGCGCTCCCCCTTCCCCGTGTGCGGAGACGGTTATCAGGAAAGGAGTTTTGAGATGGCCACCTTTGACGATTTTATGAAGCTGGATATCCGGGTCGGCACGATCACGGAGGCCAGGGTCTTCGCCAAGGCGCGCAAGCCCGCCTACCAGCTCGTTGTGGACTTCGGCCCGGAGCTCGGCACAAAGAAGTCCTCGGCGCAGATCACGCAGCACTATACGCCCGAGGAGCTCGTCGGCAGGCAGGTGCTGGCCGTCGTGAACTTCCCGCCGCGGCAGATCGCGGACTTTATGTCCGAGGTGCTGGTGCTCGGCACCTACAGCGAGGGCGGCGTCGTGCTGATCCGCCCGGACAAGGCCGTACAGAACGGCGACAGGCTCGGATAAAGCAGAAAAAAGAAGCAGTGAAAACGATTGTTTCACTGCTTCTTTTTTATTCTGCGAGAAGCCGCTCGATAAACTTGGCCACGCCGTCGTGCTCGTTGTCGTCGCAGACCGTGTCGGCCGCGGCCTTGACGGAAAAGTCCGCGTTGCCCATCGCGACGCCCGTGCCCGCGGCGCGGAGCATGCTCGTGTCGTTCGTGCCGTCGCCGAAGGCCACCGTCTCCTCCGGCGCGATGCCGAGCGCTTCGCACAGGGCCCTGAGAGCGTCGCCCTTGTTGGCCGCGGCGATGTTCAGCTCGATATTCGTCGGGATCGAGGTGCTCACCGCGATCTCCGGGAAGAGGGCGGGGAGCAGCTCCAGCTGGCGCTTTCGCTCGCGCAGATCGCGGAAGTGCATCTGGGTCTTCTGGATGCTGCCGCCGTCGGCGCGCAGGTAGTCCTTCAGATCCTCAACCGGCGTGCGCGAGCGGCGGAACATCTCGAGGATGCCCTTGTCGGTGATATAGTCCCCCGCGTGGTCGAGGAAATACCGGGAGACGAAGCCCCAGTTGTCCTTGTAGCAGTCATAGAGCACGTCGAGATCGTCCATGTATTCCATCAGCCGGATGGCCAGCTCGTTTCCGATCTCGGCGCGGTAGAGCGCGGCGTTCGTCTCCGCGTCATAGACATACGCGCCGTTGATCGTGATGAAATAGCGCGAAAAGGGCTGGAGCTTGAGAGCGGCGGGGATGACCTTGTAGATCCGGCCCGTCGCCGGGACGATCAGCGCGCCGGCCTCATGCGCCGCCTGCAGCGCGCGCAACGAGCGCGCCGCGATCGTCTTGTCGTCATGCAGGAGCGTGCCGTCGAGATCAAAGGCGATCAGTTTTGTCCTCATGCTTCCCTCCACAGCTTGCCGTTTTCATAGTCCTTCAAAAACGCCGCGATCAGGGCAAGCAGCTCGGCGCTGCGGCCCTCCTCGAGCGCGCCGGCGCGCACATAGGCGCAGACCTTGTCGGTGTCGGGAAGATAGGGAAGCGGGAAGAGATCGACCTGCCTGCGGTAATCCTCCTGCAGGGCGGGGTCGAGCAGATCCCAGAAGATCTTGGCGTAGATCAGCGCGCCGACGCCGGAGAGCGCCAGCTGGAACGCGTTTTCCACGTTCGTCAGCTCGCAGACGAAATCCGGGCTGACGTCGTAATACTTTATATAGCTCATAAGACTTCTGCCGCCGGAGGAGTTGCGCGGCTGCTTGATGAAAGGCGCTTTTTCGAAAAAGCGCAGATCGACGCCGCGGGAGAACTCCGCGCACAGCTCGTCATAGCGCTCGCCCGCCATGGCGCGCATCTGCTTTTTCGGCACGACGAGAACCTGCTCCTTGCGGCAGAGCTCGATCGTACGGTAGCTCTGCGGCGGGCTGGAGATCGAGCCGATGACGAGATCGATCCCTTCGTGGGAGACGGCCTTTTCCAGCTCCTCGGGCGACTCCTCGCTGATGCGCACGTATACCTCGGGGTGCGCGTCCATATAGCGGGGCAGCACCCGGGGCAGGATCGCGCGTGCGATGGTGTGCTCCATGCCGACATGGATGCTCTCCTCGCCGCGGCCGGCAGTGCCGCAGGTCTCCTCAAACTCCTGTTTGAGCTTGACCATCTCCTTGGCCGTCTGCAAAAAGAGCTTGCCGTTCTGCGTCAGGCGCAGAGGACGGCTGCGGACGAGAAGCTCGGTCCCAAGCTCGCTCTCGAGCTTTGCGATCTGCTTCGACAGCGACTGCTGCGAGAGGAACAGATGTTTGGCGGCGGTGGAAAAGCTCCCCTCCTCCGCCACAGCGATAAAGCTGTTGATCAACGTAAAGTCCATGGTTTTACTCCCAAAGCTTTCATTATTAATTCAACTTTTAAGAGTATAACATGCTTCCTTTGCCCCGTCAATTCCCTTTTTCTTCTCTTTTTTGGTTTCTTTTTTATTCTGTTTTTACCTTCTTTTTTAGATTTTATTTTATTTTGCAGGCAGAAAAGTGCGTATTTTCATGAAATGCGTTTTTCTCTTCGTCCTTTTGCTTTACTCCTTTTCGTGATACTCTCTCTTTTCGCTTGCTTTTTTCAATTTTCAGTTGTATTATTTACGCATGAAAAGCGTAGTGCAGCGATCTGAGACGTGAGTGGCGCCTCATCGGGCGGCTTTTCAAATAAACCCGATCCGGGAGGAAAACCGAAATGAAAAAGATTCTCGCTCTCATCCTGACCCTGTGTCTCGTCTTCGCGCTGTGCGCCTGCGGCCAGTCTGCAGCTCCTGCTCCCGCCGCTCCCGCGGCCGACGCCCCTGCGGCAGATGCCCCCGCTGCTGACGGCGCGCCCGCTGCCGTCTCCGCCAATCTGACGATGGGCACCGGCGGCGAAGCCGGCACCTATTACGCCTTCGGCGGCGTGCTGGGCAGCTATGTCGGCCAGAATACCGATATTTCCATCAACGTCGTCTCTTCTACCGGCAGCGCCGCGAACATCACCGGCATCGTGACCGACGGCATCTATGACCTGGCCACCGTGCAGTCCGACGTTATGACCTACGCCTATAACGGCACGAACAGCTTCGCCGATGTCGGCGCGCTCGACGGCTTCCGCGTGCTCGGCGGTCTGTATGCCGAGACGGTGCAGATCGTCTCCGTCGATCCCTCGATCACCTCTGTGGCCGATCTCAAGGGCAAGAACGTCTGCGTCGGCGACGTCGGCTCCGGCACCTACTTCAACACCGTGGATATCCTGGCCGCCTACGACATGACGCTTGATGACATCAAGCCCGTATACGAGTCCTTCGGCTCCTCCACCGAAAGTCTGCGCGACGGCAAGATCGACGCCGCCTTCACCACGGCCGGCGCTCCTACGCCCTCGATCGTTGACCTCGCCACGACCAACACCGTGACTCTCGTCTCCATCGATGACGCGCATATGGCGAAGCTGCTTGACGCCTGCCCCTGGTACGCGTCCTACACGATCCCGGCCGGCACCTACAACGGCCAGGCTGCCGATGCGCTGACCGTTACGGTCAAGGCCACGCTGGTATGCCGCGCCGATCTGGATGACGACGTCGCCTACGCGATCGTCTCGACGATCTTCAACAACACTGGCGATATCGCCGCGCTGCACGCCAAGGGCGCCGAGCTCTCGCTCGACTTTGCCACCGACGGCATCGCCGTTCCCTTTGCCGCGGGCGCCGCGAGATTCTATGCCGAAAACGGCATCACCGTGGCCACCGCTCCCTGAGCATAGTCTCTGATCCGTTCCCGGGTGCCGCCTGTAAACGGGCGGCACCCGGCACTGTCTTTTAGGAGGAATGATCCATGTCAGCAGTCGATGAAAGGATAACCGAGAAGAACGCCGCGTTCGATCAGGCGGCCATGGACGAGGTCATGAAAAAATATGACCGCGAATCCAACACCCGCATATGGGAGGGCCGGCAGAAATGGGTCGTGTACGCGATCATGGCGGCTTTTTCTCTGTTCGTGATCTATGTCACGCTCTTCGCCACCTGGCTGGATCTGATCCGCTATCCGTCGTTCCTCGGCTGTGTGCTGCTGATCGGCTATCTCAACTTCCCGGTGAAAAAGGGCGTGCAGAAGGTCAATTATATCCCCTGGTATGACTGGATCCTGATGGTGCTCGGCACCGCCGCCTTCGTTTACGTCGTTGTGAACGCCAAGGATCTGACCGTGCGTCTGGGCATGTCCCAGGTCCGCAGCTATGAGGTCGTGATCGGCATCATCGGCATCGTGGCGATGCTCGAGCTCTGCCGCCGCAGCGTCGGCATCCCGATCCTGTGCGTGGCGGGCGTGTTTCTCGTCTATGCGCTGTACTACTACTGCATAGGGAAAAATCTCGGCATGTCGCGCGCCGTGCGCAACGTCGCCGTCAGCCTGTTTTACAAGGTGCAGGGCGGCGGACTGCTCAACACCCCCGTGCAGGTCTGCTCGAAATTCATCATCGTCTTCATCATCTTCGGCGCGTTTCTGGAGCGCACCGGCATCTCCCAGTTCTTCATCGATCTGGCCAACTCCCTTGTCGGCCGCTTTTCCGGCGGTCCGGCCAAGGTCGCGGTCATCTCCTCGGCGCTGTGCGGCATGGTGTCCGGCTCGTCGGTCGGCAACACGGTCACGACCGGCTCGGTCACGATCCCGATGATGAAGCAGACCGGCTATAAGGGCGAGTTTGCCGGCGCCGTCGAGGCAGCCGCCTCGACCGGCGGACAGATCATGCCCCCGATCATGGGCGCTGCGGCTTTTTTGATGGCGGAATATGTAGGCGTCCCCTATTCGAGCATCATCGTCCGCGCGATCCTGCCGGCCATTTTGTACTTCACCGGCATCTTCATCGCCGTCCATTTGGAGGCGAAAAAGCTCGGTCTCAAGGGCATCGACAAGGAAAAGCTCCCCGTGCTCAAGCGTCTGCTCAAGCGCACCTATCTGCTTCTGCCGCTGGTGATCCTGGTTTACCTCGTCTCCTCCGGCAGCAATACGATGGCCTTTTCCGCCGCGATCGCGATCGTCTTCGCCGTCTCGGTCTCCAACGTGCACCGTGACCCGATCCTCGGCATCATCGGCATCGCCGCGCTGCTCGGCTATCTGTTCCTCGGCCTCGGCGGCATCGTGAAAACGGCGCTGCTCTTCGTCGGCATCCTCTGCGCCGCTTTGTGCATGTTCAAAAAGGACGCCGTCATGACGCCCGCCGTGCTCTTCGACGCGCTGGCCAACGGGGCAAAGAGCTCGATCACCGTTGCGGCCGCCTGCGGCGTGGCCGGTATCATCGGCGGCTGCATCACGATCACGGGGCTGGCCTCCCGGATCATCACCGCGATCATCACGCTCTCCCACGGCTCGGTGTTCATCGCGCTGTTCTTCACGATGCTCTGCTGCATCGTGCTGGGCATGGGCGTGCCGACCACGGCCAACTACTGCATCATGGCCTCGACCTGCGCGCCGATTTTGATCCAGCTCGGCGTGC
Organism: Clostridiales bacterium UBA6981; assembly: GCA_002450075.1. Classification (GTDB taxonomy): domain Bacteria; phylum Bacillota; class Clostridia; order Oscillospirales; family Oscillospiraceae; genus Limivicinus. Next base: position 36,845 of record DJYJ01000033.1, read on the forward strand.
CGATGCTGGCGGCGCACTTCTTCGTGTTCTATTTCGGCATTGTCGCGGACATCACGCCGCCGGTCGCGCTCGCGGCTTATGCGGGCTCGGCCATCGCCAAGGCGCCGCCGATGAAGACCGCCTTCAACGCCTCGAAGCTCGCCGTCGGCGCCTTCGTCGTGCCGTACATCTTCGCGCTCAATCCCGCTATGCTGCTGATCGACACAAATGCGCTGCAGGTCGTGCTGGTCGTCGTCACGTCGCTCGTCGGCATCTTCGGCGTTGCGGCCGCGCTCAACGGCTATCTGTTCCGCGGCATGAAGGCGATCCCCCGCATCGTGATCGCGGCGGGCGGTCTTCTCATGATGGATCCCCAGCCCGTCACCGACCTTGTCGGCGTGGTGCTGCTCGCCGCCGTTGTGGTCTGGCAGTACTGGGGCGCCAAAAAGGCGTCCACCGCGCCGGTCTGAAAAAACATATAAAAGAAAGAGGAGGGTTTTCCCTCCTCGTTTTTTATGCCGAAAGCTCCTTTTTGATCCGCCCGATCGCGCCCTTTTCGAGGCGTGAAACCTGCGCCTGGGAGATGCCGACCTGGCGGGCGACCTCCATCTGTGTCCGTCCGTCGCAAAAGCGCAGCGCGAGAATATGCCGCTCCCGCGCCGACAGCCGCCCGATGGCTTCCTCAAGCGCGATCTGTTCGAGCCAGTGCTCGTCGGTGTTGCGGCTGTCGCCGATCTGATCCATGATGCAGGCGCTCTCCCCGCCGTCGCCGAACACCGGCTCATAGAGCGAGACCGGCTCGCAGATCGCGTCGAGCGCAAAGACGATCTCCCGGCGCTCGATGCCGGTCGCAGCCGCAAGCTCCTCCACCGTCGGCTCACGCCCCGTTTCGGCGCAGAGCTTTTCTTTGGCCTGCAGCACCTTGTAGGCCGTGTCGCGCATCGAGCGCGACACGCGCAGCGCGCTGTGGTCGCGCAGAAAGCGCCGCAGCTCTCCCGCGATCATCGGAACGAATATCGGATGGAGAGAAGATGGTAAACGTTCCGAAAATCAGCTGTTACTGCTCGATTTCAGCACTTTTCAGATACTTTCTAAGCTGCAGCTTCACGTCGATACTGCCGTCCTTATAGATGATGACCCGGTCGATGAGCTGCTGGCAGGTGCTCTGCCGCTGCACGTCGTTCATCTCCGGCCAGGTCGACTGCAGGGTACGGAGGATGCCCTTGATCTTCTGCTTTTTCCTCTCAATGGTGGAATAGCGCTCCTCCTCGCGGATCTGCGCCTCGATGTTCCGGACGCGCTGCCTGGCGTCGAGGATCTTTTCGCTGAGCACGTCGTCGGTCTCGTCCTCGTCCTCGAAGTCGTAGAGACGGCTCAGACGTTTTCTCGCCGCGGCCAGCTCCTTTTGCAGCACAGCGATGGTGTCAACACTGTTTTCCGTCTTCCGGGTGTCGGGCTGCCCCAGGTATTTCAACCGGAACAGCTCGTCGATGACGGCCTGCTCCACGTCCTTGCACCAGAAGCGTTCGCTGTCGCAGCTGTCAGCCTTGCCGAAGCGGGCGTTGCTGGACTCCTGCGAACTGTAGCAGACCAGCTTATGCCCCTTGTCGCCCCATTTCTGATAGCGCATCTTCGCGCCGCATTCGCCGCAGTACACGAGCCCAGAGAGCAGATAGTTGGAGGCAGTTCGGTTGACACTGCGCCGCGCCAGCTCCTCCTGTGCCTCCTGCCAGGTATCCAGGGAGATGATGGGCTCGTGATTGCCCTCGTACTCTTCGCCGTTGAAGACGATGCAGCCGGTGAGAGACTTGCGCATCAGGATCTGGCGGATCGCCTGGTCGCCGCTGAAATGAAAGCGCTCCGCGATCTTCTGCGGCGGCATCTTTTCCTCGATGTACAGCCGGAAGATCTCCCGCACGACCTCCGCTTCCTCAGGCACGACCTCCAGTGAAGAGGTCTCCTTGTTGTAGCGGTAGCCGAAGGGAACCTTGCCGCCGCCCATCCACTTGCCGGAGGCCACCCGGGCCTGCCGTCCGCGCTTGAGCTTTTCCACGATCTGGTCGCGGTCGAACTCCGCCAGTGTGGCAAAGAGCATCAGCAGGAACTTGCCCTGGGGATTGTCCTTGTCGATGCGGCAGTAGTTTTCCGCCACGGAGACAAAGTTGATGTCCTCCCGGTTGCGGTTGACGGCGCTGTTCTTGCTGTCCTTCGCTGCGACGATGTAGTCCTGAATGAACTGCAGCGTGCCCAGCAGGGAGCGGCCGAGACGGTCGATGCGCGCTACCACCAGGGAGTTGACGCGGATGTGCGATTTCCCGGTGTTGAAATCCGTGATCGCGCCCATGATCTCCTGCAGGGCGGGACGCTCCATGTTCGTGCCGGTATAGCCGTCGTCGATGAACAGCACCAGGTTTTTGTAGCCGTTGGCCGTGCACCAGCGGACGATATCGGCCTCCTGGATATCCAGCCCGAAGCCGAGATCCGCCTGTCGGTCGGTGGACACGCGGAGGTAGCCCACGTTGATGAGGAAGTTGTCGTCCTCGTCCAGCTCCACGGCCTCGTCGATGACGATCTTCATGTTGTGTTTGAGCTCGAGTATGTTTCTCAGGTGATAGATTCTCTCTGTCTTTTTCATAAGTACACCTTCCTTGGTTTGTAATATAGCATGTTTTTTCTCTGTTCTCAACAGATTTTCATTTTTACTCGTAAGAACTGCGAAACGTAGGTATGGCGAAAAACGGTATGGGTCGTGACCGGCTCATACCGTTTTCGCTTTTCTGCTCACAGCACCGACTCTCTATGGCGCGGTCTCTTGGGCGGGGGCATCGCATCCCGCTGCTTCACCAGCTCCTGGTTCCGCTGTAGCTTTTTGAGCACCGAGGGCTTCCCCGCCGCGGGAGGCTCGTCCAGGTCCCCGTCGAGCTCGTCGTCCAGCGCGTCCAGCTCGGCCCTCGTCAGCGGACGGCGCTCATTGCGCTCGTAGATCTCGTTCACGATCCTGTCCACGTCGGGACAGTTGATCCTGATCTTGTCGTAATCGGACGGGTCGATCAGCTCGTCGCCGAGAAACAGTCTCACCTTAAATTCCATATACAGGGCAACCGCTGATCAAATGCCACTTCGGCGCTTTGTGGTCTTTTTCCGCCATGATTTTGTCTCGAAATCTTGAAATACACAAAGTATGTCTGCGATTTCTCGCCTTCATCCTGACGAAAAAATCCTCACAAATCACTCTCGTGGATTCAATCATCGTTTACCTCAACCCCTCCTTCCTTATTTGAAATTGTTGCCGGATCGGGCAAAAAGTAATCCCCCGCCGCACGGCGAGGGATCGTGGTGATCGGTATTCTGTTCATAAGCTCAGCTCCTTCTTTTTCTGCGGATCGGGCACGCCGCGCAGCAGCTCCGGCGCATACTGACTGACCCGGCGGTACAGGTTCTGGTAGTCTGCCTCCAGCTGCTTGGCCGCCAGCCGCTCGGTCAGCTTCTTCTCTTTGACCTGCTTGCTGAGGTCTGCCTTGTCGGCCTCCAGCTTGTCCACCCTGCTTGTCAGGCTCGCGTTCTCCTTCTGCAATTCCTTATAGGCCTTCTCATAGCCGCTCAGCGTCTCCTTGAATTTGGTCAGCTTGGGGAAGAGCTTTTTCAGCCGCTTCCGGATTTCTTCGATGTTCTTCCTGGCGGTGAAGGCGTTGGTGTCGTCCATGATCGCCAGGATGCCGCGCAGCTGCTTGTCCAGGTGTTCGGCCTCCTTGAAGAGCCGCGGCGGGATGTGGGTGCGTCCGGTGATGCTGGCGCTCTTGCCCCGCTCCAGGTCCGGGTATTTCTCCGCCATGTGTTGCCAGAAGCCGTCCTGCCATTCGGTCAGCTTTTTCTTGTTGCCCACGATCTCCTTGGCGCTCAGCCGCCCGTCCTCCGTGATCGGGACAAAAGAAACGTGCATATGGGGCGTCTTCTCGTCCATATGCACGACTGCGGAAATGAAGTTTTTCGGGGCGATCCGGCTCTGCAGGAAGCCCAGCGCGTGCTCGAAGTAGGCGCGGACTTCTTCATTCTTCTTTCCTTCAAAGAACTCGGGGCTTGCGGTGACGAGCGCCTCCACCACCCGGACGCTGTTGGAGCAGACGCGGGGACACCGGCATTCCTTGATCCGCGCCTCCGCCTGGGCGCGGTATTTGTCCCGCGGCTCGATCAGATGGAAGTTGAATTTGCTGCGGCTCAGATCCACGTCGGGATTGCTGGCGTAGGTCTCCTTGGTGCGCTCGTTGTGAGCCTCGATGTTGCTGATCTCCGGCCCTTTGTACTTGGCAAAACGGAAGATGCCGTACTGTGCCTTTGCCATCAGCGCTCCCTCCGTTTCCGACGGGCAGTGCATGATTTGATCTCATTTTTGTTGTTACTCAATTTGACCTCCATTTCATTTTTGGGCGTAAAAAAAGCCTACAGAGATTCTTCTCCATAGGCTTGCTATTTCGTTATTCGATTACTCAATCAAGTCGCTTTTTCCTAGATTACATTTGCTACATAGTGTTCGAAGATTATCCATCGTGGTCGAGCCTCCTTTTGACCACGGAATAATATGGTCAACATGCAGTTCAACCGAAGGATCTTTTGCTGGAGAGGCACCACAAAGGCAGCACTTGAAGTTGTCTCTCCGCATAACCTTCCATCGCAACCGCAGATTTACCTCTCTTGTCTGAATAATCGGTGGGTTAGTTGCAGTATTCTCTGTGGACTCTTCTAATTCGTCATTCTCCATGAATTCAACGAAAAGCTTCAACGCATCTGTCCAGCTGCCAAATCTTCGAAGATACGCTCCACTTGAAATGGAAGAAATGGCCGGATTGTTCATATCGTTTCGAACAGGTTGTTTCCCTTTGGATTGCCAAACACGTTCAAGATTTTCAAAGAGCTCTTTATTTGAATATTGTTTATTCAAACTCAGTTTCAATCCAGCCTTTTCAAGTGCATTGTTCCAAGTTCCGAAACGGTACACGATTTTCTCAGATGAATACTTTCCCATTTCGTTATATTTTTTCTGAGTAAGGGGAGCACCAGGAGAAAACTGGGCAACTCGGACTAAATCTGCAACAAGGTCGTCATCTGAAACGAACTCATGATATGGAGTATATTGATATCTCACTCGCACCATCTCCTGTGCCAATTTTAACATATTTGGCAGAAAAGTCTATTGAAACTTGTGTAGACGAAACCTCCCCGCAGCCGAAGCAGTGAAACCGATTGTCCAGCTTCATGCTGGGATTGTGATCGTCATGGAAGGGACATACGGCCATCCCATGACGGTTTGCTGTCAGCCCATAGTGTTCTGCCGCCTCGCGGGCTGTGACGAGGCTTTTGACGCTTTTGAAGTCAATCATTTGTTTACCTCCTTTTTTGTGCTCGGAAAAGTGAGAGCAGTTATTTAAAATCGGATTTCTCACTTTTCCGCTTTGGAGGCAGGCAAGAAAAAAGGACCTGAACCCTGTACGCACGTACAGATCGATTCAAGTCCTTTTCGTTTTTACCATTGTGGCCCGCTTGCACCTCCCTTCACGCGGGCGGAAAAGAATTTGGCTTTTGCCTGTTTCCGCCCAATTATACGAAAAAAACCTTCACGGGAGGCTGAAATCGACACTTCTGCATTTTTGCAAGATGCTTTCGGCTCTAAATTGCAGATTTGCAATTTGGCCGTGGTGTACGAAAGCTCGTGTAAAATGACTGGGCGGCACAGATTTAAAATTTTATCTGCTCATCTTCTTTCTCTTAAGGTATTATTAAGGTAACTGGGATATTTTTCAATCACACAAGGAAAGAGAGG
>DJYJ01000066.1:0-13302 GCA_002450075.1 Clostridiales bacterium UBA6981
TATTCAGCCCCTCCTACTCGATTCACGTTTCCTTATTCGAGATTCAGCTTGTTCTTGAGGATCCAGCGCGTGAGGAAGAACAGCACCGCGCAGAGCAGCAGCTCCGCCACGATCGCGCTGCCCGTCACGCCCGCGGCGAGACCGACGCCCTCAAAGACCCACTGGCCGTTGGCAAACTCGACGCCGAAGTTCGGATTGACAAGCCCGCTGAAGAGATCCCACGCGACGGCGCGCTCCACAGAGAGACCGAGCAGGAAGTTCAGCACGATGTTGATACCGATGTAGGACACGATCGCCCACAGCACGCGGTGCTTCTTCGCCAGATGGCCGAGCGCGATCGCGGCATAGATCTTCAGCGTCTCGGCCGCAATGCCGACCAGAGAGAGCACGACGCACTCCACGATCAGCCAGGGCAGGGAAGCGGGAAGCGCGACCTGGGCCAGCCCCTCGCGGAGCGTCTGCCAGCTGTTTGCCAGCTCTTCCGGCGCCGAGATCGCGAGCAGCAGCATGCCGCTGGCTACGGCAACGAGGAAGGAGAGCAGCTCCAGAATCAGTGCGGAGAGCGTCTTTGCGCCGATATGCGCCGAAACCGAGGCCGGCAGCGTGAACATCAGATAGCCCTCGTCGCCGAGCAGACCCTTGTAAAAGCGCTCACAGATAAAGATCAGCGTCAGCACGCCCGTCGCGACATACAGCCCGAAGAGCAGCATCGGCGGCAGTACCGAAAGGAAAAAGGTTGCCCAGCCGCTGCGCGCGGTGGCCTGCTCAAAGGCGCCGCGGATGGAAAAGCCGTTGATCACGGACAGCGCCGCGATCGCGATCCACAGCCCGCCGAAGCGCCGCAGCATCGAGCGCAGATCGTATTTCATCAGTTTACCGAGCATAGTCGTCCCCTCCATTCCAAGCCTGCGTGCGGAACATCTCGCGGAAGAGCTGGTCCACACTGCCGTTCGTACGTTCGCGGATGCTGTCCACGCTCTCGTGCAGCACCACGCTGCCCTGGCGCAGGAACACCGCCTCGTCGAGCACCTGCTCGACGTCGAGGATCAGATGCGTCGAAATCAGCACAGAGCCGTCCTCACTGTAATTCGTCAGGATCGTGCGCATGATGAACTCGCGCGCCGCCGGGTCGACGCCCGCGATCGGCTCATCGAGCAGATAGAGTCTGGCCTTGCGCGACATGACGAGCATCAGCTGCATCTTCTCGCGCGTGCCCTTCGAGAGCGTCTTGATGCGCATCGAGCGCTCCAGCCCCAGTGCGCGGCACATCTCGTCGGCCTTGGCGCGGTCAAAGTCGGCGTAGAAGTCGGCGAACATGTCGATCATGTCGCCCACGTTCATCCACTCCGGGAAATAGCCGCGGTCGGGCAGATAGCTGATCAGCTTTTTCGACTCGACGCCCGGGAGATTCCCCGCGATGCGCGCCTCGCCGGAGGAGGGCTGCAGCAGGCCGTTGAGGATCTTGATCAGCGTCGTCTTGCCCGAGCCGTTCGGCCCCAGCAGACCGATGATCCGGCCGGAGGGCAGCGAAAGGTTTACGTCATTAAGCGCCTTGATCTCGCCGAAACTGCGGCTGAGATTGGTGCATTTTACCAGTTCCTGTGTCATTCTTTCCTCTCCTTTTCCGCCGCGGCCATGTCCGCGGCCTCGCCGCGGGAATAGCCCAGCTCACTCATCTCGGAAAAATAGCGTTCCGTCGCCTCGGCCGCAAGCCGCTTGCGCAGCGTGTCGAGCACGGCGGTGTCCTCGGTCACGGTGCGTCCCGCCGTCCGGTTCGTCGTCACCAGCCCGTCTGTCTCCAACTGGGAGAGCGCGCGCTGCATCGTGTTCGGGTTTACGCCCGCCTCGGATGCAAGATCGCGCACCGTCGGGAACCGGGAGCCCGGCGGGTAGACGCCCGTCAGGATCCGGCGGGAAAGCTGCTCGGACAGCTGCAGCCAGATCGGCCGGGAGCTTTGCAGATCAAAAACCATATCCGTCCTCCTTTGCATCATTGTACTAAGTGATTAATACAATACTACACTCATACAGATCTGTCAAGCCTTTTTCTTAAAAAAACTTTGTTTCGGGGAAAAGAATTGAAAAAACAGGGGAGAGCCGCTATGATAGGAGGGCGAAAACGAGCCGCGCCGCCCGAAAGCGGACGGGAGGTTCCCATATAAAAAAGGAGAAACGATATGAAACATTTTGCAAAGATCTTTTGTCTGCTGCTTGCGCTCACACTGCTCGCGGGCTGCGGCGCAAAAAAGACGGACAACGCCCCGAAGGGCGAAGAGACGGCGGCGGAAATGGCAAATCCGGTCAAGGAATCCTCCGGGATCGAGATCCTCACGCGCTTCGGCACGGTGATGGATACGCCTGAGGGCGCTCTGATCGACTGCTTCAACATCATCGACGGCGACATGACGATCGCCGAGGAGCGCTTTTCGCTCAACGGCAGCAGCTATGTTGCCCGCTTCATGCCCGCGCAGGAGTACGAGGACATCTCCGGCATGCACTATGAATGGCAGCACACCGAGACCGCGAATGACCTTTACAACACGACCGTTCGTTACAACGACGGCGCCGAGGGCGTGATCGACCTGTTCGACGAACATCTCGGTCTCATCTGCTCGCTTTCGACCGACAGCGGCGCTGACCCCGACACGCTCAGAAGCGTGGCCAAGGAGGTCTTTTCCACGGTCACGGACGGCTTCGGCAGCGGCCGGGTCGACGGGCTCAACGCCCTGCTCGACGATGTGCGCGAGCACTATTTCCCCGGCACGGCGGGCAGCTCGCTCTCCGGCGCGGCCTGCGCGGCGAAGCTGGCGGATTATTTTGCCGAGACGGGCATGGACCCCGACAGCGTTTTTGCCGCGGTCACGACCTATACCGCCGCGCTTGAAGAGGAAGAGCGTCAGACCTTTGCACAGCAACTCGACGGCGTGGTCTCCTCTTTTACCGTGATCACGGGCGAGAACGGCGAGGGCATCCTGGCCGACTGCGGCTATGAGCCGGCGCGCTATCCCTGGACCGAGGATAACGTCTCCGATTGCTTTGTTGCCATGCTCGGCAGCGACTGACGGGGGGAGCAAATCCCGTGAAAAAGGGGCCGGAGAGCGTCTCTCCGGCCCCTTTTCACAGCGTGAGAACAAATGATTCAAAAATATTTTTGAGAAATAGCGTCCTTTTTGCCGACTGCTTCGTATAAACCGACAGAAAAGGAGTTGAACGACATGAAAAAACTATCCATCATCCTTGCCCTTGCCATGGTGCTCGCGCTGCTTGCGGGCTGCGGATCTGTCAAATCTGACGACGCCGCTCCCGTGAGCGAGACGGCGGCTGCCCCCGCCGCGGCGGTCGAGCCTGCGGCAGCAGAGCCGGCCGGAACGGTCGAGCTTGTCAGCCCCGCAATGACCGAAGCTGCTCCGGTGAGCGAAGCGGCGGCCGGGATCACGGCCGATGCGCCGCAGACCGAGAGTGCCGCCGAGGAGCTCTCCTATACCGTCGAGACGCCCGCGGCCGAGCCGAGCTCGTCCTATTCCGAGGTGGACGGCGGGATCGACTGGGAGCATCTGATCGACATCGAGGAGATCGAGGCCGACCCGGATACGGATGATTTTGCACTTTACTTAATGAATATCCAGTCCTGCTATTTCCCCGGCACCGAGGGCTGTGAGCTCACCGCCGCGGCCAACGCGGGACGCATCGCGGATTACTTCGTCAGCAGCAGCCTCAATCCCGGCGACGTCCACAAGAGCGTGCAGAATTATTACAACAAGCTCTCGCCCGCCGATGCGGAATACTTCCTCACCCAGCTCGAGGGCGTGGTCGCGGCTTTTGACACCATCTCCGGCTCCGGCGGCAAGAGCGTTCTCAAGAGCGCGGGCTACGAGCCCAACCACTACCCCTGGAGCGAGAAGACGGTTCAGTACTGCTTCCTCGCCATGCTCGGCGCCGACCAGTAAATTCACAAAAGGACACGGGCGTGAACGGCTTGTTCACGCCCGTGTGAGACAGTCAAAGAACCTCCGAAAAAGCGCAGAAAACAGAGCCGCGGGGGAGCTCGAGGGGTAGCGAAGCGGCGCCACGGAAGTGAATGACGTGCCGGTGGCACGTCAGAGCCGTGCCGTGACCGAGCCGCAGCGAGAAAAGACCCGCCTCGAGTACAATAACCAGCCGCCCGAAAAAGCCGGATACATCAGGCTTTTTCGGGTAATCGCATTTTGACTGGCAGCCAAAATGCGCGGCGGGAGAAGCGCAGTCGAAAAAGTCTTATCAGACTTTTTTGACAAGCTGACACGGGCGTGAACGGCTTGTTCACGCCCGTTTTTTTTCTTATTCTGTCATCGTTTTCAATACCGCCTCGGCGCAGCGCAGCCCGTCGACCGCGGCGGAGGTGATGCCGCCGGCATAGCCCGCGCCCTCGCCGCAGGGATACAGTCCCCGCACGCCGGGAGAGACAAAGCTCTCGCCGCGCAGGATGCGGACGGGGGAGGACGAGCGCGTCTCCGGCGCGGTCAGCACCGCGTCCGGCTCATCAAAGCCGCGCAGCTTTTTCCCCAGCTCCGGGATCGCGCGTGCAAGAACATTCGTGATCTTCTCCGGCAGCACCTCGCGCAGCTCGCCCCAGACGACGCCGGGACGGTAGCTCGGCGCGACGCTCCCGGGACCGGTGCTTGGCCGCGCGGCGAGAAAATCGCCGACAAGCTGGGCCGGGGCACGGTAATCCCCGCCGCCGCAGGCGTAGGCCGCACGCTCGATCTGCCGCTGCCACTCCACGCCCGCGAGTACGTCAGAGGACGGAAAGTCCTCCGGGTGCAGTGTGACGAGCAGCGCCGCGTTCGCATTCTCCCCGTCGCGCCGCGAGTAGCTCATCCCGTTCGTCACGACGCCGCCGGCCTCCGAGGCCGCGGCAAACACCTGCCCGCCGGGGCACATGCAGAAGGTATAGGCGCTCTCGCCGTCCGGCAGATGGACGCTGAGCGAATAGTCCGCGGGCGGCAGCGTGCCGCGCCCGCGTCCGTACTGGGCGCGGTCGATCGTCTCCTGGCGGTGCTCGATGCGTACGCCCATGGAAAAGGGCTTTTGCGTCATCGGCACGCCGAGCGCGTGCAGCATCTGAAAGCTGTCGCGCGCCGAATGGCCGATCGCGAGGATCAGCTCGCGGCAGGGGAGCGTGTAATCGCCGTCGGGTGCGTGCACCATTGCCGCCGTGAGCGTGCCGTTTTCGATCACAAGACCGTCCAGACGGTTTGAAAAGCGGATCGCGCCGCCGCGGGCGAGGATCTCCTCCCGGATCGACCTCACCACGCCGACGAGCACGTCCGTGCCGATGTGGGGCTTGGCGTCATACAGCACGCTCTCCGGTGCGCCGTGCTCGTAAAAGCCGCGCAGCACAAAGCCGATGCGCCCGTCGTGCGTGCCGGTGTTCAGCTTGCCGTCGGAAAAGGTCCCCGCGCCGCCCTCGCCGAACTGGACGTTGTTTTCCCCGTCCAGCGCGCCGCCGGCGCGAAAGCGCTCGACCGCCGCGAGGCGCGTGTCCACGTCGCAGCCGCGCTCGAGCACGACGGGCTTTGCCCCCGCGCGGGCAAGCAGCAGCGCGGCGAACATCCCCGCCGGGCCGAAGCCCACGACGACAGGACGCTCCCGCGGCGCCTGAACCTGCGGGATCGCATACTCTTTTTCCGTATAAGGCGCGAGATCCGCGCCTTTTTTTCGCGCCAGCAGGCGCGCTTCTTTCTTTTCCTCAAGCGAAACGGCGAGCGAGCAGACATAATGGATGTCATCCTTTCGCCGCGCGTCGAGCGAGCGGCGCACAAGCCTCGTCTGCAGCAGCTCCTCCTCCCGCACGCCCAGCCTTTTCGCCGCGCGCACGCCAAGAAGCGAGAGCGCCTCGCCCTCTTCGAGGCGCAGATTGCGTACGAGGATCATGTCTCCAGCCTCCCGGCGGCGACGCCGCTCGACCAGGCCCATTGCAGGTTAAACCCGCCGCAGTCGCCGTCGATATCCAGCACCTCGCCGCAGGCGTACAGCCCGGGGACGAGGCGGCTTTGCATCGTGCGCCGGTCAAACTGCGCCGTCGAGACGCCGCCCGCCGTGACCTGGGCGCTGTCAAAGCCCGCCGTGCCGCGCACGGGGAGCGTGAAGCCGCGGCAGACGTCCAGCGCCGCGGAAAGACCGCGCTCGCTGAGCGCGTAAAGCGGCACGTCGCCGTGGAAGCCCGCGGCCTTGACGAGCATTTTTCCCAGACGATTGTGCAGCATCCCGGTCAGAAGGTCGCCGACCTCCGCGTTTGGAAGCGCGGCACGGCGCGCGCGGAGCATCTCCATCAGCTCGCCGCTGTCGCGTCCGCGGAAAAAGTCAAAAACGATCTCGACGCCCTCGCCGCCGCAGGAGGCCGCGCGCGAGACGTCGAAAACAGCCGGGCCGGACACGCCGTTGTCGGTAAACTGCACCTCTCCGGCGCTGCGCGCAAGGATCTCGCTTCCCCTCCGCAGCGTCACGGCGGCGTCGGCGCGCACGCCCTTGAGCGACCGGGGATAGTCCGTCGCGGTCACGAGCTGGACAAGAGCGGGATAAAGCTTTGTGCGTCTGTGGCCGAGCGAGCCGAGCAGCTCATAGCCGTCCTTCACGCCGCCGAGCTTCCCGCCCGCCGCGCCGCCGCAGGCGACGATCAGCGCGTCGCAGGAAAAACGCTCCTTCTCGCAGAAGACCGAAAAGCCGGACCGACCAGCCCGGTTCACCTCCGTGACGCAGCAGGGGGCGTGTACCTCCACGCCCGCGCGTTCGACGGCAAAGCGCAGCACGTCGAGCACGCTGTTGGCCGAATCCGACAACGGATAGACCCTCCCGCCGTATTCCTCCACTGTCAGGAGACCGAGCGAGCGGAAAAAGGCAAGCGTGTCGCCCGGTGTGAAGCGCGCGAGCGCTTCGGTAACGAAAGCGGGATCCTCGCCGTGGTAGTGCGCCGGCGAGGCCGCGGTATTCGTCAGATTGCAGCGGCCGTTGCCCGTGGCAAGCAGCTTGCGCCCCAGGCGCTGCTGCCGCTCGAAGAGCAGCACACGGTTTTGCTTGTCCGCTGCGGCGCTCAGCGCGGCCACGAGGCCGGAGGCGCCGCCGCCGATCACGATCACAGTTTTCATCTTTTACCCTCTGTATAACATATCGTTGCCGACCGGCGCGTAAAAAAGCCGTTCGACCTCGGCGGGAACTTTCGTCTGCGCGAGGATCCACATGATCTTTGCCAGCGCCGCCTCGCTTGTCATGTCATAGGCCTCCAGCACGCCGCGGCTCTCCTTGAGCCGGTGCCCCACGCGGTAAACCGAGAGGTCCGAGCCCTCGTTCTGTACCTGGGTCGTCACGACGATGAACTTGCCCGCGTCGGTATGACGGCGGATGACCTCGAAGAGCTTGTCGTCGCTGTACGAGGGCAGCCCTCCCACGCCGAAGCACTCCATCACGACGGCGTCCTTGCGCGAGAGGAGAAATTCCATCAGCTCAAAATCCGTCCCGGGGATCATTTTGATGAGCCCCACATTTGCGTCGAGCGCGTCGGAGAACAGGGGAGAGGGGCGGTATTCACTTTCGATATAGCACATCAGCCTGCCGTCGAGCAGCGTGCCGATGTCGGGATAGTTGATGCTGGAAAAAGCGGCATAGCTCTTCGAGCAGGTCTTCCTTGCCCGCGTACCGGTGATCACGCGCCCGGAAAAGACGATGTTCACGCCGTGGATCTTTTCCGAACAGGCGCAGACGAAGGCGTCGGTCAGATTGATCTTGGAATCGGTGGAGTCATAGTTGATCGGCTTTTGCGCGCCTGTGAGGATGATCGGTTTTTCCGCACCCTGCACGAGATAGGAAAGCGCCGCCGCCGTATAGGCCATCGTATCCGTCCCGTGGCTGATGACGAAGCCGTCGTAGCGGTCATAGTTTTCCTTCAGTGCGGCGGCAACGGATAACCAGTGCGCGGGCGTGACATTGGTGGAGTCGATGGAAAAAAGCGAGAGAAAATCCACCCGGCAAAGCGATTCGACCGCCGGCACATAGCGCAGCAGCTGCATCGGCGTCAGATCCGGGCTCAGTCCCTCGGGCGTGATCTCCGAGGCGATCGTTCCGCCAGTACCGATCAAAAGAATATGTTTCATGCGCTTCCTCTTCTCTCCGCGCGGCAAAGCGCGGTGTAATCGGACAGTAAGATCAAATGAATTATACCAAGACAGCGGCAAATATGCAACCGACCGCGGAAGGAGCGGCGGGAAAGAATGAAGGAGCGGCGGGAAAGAAATCGTTGAAATTTGCCGCCTTTGATGGTATTATACATAAGTTAACGAAACTTTTCTAAGGAGCGGGAGCGGCCGTGGGCGATACCAAGCTTGTCTTCAAGCGCTATGAAAAAAAGTATCTTCTCTCCCGCGGGCAGTATGAAACGCTCTTCCGGGAGCTGCAGGACCATATCGTGCCCGACGCCTATCACCGCAGCACGGTGTGCAGCATCTACTACGACACCGACGACTACGAGCTGATCCGGCGCTCGATCGAGGCTCCGGTATACAAGGAAAAGCTGCGGCTGCGCAGCTACGGCGTTCCCGATGACGACGGCACGGTCTTCATCGAGCTGAAGAAAAAATACAAGGGCATGGTCTACAAGCGGCGCGTGCCCATGGGCGCGAAGGCCGCCATGGCCTATCTCGCCGGGAAGGCGGATCCGCCCGAAAGCTCGCAGATGACGCGCGAGATCGACTGGTTCCTGCATGAGAACGACGTCAAGCCGAAGGCCTTTATCGCCTGCGACCGTTATGCCTGGGTCGACAGGGAGAATGCGGAGCTGCGCATCACCTTTGACGAAAACCTGCGCTGGCGGACGGACAGGCTGGATCTGACGCTCGGCGCCGACGGCGAGAGCCTGACCGGGCCGGGAGCCGTTCTGATGGAGATCAAGATCCCCGGCACGGCGCCGCTGTGGCTGGCGCGGCTGTTGTCCGATCAGCGCGTTTTTCCGACTAGCTTTTCCAAATACGGAACCTGCTATAAAAACCATATCCTCAGCGAATATTTTAACGGAGTGATCGTTTGTGTTTAATTGTGTGATTCCCGCGGTGATGACCGTCTCCGCGTTTCTCATCTGCCTTCTGGCCGCGCTCATCCTGGGCGTGCTGACTGCGCTGGTCTTTTCCTTCCGCAGCGAGCACAGCGGGAACCTGCCCTTCGCCCTCGTCCTTGTCCCGCCGATCGTCACGCTCGTCATCATGATGGTCAACGGCAATATCGGCGCGGGTCTCGGCGTGGCCGGCGCGTTCTCGCTGATCCGCTTCCGCAGCGCGCCCGGTACGGCACGCGAGCTCAGCGGCCTCTTCACCGGTACGGCGATCGGCCTTGCCTGCGGCATGGGCTATGTCGGCATCGCGGCGCTGTTCTTCCTGATCGTGGCCGCCACGGTGATCGCGCTGACGCTGCTGCGCTTGGGGGAAAAGAGCCGCAGCTTCCGCCAGCTGAAGATCACGATCCCGGAAAACCTGGATTACGACGGGCTGTTCGACGATATCTTTGAAACCTACACGACCTCGCACGATCTTATTCGCGTGAAGACCACCAATATGGGCACGCTCTATGAGCTGACCTACCACATCACACTGCGCGGCAGCGACGTCGACAAGGCCTTTATCGACGCGCTTCGCTGCCGGAATGGGAACCTGAACATCATTTGCGGACGCGAGTCGGATAGGGATATGCTGTGATGAAAAAAAGACTTTCTCTTCTTTTGGCATGTACGCTGTGCCTCTGCTTCTTTACCGGCTGCGGCGATATTGAGATCGGCTCCGCCCCGACGCCTGCCCCGCTGCCCGTATCGGAAACGGAAACACCTGCGGCGGAGGAGATCAAGGGCGGCGGCGTCAGCGTTATCACGCTGACGGGCAGCAGCGCCGAGGTCTCGGGCGGCGGCGTTTCGATCGACGGCAGCGTCGTCACGATCGCTTCTCCCGGCGAATACAGCGTCTCGGGGAATTTAAACAACGGCTGCATCGTCGTAAACACCGGCGAGGTCAAGGGCGACGTGAGCCTTACGCTCGACAATTGCTCGATCACCTGTCTCGACGGCCCGGCGATCCGCGTGGAACAGGCCAAAAATTTTGACCTCATCCTCGGAGACGGAACGGAAAACCGTCTCGTCTCCGGCACAGCGGAGAGCACCCCGGTCACCAAGCTCGAAGGCGCCGCGCTCTTTTCGGAGGACGATCTTGATATCCTCGGCGGCGGCTCGCTTGAGATCAGCGGTTATCTCAACAACGGCATCACCTGCAAGGATGATCTCGACATCATGGGCGGCACGCTCACGGTCACGGCTGTGAACAACGGTATCAAGGGCTCGGAGTCGGTGGAGATCACCGGCGGCGCGATCAGCGTCACGGCCGGCAACGACGGCATCAAGTCGACCTCCGCAAAAAAAGAGGGCAAGGGCTATGTCCAGATCTCCGACGGCACGATCACGGTCGATGCGGTCGGTGACGGGATCTCGGCCGAAACCACGATGGAGATCACCGGCGGCGCGATCAGCGTGACCACGACGGGCGACCGGGAGCTTATCAGCAGCAAGGGGCTCAAGGCAAACGGCGCGCTTACGATCTCCGGCGGCGAGCTTACGCTCGCGAGCGAGGATCACGCGATCCATTCGACCTCTGACCTCACCGTTTCCGGCGGCACGATCTCTGCCCTCTCCCACGCGGGCAAGGGCTTGTCTTCTCACGCGACGCTTACCGTCAGCGGCGGCAAGATCGATCTGAAGTCCGGCGACGACGGCGTCGCGGCGCTCAGCGCCCTTGCGATCTCCGACGGAGAGATCACGGTGTTCGCCGGCGCTGACGGCCTGAAGGCCGGCAACAAGGAGACCGCCTCCGGCACGATCGACATCTCCGGCGGCACGATCACGGTCAACGCCTATGGCGACGCGATCGACGCCAAGACCTCCGCCGCGATCTCCGGCGGCAGCTTTGTCGGGACCGGCACCTCCAAGCAGCCGCAGGGCTTTGTCGGCGGCACGCAGCGCTCTGTGCTCTTCTCCTTCCCCGGCGCGGCGGAAAGCGTTGCCCAGATCCGGGATGAGGCGGGCACGGTGATCGGCGAGATCGCGAGCAGCTTTGCCTACACCTATGCGATCTATTCAGCTCCCGACCTTGCCTCCGGCAGCTTCCGCCTCGTGCGCGGCACGCTTGAGGCCACGGCCGCGGCGAACTGATGGAGCCATCGATAAATGAAAAAATCCTTCGTCATCAGACGAAGGATTTTTTCATTTCTTTTTCTTTTTGCGGCGGGAGAGACTGCGCTCGAACTCGCCGCTGTCGATGAATTCGGCGAGCACATACTGGTCATAGACCGGGACGCTGCAGGAATAGAACCCGAGCTCGGCGCGATAGCGCTCCATCAGGGCAGAGGGCAGCACGAGATAGCCCGTGCGGAACGAGGGCGCGACGGTTTTGGAAAAAGTCGAGAGATAAAGCGTCCTTTCCGGCAGCAGCGCGGCGACGGTCTCAATCCGCCCGCGCTCTACGGCGAGCTCGGCGTCATAATCATCCTCGATCAGCCATGCGCCGCGCGCCGCCGCCCAGGCGGCATAGGCCGCGCGCCGCTCCGCGCTCGCGGTGATGCCGCTGGGATAGCTGTGATAGGGCGTGACGTGCAGCGCGCCGGCGCTGCAGCCGTCGAGCGCATGCTGCGAGATCCCCTCGCCGTCCATCTCAAGTGCGGCGCAGCGCGCGCCGTTGGCCTCGTATGCTCGGCGGATCTTTTCCCAGCAGGGATCCTCAAGCGCAAAGACGGTATCCCGTCCCAACAGCTGCACCACAAGTGAATAGAGCGCCTCGGCGCCCGAGCCGATCAGGATCTGCTCCTCGTCCGCGTCCAGCGCCCGGCTGCGCGCGAGATAGCGCCGGATCGCCCCGCGCAGCTCCAGGGTGCCGAGCGGGGGAGACTTCGCGAGGATCCGCTCGCCCTTTTCGGAGAGCGTGCGGCGCATGATGCGCGCCAGCGTGTTGAAAGGAAAGTCCTCCGGCACGCTCGCCGGCAGACTCATCTCCTCCAGCGCCGCC
The DNA here is from genome assembly GCA_002450075.1 of Clostridiales bacterium UBA6981. Taxonomy (GTDB): domain Bacteria; phylum Bacillota; class Clostridia; order Oscillospirales; family Oscillospiraceae; genus Limivicinus. The sequence continues at coordinate 12,063 of DJYJ01000066.1, forward strand.
CGCCGCATCGGCGCCGCTGCGCCGCGCCCCAGCACAAAAACGCCGCTGCGCTCGCGCGGCTCGACCCAGCCCTCGTCTGCGAGCAGCGCCAGCGCGTGCTCGGCGGTGATCACGCTCACGCCCAAGTCCGCGGCAAGCGCGCGCTTGCTCGGCAGCCTGCTGCCCGGCGGATAAACGCCGGCGGCGATCGCGTCCTTCAACTGGACATACAATTGGCGGTAGGCGGGGCCGCCGTTTTTCTCAAGTACAAATCTGGTCATATAAAAAAGTCCTTATCTGGTAGTATCAATAAGACCAGTTTTAGCGTATACTTTTTCCCGTAAGATGTCAAGCTCCCGGTGAAACGAAACGGAGGAACCCTTATGTCATATCGTAAAATTCTGACCATCCAGGACATCTCCTGCGTCGGCCAGTGCTCGCTGACTGTCGCGCTGCCGATCCTGTCGGCCGCGGGGATGGAGACCTGCATCCTGCCGTCCGCCGTGCTGTCCACACACACGGCCGGCTTTTCCGGCTATACCGTCCGCGACCTGACGGCGGACATTCCCGGCATCGCCGCGCATTGGAAAAAGGAGAACATCCGCTTCGACGCGCTCTATACTGGCTATCTCGGCTCCACCGAGCAGATCGCGTATGTCAGACGTATCGCCGCGGAGCTGCTCTCCGAGGGCGGCGCCGTGATTGTCGATCCGGCCATGGCCGACAACGGCAAACTTTACCCCGCCTTTGATGCGGCCTATGTCGAGGCGATGAAGTCGCTGGCCTTCTCGGCGGACATCATCCTGCCCAATATCACAGAGGCCTGCTTCCTCACGGGAATGGAATACCGCGAGCAGTATGACAGAGCCTATATCGACGCGCTGCTCGACGCTCTCGCGGCCTGCGGCGCGAAGACCGTTGTGCTCACGGGCGTGGGCTTTGACGCGGAGCACACCGGCGTTATCGTGCGCGAGGGCGGCGAGACGCGCTACTATGAGCACCGGAAGATCGCCAAGGGCTGCCACGGCACGGGCGACGTTTATGCCGCGGCTTTCGTCGGCGCGCTGGAAAACGGGCTCGGCGCCTATGAGGCGGCCGTCCTCGCCGCGGACTATACCGTGCGCTGTATCGAGCTCACGCAGGGCGACGCCGCCCACTGGTACGGCGTCAAATTTGAGCTGGCGCTGCCGGAATTCATCCGGATGCTCGGGAAATAACGAAACGAAAAAACAAGACCCGCCGCAGACGTCGTCTGCGGCGG
>DJYJ01000066.1:13359-14775 GCA_002450075.1 Clostridiales bacterium UBA6981
GTCTGCGGCGGGTCGTTATCGTTTACAACAGCAAGTCTGTCAGTGCCCAGATCTCACGGCAGCTCTCCGGCAGAGCCCCGCTGCGGGGCGGGGACTGATGCGTGTGATAATAGCGGCTTTCAATCCTGCATCCGTCCGCGCCGCGGATATCGGCATCGGCGTCGTTGCCGACCATGACGAGTCCCTCTGCCGTGATGCCCGCCGCCGCCATCGCCCCACGGAAAAAGGCGGGGGAGGGCTTCTTGCAGCCAAAGTCCGAGGAGAGAAAGACGCCATCAAAGCTGTCGGACAGAGCCAGCAGCCGCAGCTCCGGGATCGTGAAGCAGCTCTGCGCGTTTGAAAGCAGAAACAGCTTTGCCCCCCTCCGCCGCAGCTCGTCCAACGTCCGGCGCGCGCCGGGTATCAGCCGCGGCGTCCGTGTATATGAAAGTGCTCGGAACGCGATCGCCGTGTCGTTAAGCCGCGCAGCGGAAACGCGCACGCCCTTTTCGGCATAGAGACGGCGGAAAACGCGCCGCAGTTCGATCTCGACCTCACGCTCGGGGAGCCCGCTTTTTTGTACGAGCGCGGCCGTCTCCTGCGCACAGAGCGCAAGATACCGCGTGCGGAGCTCCGACGGCGCATACGCCGCGCCGCCGAGCGAGCAATAGCGTGCCATTCCCCGCCATAGTGAAGGCATTTTTTCATCCGTACGAACGTCGACGAGCGTACCGTATAGATCAAAGAAAAAGCTGCGTTTTTCCGTAAAGAGCCCTCCTTCTGTTTCCGACTGCAAAGAATTGTACCACACGCAGGAGGCCAGAGCAAGGCGCGCATCGCCGCGTCCGCTCTTTATCCGCTCCGCGTTTGGTGCCCGGGGTTCGAACATGCCTGACGAATAAAACAAGCAGCCATCCCACGAGGGGATGACTGCTTATTTGGTGCTGTAAGCGGGGATTCGCCCGCGCTGCGGCGCGGAGCAGGTCGCGGCTCTGGCATGCCCCCGGCATGTCATTCACTACCGCTCCCCTCGAATCCCCCAACGGGGGAATAGCAAATAAGAAGACCATCCCATCAGGATGGTCTTCTTATTTGGTGCTCCAGCGGGGATTCGAACCCCGGACACCCTGCTTAAAAGGCAGGTGCTCTGCCTACTGAGCTACTGGGGCATTTTCGTCCTCCCCAACGCGAAGCCCAGCGGAGAGGGTTCGCGTTGGAAAAGGAAGAATAACGCAGACGGTCGATCTGACCGCCGCAGGCAAGGTCAGATGACCTTACTGCGTTATTCTGACGTGGCTGGGATGGCGGGACTCGAACCCACTATATCGGAGTCAAAGTCCGGTGTGTTACCATTACACTACATCCCAAAGTCGGTGTAAGAAAACCGGCGGCCGTCGGCCGCCGGCCTTTCTCAAGTGGGGTGGGATATGGGGCTCG
>DJYJ01000023.1 GCA_002450075.1 Clostridiales bacterium UBA6981
ATCATTTAATCATCGTTTACCTAGTTTCTAGTGCTTAGTTTCTAGAAGCTAGAAGCTAGAAACTAGATACTAGATACTAGACACTAGGCCCTTCGGGCCTTCGCGCTGAGATTCAGGGCGCGCAGACGGATGACGGCGACGCCCTCCGCCATCTCCGGCGTGATCGCAAAATTGCGGCCGGTCTGTGTTTTCATCAGGATCTGCAGCGCGCGCTGCTTTTCCCCGCCCGCGGGGAGGATCTCGGCCTCGGCGTCACACATGACGCTCTCGAACACCGCGCCGTAGCGGCAGGGCGTCCCGCCGCCGGAGACGAGCGCACCCGCGGCGTCGATCTCGACGAAAACGCGGCCGTCGCGGCGCAGAAGCGCGAGCTTGCGCCCCTCCTTTGCCCCGTGGACATAGAAGACGGGCAACCCCTCTTCCCATTCGACGCCGTAGTGCAGCGGCACGACATACGGCCGCTCTTCGCCGTTGAGGCCGAGGTGCAGCACCTTTGCCCGCTCCACGATCGCGCGGATCTCGCCGGGGTCGGTGATCTCGCGGTCCTTTCTTCTCATCTCTTCCGCCTCCCTTTTTTATCTGCCACAAGCATAGCGCACCGCGCCGCGCAGGGCAAGAAAAAGTTTTCCCCCCCCTCCGCCCGGACGGCGGCGTGTTCATTGACATGTGGTGGAAAATATGCTCCATTTTTTGTAGTTTATTTCAAATTCGGAAAGGACGTGCGCGCATGATTTTTTACAAAACCTATCCTTATTCAAAGAAAGCTACAACGGTATCGGTCATCTTCAGTTTATTTGCCTTTATGTTTGTGATCACCGGAATCATGCTCTTCCGGGAAGCTCTGTCCGATAAGGAGTATGTCAATTGCGCGATCGCTGTCGTCATCGCGGCTGTCGGTATCCCGATCTATATTTTCGGCTCGAACAAGCTGTCGAAGAAGATCGCCGAAAAGGAAGGGCCGAAGAACATTCGCACGAAGGTCGGCTATGCGCACAAATATGTCCTTGCCCATCCCGAGGCCTATGACTGGCTTATCAAGGAAAATCCTGCGTTCGCGGCAAAGTACGTCCGCAACGAAAACGGGAAGATCGTCAGACGCCGCTGAGCGCGCCTGTGTGCTATTCCCGATAAAAGCGAAATGAAAAAGGCGAGAGGTCTCCTCCCGCCTTTTTCGTTGCATTTCCGCGAAAATATGATAACATAAAGCTGTTCCGCCCGCTTGCGCCCCTGCGGCGCGGACGCGGGAAAGACGAGGAAAGAGGAAAGATCCATGCTGTACGGAATGGCGGCGGTGTGCGCGCTCGGCGCGGCGGCGCTGCTGATGCTTGAAAAATCGGGTCGCCTTCGCGCGCCCTTTTACGCCGCGGCGCTGGCCGCGGCCGCCGCGGCATGCGTGCTGGCGGCCGTGGGGCAGAGCCGGGGGCTGCTGTTTTTCCGCCCGTCCGGCGCGCCGGAGGAGACCGTCGGCGCCTTCTTTGACGCGGTGCGCGGCAGCGACGAGGAGGCGGCGCGTGCCTGCCTCGCGGACGGCGCTCTGATGCCCGCGCTTGCCGCGCCGGATGACGAGACGGCGGCGAAGCTGTTCGCCGCGCGGCGGGACGGCTTTTCCTGGGCGCTTGACGGCGAGACCGGGCGCGACGGGCTTGAGGCGCGCGTGCCGGTGCGTGTGACGGCGCCGGATCTCGGCGCGATGCGCGAGGATCTGCGCGGCGGGGTGATGACGCGGCTCAAAGCGCTGGTCGACGCGCGCGCATACGACGAGGTTTATGACGAAAACGGGCTGTACCGTCCGGAGGTCACGGACGAGGCATACCGCGCGGCAGTCGACGCCCTGCTCGCCGGGGAAGAGGACTATGAGATGAGCCGGACGCTGACGCTGCGTCTGCACTATGAAGCGGGCGGCTGGCGCATCGTGCCGGACGGAGAGCTCTTCGCCGCGCTCGGCACGGATTTCGCAAGCGAGGCGAACAACGCCAAAAGCGCGGTGCTCGACGGGCTGACCTATATCCGCAAGATCTACCGCATCGGTGAAAACGACATCGTCGCCCCCGCGCCGCGGAGCGAAAACTTCGGCACGACGACCGACCCGGCCGTCATCCGCGCGCTGATCGACGCATCCGCGCCGCTCCTTGAGGGACAGGATACCGTCTGGTCGGAGGAGATCGAGCTCGCGCCCGATTCCGAGATCAGCTATTACAGCGACGAGACGATCCTCGTGATCGTGTGGAAGGAGCTGATCGACCACAAGGGCTGCACCTTTGCCGAGGTGCGCATCGCCGATCCCTCCCAGTTCCGCCGCCGGCTGTCCGGCGACAGCTATGATTCGCACGTGCGCGAATACTGCTCACGCCTCGCCGAAGAGGCGAACGCCGTCCTCGCCACGAACGGCGACTTTTACGCCTACCGCCAGCTCGGCGTCACGGTGTATCAGCGCGAGCTCTACCGCTTTATCCCCGACGCGCTCGACGCCTGCTTTTTCACCGCAAAGGGCGAGATGCTGCTCGTCCCGCGGGGCAGCTTTGCCGCGCGCGAGGAGGCCGAGACCTTTATCCGCGACAACGACGTGCTCTTCTCCGCCGCCTTCGGCCCGATCCTGATCCGGGACGGCGAGCTGCAGGATCTCGGCACGGGCAAGTATAAGATCGGGCAGGGCGACACGGACTATTCGCGCTCCGCCATCGCCATGACGGACAGGCTGCACTATCTGCTGATGACGATCAACTTCGGCAGCAAGGCGGGCGTCGCGACGATCCCGGAGGCGGCGCAGATCCTGTATGACAAGGGCTGCGTGAACGCCTACGCGCTCGACGGCGGACAGACCGCCGAGCTCTGGATGAACGGAAAGGTGCTCAACAACATCGACTGGAACGCCGAGCGTCAGGTCAGCGACATCTTCTATTTTGCCTCGGCGCTGCCGGCGGAAAAGGAGGCGGGAGCATGAGAGAGGTCGCCTTCTGCTTCGGACATGTGATCCTTTACTGGGACACGATCCTCCTCGCGCTCGCCTGCATCGCCGGGTTCCTCGCCCTGTGGGGAGCCTACGGCGCAAACGGCGGAAAGCGGAGCGCGTTTTTGGCTCTCGTGCCGCTCGGCGTCGTGCTTTCGCTCGCCGTCTCGCGGCTGATGTTCTGGTCCTGCCACAGTGAGCAGTTCTCCTCGCTCGCGGCAGCGCTCGCACCGGGCTCCTCGGGGGGCTTCTGCCTCTCCGGCGTCGTGATCGGCTTTGTGCTCGCGGCGCTGCTGCTGCGCTTTGCGGGGCTTGAGAAGGACACGGCGCTTCTGCTCGACTGCGCCGCGCCCGCGCTGGCGCTCTGCCTTTCGCTCGTGCGGCTCAGCGCGCTGTTCAACGCCTCGTGCCGCGGCAAGGTGCCGATCACGGACGTGCGCCTGTGCCGCCTGCCCTTTGCGGCAGCCGTGCCGGGCGGGACGGAATACCGCTTTGCCTCGTTCTTTGTCGGCGCGCTGCTCTTCCTCGTGATCTTTGGCGTGCTGACGCTGCTCTTCCTCCACCGTTGGGGGCGGCGCGGCGACGTGTTCCTTGCCTTTCTGGTGCTCTGCAGCGCCGTCGAGCTCGTCATCGACAGCACGCGCAACGACGCGAGCTATTTCACCTTCAACGCCTTTATCAGCGTCGCCCAGATCCTCGGCGCGGCGGCGATGCTGGCCGTGCTCGTCGTGTTCTCGCGCCGCTCGATCCGCAGCGGCGGGCCGAAGCTCCATCGTCTGCTCTGCTGCGTCGCGTGGCTTCTCGGCGCCGCCATCGCGGGCGTCAGCGAATATCTTGTCCAGCGCCACGGCAACTGGCAGCTCGGCTGCTATACGCTGATGACCATCGGCGCGCTGATCCTCGTCCTCGCCACCTTTGCCGTCTATCGGCCGGTGTGCGGAGAAAAAACGGAATAAGCCAACAAAAAAAGACAGCCCCGGAGGGCTGTTTTTTTTTTGCTGTTTATGCCGCGCGTCCGAGCGTGGCGAGGATATCCGCGGCGGTCTCGTCCCACTGCTGCTCTGGCGGGATCAGTGCCGCGCCGTCGCCCATCTGGGCGCCGTAGCTGCCGAACTGGGCGTGGTTCCCGCCCTCGATCACATAGACGGCGCTGTTCGCCGGCGCGAAGGCGAGCCCGCTCTCCTGACGGGCACGGCTGATCACGTGATCCTCGCTCCCGGTCAGGCTGACTTCGACCAGCTTCTCGTCCAGCGGCTTTGTCGGATAGGCCGCGCAGAGCACAAGCCCCTCCACGGCCTCGCTGTTGTCCGCGGCATAGAGCGCGGCGACAGAGCCGCCAAGCGAGTGCCCACCGATATACCAATGCGCATAGCTGTGCGCGGCCATCACGGCGTCAGCGCGGTTTTGGCCGAGAAAGGCCATGCGCAGCGGCATCCGCACCAGACAGACGTCCAGTCCGCCCGCGGCCAGCCGGCGCAGCAGCGGGGCATAGGCCTCGGCCTCCACCTTGGCGCCGGGGTAGAAGATCAGCGCGGCGTCGTCCGCCGGCCCGTCAAAGAAGACGCCGTATCCGGTCTGCGAGACCGCGACGCGCTCGTCCGACCGCAGCGCCTCTCGCGCCACCTCGTCGGCATGGTAATAGACGGAGGCATAGAGCAAAAAGCCCAAAACCACGGCGAGCAGCACCGCCGCGGCCGTGAGCAGGAGCCGTTTTCTCATCACAGGCGATTCCTTTCTTTCCTGTCCAGTATACGCCCGCGCCGGAAAAGTGTGCGTAAGCTTTTTATTTCTCCTGCGCGGCGAGCAGCGCCTCGACCAGCGCGCGCTTTTCGTACAGCACACAGCCGCCCTCGTGGTCGTCCGTCAGGATATTGCCGCTGCGCAGCGCCGTAAAGAGCGGCGAGTGCATCGCCTCGCGCAGCGAGCTGCCCCGGATGTTCACGTCCGAATAGGGGGAGAAGGGGCAGGGCTCGGCCCCGCCGTGGGAGTTGATGTGGAAAAAGCCGCGGCCGGCCGCCACGCAGCCGCCCGACTCCTTCTCGTCGCCGGGGAAGGAGATATACACCATCTCCGGCCGCTCGGCGCGCAGCCGCGCGATCTCGCTGCGGAGATAGTCCCGCTCGGCGTCGCCGGGTGCCAGCTCCTTCGCCTCGTCGGTCACGGGGACGAACTCGACCAAGATCACGACCTTGCAGCCCCGCTCGGCGAGCGAATCGAGAAAGCGCGCGGAGGTGACCTCGCGGAGATTTTCCGTTGTCACGGTGACGGAGGCGCCGAAGATGAGGCCGCGGCGGTGAAACTCGCCCATATTGGCGACAAGGCGGTCGTACACGCCCTTGCCGCGCCGCGCGTCGGTGGCTTCCCTTTCGCCCTCGATGCTCATGATGGGGATGAGGTTGCGGCAGCGGTCGAAGAGCTCGAAGTAGCGCCTGTCGATAAAGGTGCCGTTGGTGAGGATGGGGAAGAGGATGTTCTGCTTTTCTCCGGCGGCCTCGATGACGTCGCGGCGCAGCAGAGGCTCGCCGCCCGCGAGCAGAATAAAGCTGATGCCCAGCTCGTCCGCCTCGTCAAAGATGCGCAGCCATTCCTCCCCCGTGAGCTGCTGTACGGGCGCGGCGTCGACGGTGGCGTTGTTGCAGCGGGAATAGCAGCCCGCGCAGTGCAAATTGCAGGCGCTCGTGATACTCGCGATCAGATAGGAGGGGATGTGCTCGCCCGCATCCTCGCTCTCGCGGCGCTTTTTCGAGGCGGCCCTGCTCGCCGCGGCAAATTTCAGCAGAAACGCGCTCTCGCGCGGATCCTTCAGCGTGGCCTTCAGCGCGTCGGCCACGACCTGCTCCACGCCTGCGGTCAGATAGGCCTGGAGATCAAAAGTTTCATTCATGTGATCAGACTCCCTGCACTGTCCCCGGGGGGGCGTTTTCTTTATCCTATCAGCCCCCGGGGGAAAAGTCCAGTACTTGCTTGTCCGGATCGGGCGGAGAAGGGAGGGGAATATTTGCGCTTTGTTAACATTTTTCCCGGAATTTTCTATTATATTGACGAAGAAAGAAGCTTTTTGGCAAAACAAGGGCGTTCCCGCAGCGCCCGACGCAGAATAAACGGAGGATATGAATTTGAACAGATTACAGAACCTGCCGCCCGCAGGCCTTGTCGTGATCGTCGTGATCCTGGCGCTCTTCGCGCTGGCCGTCGTGCTGCTCTTCGCGCTCTCGGCGCGCTACCGGATGCTCTCCGCCGGGGCAAAGGGAGACGGCCGCGACGAAGCCGGCCGGGGCTGGCGCGCCGCGCTGATCGAGGAATACGCCGCGGCGTATCGAAAATTCGGCGCGGACGTGAACACCCCCGCCATCATCTCCGACGTCATGGGGCGCAAGCTGTCCGGGATGCTGCTGTGCGAGCGGTACTTGAACAACGCCGTGTCGCTGTTCGTCACGCTCGGCCTGTTCGGCACCTTTCTGGGACTGAGCCTCGCCGTGGCCTCGCTGACGGAGCTGATCGGCTATTCGAACACCTCCGAGTGGCTCAGCGTGCTCGACAGCGTCGGCGGCGGGCTGCTCTCGGCGCTATCCGGCATGGGCGTTGCGTTCTACACCTCGCTCGTCGGCGCGGGCTGCTCGATCCTGCTCACGGTCCTGCGCACGATCCTCTCGCCCCAGGCGGCGCGCGAGAAGTTCGAGACGCGGCTGGAGCTGTGGCTCGACAACGAGGTCGCGCCCTCGCTCGGCACGGCGCTCGCAAAGGACGACGCGAGCCTCGTGCGCGCGATGATCGACGCGATGGGCGCCTCGGCCGCCGAGATCCGCAAATCGCTCTCCGACGCCGCTGCCTCCTTCGCCGGCTCGACCGCGGCTGCGGCCGCCTCGTTTGAAAAGAGCATCGCCGTCTGCGACGATGAGCTCGAAAAGTTCGACGCCGCCGTGAAGACCTTCTCCGACGGCATCCACGACTTCGCCGAGGTCGACTATAACCTGCGCGGCAGCGTCGAGCGCATGGATCTCTGCGTGCGCGATCTCTCCGGCGCAATGCGCGAGATCAACCGCCGCATGGGAGGAGAGAGCAAATGAGAAGGACCTACAAGGCCCGCGGCGACGCGCTTGTGCGCAGCGAAGCGGGAGAGCAGGGCTTCTGGCCGTCGTACGCCGACATGATGTCGGCCGTCGCGCTGATTTTGTTCTTTCTGATGCTGCTGAGCTATATCCAGAACCTCATCACCGGCAACGACCTGCAAAACACGCAGGAGGTGCTCGCCGAGACGCGCGCGACGCTCGATCTGACGCTCTCCCAGGTCGACGAGGCCAAGAGCGACCTCGAGAAGGTCACGATCGACCTTGACGAGGCGCGGCTGACGCTCGACGAGCTCAAGGGCAAGCTCGACGACCAGAACGCGCAGCTTGCCGAGCAGAAGAACGAGCTCGCCGCCCAGGACAAGCTGCTGGCCGACCAGAAGGCGCTGATCGGCGAGCAGGAGACCTATCTCAAAGCCGCGAACAAGGAGCTCCTCGAGATGCGCAGCCGCATGCAGACCATCGCCGTGCTGCGCCTGTCGATCCTCGAGCAGATGCGCGACAGCATGGTGGCGGTCATGGGCGACGCGAGCAAGGTCTCGATCGGTGACAACGGCGCGATCGTACTGAGTGAGAGCGTGCTGTTCGATTTCGGCTCCTCGGCGATCAAGCCCGCCGCGCGCCCGACGCTCGACAAGCTGGCGGAGGTCTTTGCGGCCTTCCTTGCCGACGAAGAGAACGCCAAATACGTCGACAGCATCGTCATCTCCGGCCACACTGACTCGACCGGCAGCGACGAGGAGAACCGTGTCCTCTCCACCGACCGCGCGAACGCCGTGCTTGATTATCTGATGGCGAGCGGCCGGGGCAGGCTCAACCCCTATGCCTCGTATTTCTGCGCCGCGGGCTACGGCGAGACGCGCCCCGTCGCCTCGAACGACACCGAGGAGGGCCGCGCGCAGAACCGCCGCATCGAGATCTCGATCACGCTGCGCGACGACACGATCATGGACATCGTCGAGAGCTATCTCGAGCTCGAGCTGCCCGAAGATCCTGGCGCGAAAGGGCGCGGCTGAGATACAAAACAGAAACCCCTCCTTAGTGTAAAATAGATGTAGGAA
>DJYJ01000058.1 GCA_002450075.1 Clostridiales bacterium UBA6981
CTAACAAATGGGGTGCTGTTCAGCCGTGCACGGCTCCGGTGTTTTTTTCTTCTTCTGTTATGCCGCCTGGGCGATCGGCTCGGGATAGCCGATCGTGTCGGCGATCACCTGGGCGATCGAGGCGAGCCCGCCCTCGGCAAAGGGGCTTTCCAGCCCGTTTTCCGTCACGGTCTCCATAAAGGTGTCATAGTCCCGGGGCATCATCTCAAAATATTTGTCGAGACCGCTTCCCGCTTCCCCAACCTCCAGCACGTAGAGCTGCATCGCGACGTCCAGCGACACGGGATAGGAGATGACGTAAAATGGATACTCGAACAGGTGCGTGATGTCCATCCAGAAATACTGCATGAATTCCTCAAAGCCCTCCGGGCAATAACCGAAGTCCCTGGTGGCCTGCAGCGCCAGCTCGTTGAGCTTTTCCGCGGTCAGCTCATCGGGGCCGATCGCGTGCGCCTTGCTTTCAAAGTCGGCAAAGGAGGCCTGCTGGATAAAGGTGTCAAGCGCGTCGAGCATCTTGCCCGTGCGCAGCGCGTCGACATCCGACGCGGGCAGCAGACCGTCCATATGGGACAGCGAGAGGAACTCCAGTGCCTGGGAATAGACCTCGGCGAGGTCGATGGTCTCGGCGGCGTCAAAGTTCGTGTAGGAGTCGGTGAAATGGCCGAACTCGTGGACAAAGGTGACAAGGTCGCGCGTCGTCCCCTCGGGATTGAGGAAGACGAAGGGCGCGTCGTACATACTCAGATAGGTCTGGAAGGAGGTGTTGGCCTTGTATACGCTCGGCTCATAGTCACACAGCTCGTATTTATCCATGAAGGAGAAGGCCTCGGTGCATCCGTGGCCGATGCTTTCGGCCACGCCGCGCAGCGCGGGGTACAAGTCCTCAGCGCTCAGCGGGGAGTAGGTGATGCTGTAAGACAGCCCGCGCTCCTCCGCCCAGACGGAAATGGGAACGAGATAGGTCTTGACGTCGTCGATGAAAACGGCGGCATCGCCCGGCGTATAATCGCGGTCAAAGCCAAAGACGAATTCCATCTCCTCGGCGGTATCAAAGCCCATCGCCTTCGCCATGTCCTCGTGCACGCGCATGAGATCGATATACACCTCGGCCAGCGGCTCGTTATAGGTCTCGTAATAGGTCATCAGCGCGCCGAGATAATCATAATAGCCCTGCACGTCGCTGTAATCGGAGAGATCCTCAAGCAGCTCGTAAAAGGCAACCTCTTCGCCCTTCCATTCGATGACGGGGTCGGCCACGATGTCGCGGTAGCGGCTGACGAGCTCGCTCTCGCGCTGCATGAGCGCGACGGATTCGTCGTTGTAATAGGAGTCGTCCGGGTCGGCGTAATCCTCACAGAAGCCCTCCCAGAAATAGTCCTCCTCCAGCTCGGCGCCGAGCGGGGAGCCCGCGCAGGCGTAATACATCTCGTCGAAGAGCTGCGAGACGGTCGAGCTCTCGGTGCTGATCCACTCGTACTCCGCAGCGAAATATTCGTCGCGCAGATCCTTGCAGTTGTAGATGTTGGCAAGCGAGTACATCGTGGAGAATTCGTCATAGTCGTCCATGCAGACGTCCAGCAGCTCCTCTACCGCCTTGAGCTTTGCTCCGCTTTCGAGCGCCTCCTCGACCGCGGCGACGTCCGCGCTGAGCTCGTCGAGGTCGGGGCGGGCATAGTGCATCTCGCTGAATTTCAGCCCGTCCGGGTTGTGCTCGTTCGCGCCCTGCACCAGCTCGGCCAGCTTTTCGCCCAGCTTGCTGCCGAGATCGCCTCCCGGGATGCCGCAGCCGCACAGCAGTACCAGCACCAGCAGCAGTGCGACAGCGACGGTCATTCTCTTCTTCATGGCCGATTCTCCTTGATCCGACAAATAATGATAAAATATTTTATCACAAAATGGCTGTGAAGGGAAGAAGGGAAATCCCTCTCTTGAAAAGTGCGTGCCGGTCTCCTATAATAAGAAGCATCAAACGGAAAAAACGGGAGGATTGAAGCATGGGTGAGATATTCGTCACCGGCCATCGCAACCCGGATACCGACGCGATCGTGGCCGCCATTTCCTATGCTGCGCTGCGCAACGCGCTCGGCGACAGAGAATACAGGGCGGCGAGGATCGGCTCGATCAACGATGAAACGGCGCGCATGCTCGAGCGCTTCGGCTTTGAGGCGCCGCAGTTCATCAAAAATATGCGCACGCAGGTCTGCGATCTCGACTATGACCGCCCGCCCGCGCTCCGCGGCACGGTCACGATGGATCTCGCCTGGCGCACGATGCGCGACGTCGAGACGTCAACGCTGCCGATCGTCGACGAGGAAGGGAAGCTGCACGGTCTTCTCTCCGCCGGCGACATCGCGAGCTATGACATGCAGACGATCGCGAACAGCCGGATCGACGATCTGCCGGTGTTCAATCTGTTAAGCGTGCTCGAGGGCCAGCTCGTCAACGAAAACAGCTTTGTGATCGAATCGGTCTCCGGTGAGGTGCGCATCGCCGTGCCCCAGGCAATCGACGATCCGGCCGACGACGGGCGCGACTGCATCCTCATCTGCGGCGAGCAGCCGGACGTGATCGAAAAGGCGCTCGCGCGCGAGATCAACTGCCTCATCATCTGCCAGAGCGAGATCCGCCCGGAGTGGACGCGCAGCGCGGCGAACACCTGCATCGTCTCCACCCCGCTCGAGGCCCGCACGGCCGCGAGACTGATCTACCAGGCGATCCCGGTCGAGCGCGTGTGCAAAACGGGCGCGATCGTCTCGTTCCATCTTTCGGACTATCTCGACGACGTGCGCGAGGTTCTGCTCAAGAGCCGCTATCGCTGTTATCCCGTGCTCGATGAAAACGAGCGGGTCGTCGGCACGCTCTCGCGCTTCCACCTGCTGCGCCCGCGCAGAAAGCGCGTCGTCCTGGTCGACCACAACGAGTCGGCCCAGTCCGTCCCCGGCCTTGACCAGGTCGAGATCATGGAGATCATCGACCACCACCGTCTGGCCGATATTCAGACGGTCCAGCCGATCTCCGTACGCAACGAGCCGGTCGGCAGCACGAACACGATCATCACGGCAATGTATCAGGAGCTCGGCGTCATGCCCTCGCCGAAGATGGCGGGGTTGATGGCGGCGGCGATCTTATCCGACACGGTCATGTTCAAGTCGCCGACCTGCACCAAGCGCGACATCGCGATGGCCGAACGGCTTGCGCGCATCGCGCATATCTCGCTCGAGGAGCTGGGCAGGGAGCTGTTCTCTGTCCAGGGGACGGACGACAAGCCGATCGAGGAGCTCTTCCGCACCGACTACAAGGTTTTCCACATTGCCGAGCACAACATCGGCGTCAGCCAGATCACCTGCGCCGAGGCCGCCGGGCTGCTCGCGCGGCGGGAGGAATTCCTCGCGTATATGACGAAGCTGAAAAAGGACAAGGAGTTCGACTTTGTGATCCTGATGATCACGGACGTGCTGCAGGAGGGCTCGCATATACTCTATGTCGGCGGCGACGACGCGATGCAGCAGGCCTTTTCGGTCGAGCCGAAGGACAACTATATGTTCCTGCCCGGTGTGATGAGCCGCAAGAAGCAGATCATCCCGATGCTCACCGCACTCTGGGGATAAGATAGTTTCCAGTTTCTAGTTTCTAGCTTCTAGTTTCCAGCTTTTCGTTTTTAATAAAAAACCGCCGGGGCATGTTTGCCCCGGCGTTGCCATTTATATCATTTCAAAAACGAAAATCAGTCTGCGACCTCGATATCAAGCCCAAGCTCCTGCGGGAGGAAGCGGGGGCAGACGTTTTCCGATACCGTGATGACCGAGGCGGCCAGCTTCGTGCCGATCGCGACGGCCTCCGGCATCGTCTTGCCATAGGTCAGCCCGATCGCGGCGCCGGCACAGAAAGCGTCGCCCGCGCCGGTCGTGTCGCGAACGATCACGGTGCTCGCCGGATAGACCCCACGCTCGCCGTGCTTGTCGGCGTAGACCGCGCCGCGGCTGCCCATCGTGACGATCATCGAGGGGAATTCGGCGTTGACGAGATTCTGCGAGAGCGTTTCGCACAGCTGCATCGGCGTGTAATCGGAGTAATCACTGACGAAAAGGATGCCCGCCTCCTGCACATTGCAGACAAAGCAGTCGATATCCTTGAGAAAATCGCGCCGCTGCGAGGCGATGGACATGTTCGCCACGACGGCGTAGACCTTTTTGCCGTATTTCTTGGCATACTTCAGCACGCGCTTGACGACCTCCTTGTCAAGGTCGATCTCGATGACGATGCTGTCGGCCCGGGAGAAGATTTCGTCTCCTTTCTCGTCAAGAAGCTGTACCAGCGCGTCCATCTTCGGACGCTTGGAGATCGAGCCGACGACGTCGCCGGTCTCGTCGAACACGGCCAGCCACATGCCCATGCCGTCCGGAGTCGTGACGACGTAATCGGTGTTCACGCGGTGATTGCGCAGCTTGCGCAGCACCTCGCCGCCCTCGGCCGTGTCGTCGACCATGCTGACGAAAACGGGCCGCAGCTCGACATTGGCGATATCCTCCGCCACGTTGCGTCCCACGCCGCCGTGCACGATCTGCACGCTGCCTGCGTTGCGCCCGCCGGGGATGTACAGATCCTCGGGGAAGCCCTTGATGTCTACAAAAACGGTTCCTACAACAACGATCGCCATGTTGTTCTCTCTCTTTCTCTGTTTGTGGTATTTGTGGTTTATCAAAGCACCGGGCTGCTGCGCCGCGGGAAAAACGCCCGTGCTCCCGTCCGGTCAGAACAAAAGCGGAGCAAGCTTCCTGAGCGCGGCGCGGCGCGCCTTCCAGTCCGGGATTACCCGTCCGAGCGCAGCATAGAAGGCGGGGGAGTGGTCGGCGTGCAGAAAATGCGTCAGCTCGTGCGCGGCGACGTATTCGATGTCCTCCTCCGGCACGGCGGCGAGCAGCGCGTTAAAGGTCACGACGGCGCGCTCGGGGCGGCAGTTGCCCCAGCACGAGCGCATCGCGCGCATCCGGATCTCCGGCCGCGGCACGCCAAGCGGGGCAAAGTGCGGGTAAAGCCTGTCGCACGCCGCGCGGCATAGCCGCTCGCTCTCGGCGCGGTACCACTTGCTGACCGCGCGCTCCACACGGCCGGGGTCATCGCTCTCGCGCAGCCGGACAAGCAGCTCGCCGCCGGAGAGGGAGACGGAGGGCCTGCCGCCCTGCTCGATCCGCAGCGCAACTTCCCGCCCCAGGTAGAGGAGCCGCTTGCCGGAGACCCAGCGGCGCGCTGCCTTCTGCACGCTCTGCTCCGCGGCGCGCAGGAGCAGCTCGCCGCGCGAGAGCAAAAAGCGCTCAATCACGCTCCGCGGCACCCAGCGCGCCGCCGAAACATAGATTTCACCGCCGCGCACGCGCAGATTGATGTTCTTCACGCGCTTGCGCTCCAGCGTGTATTCGATCGGTTTTCCGTCGAGATAAAGGAGATGTTTCATATCTCTCATTATACTTCCTGCGCGGGAAAAGAACAAGAGCGAAAGCGTCCAGCGGCGCACTTGTAAGAACAAACTGCGCGGCGGAGAGCAAAATACTTTTTTTCATGCATTCCGCCTTTCAGAGAAAAAAGAATGCATCGAAATGAGTGCATTTTTCGCGGGAGGAGAAATGCGGAGAACGGACGGAAGAAAACGGGAACCCTTTGCGGCATAAACATTTTAAGAAAAAAACAGGCACAGATCGGATAAAAAGCTGAAAAATGGATCCGAAAAAAGCTTGTTGCATATTGCATAAAACACGGCGGCGGAATTTGTAGGATCATATGGAAATACAAAAAGTTGAACCATTCAAGGGAAAAATAAAGTATAATAAAGAATAGCGAAGAGGGGAAACGCCTCCTTTCGACCGCTTTATGAATGAAAATCGAAAAAAGAAAATAAACAGGAGGAAAACGCAATGGTAAGGAAGTCAATGGACGGCAACGAAGCCGCCGCCTATGCAAGCTATGCCTTTACCGAAGTTGCAACCATTTATCCGATCACGCCCTCGAGCCCCATGGCCAATCATGTGGACGAGTGGGCCGCAAGAGGCAAGAAAAACCTGTTCGGCACGCCTGTAAAGCTCATGGAAATGCAGGCCGAGGCCGGCGCCTGCGCCGCCATGCAGGGCGCGCTCGAGGCAGGCTCGCTCGGCACGACCTATACCTCGGCTCAGGGCTTGATGCTGATGATCCCGCCGATGTACCGCATCGCGGGCCTGCTGGTGCCCGCGGTCATGCATGTCGCGGCGCGCTCCGTCGCGACCGAGGCGGTCTCGATCTTCGGCGATCACCAGGACGTCATGGCCTGCCGCCAGACCGGCTGGGCCCAGCTCGCCTCGTCGAGCGTGCAGGAGTGCATGGATCTCGGCGCGGTGGCGCATCTTGCCGCGATCAAGGGACACGTCCCCGTGCAGCACTTCTTCGACGGCTTCCGCACCAGCCACGAGATCCAGAAGATCGACGTGCTGGACTATGAGGATCTGCGCGGCATGGTCGACTGGGACGAGCTGAAGAAGTTCCGCGACCGTGCGCTGAACCCCGAGCATCCGACGATCCGCAACAGCGGCGAAAACGACGACATCTTCTTCCAGCACCGCGAGGCCTCCAACCCCGTCTACAACGCCTTCCCGGCGATCGTGGAGGAGTATATGGAGAAAATGTCCGCCCTCACCGGACGCGACTATAAGCTGTTCAACTACTACGGCGCGCCGGACGCCGAGCGCGTGCTCGTCGCGATGGGCTCGGTCTGCCAGTGCGCGCAGGAGGTCGTGAACTACCTCTGCGAGCGCGGCGAAAAGGTCGGCCTCATCCAGGTCCGGCTGTACCGCCCCTTCTCGCTGAAGCATTTCATCGGCGCGATCCCCGCAAGCTGCAAGGTGCTTACCGTGATCGACCGCACCAAGGAGCCCGGCGCCCTCGGCGAGCCGCTCTATGAGGACGTCAGCGCCGCGGTCCAGGAGGCCGGTCTGTCCCTGACGCTGCTCGGCGGCCGCTACGGTCTTTCCTCCAAGGACACCACGCCCGCCCAGATCAAGGCCGTGTTCGACAACATGGCGGGCGAGCGGAAGAACCACTTCACCGTCGGCATCAACGACGACGTGACCCATACCTCCCTGCCCGTGGGCGAAAATATCGTCACCTCCGGCAAGTCGATCATCTCCTGCAAGTTCTGGGGTCTCGGGTCCGACGGCACCGTGGGCGCAAACAAGAACTCCTGCAAGATCATCGGCGACAACACCGACCAGTACGTCCAGGCCTACTTCCAGTACGACGCGAAGAAATCCGGCGGCCTGACGCGCAGCCACCTGCGCTTCGGCCACGAGCCGATCCAGTCCACCTACTATGTCACGATGGCGGACTTCGTGGCCTGCCACAAGCAGAGCTACATGCACACCTATGACATCGTAAACGAGGTCAAGCCCGGCGGCATCTTCCTGCTCAACACCCGCTGGAAGGGCGAGACGCTCTTTGCCAATCTGCCCAACCGCGCCAAGCGGCTGCTGGCCGAGCGCAAGGTCCAGTTCTACACCATCGACGCCACCGACATCGCCGCGGAGATCGGTCTCGGCAACCGTACGAGCACCGTGCTGCAGGCCGCGTTCTTCAAGCTCGCGGGCGTGCTGCCGATCGACGAGGCGGAAAAGTACATGAAGGACGCCGCCGTCAAGACCTTCTCCCGCAAGGGCGAGAAGATCGTCAACATGAACCTCGCCGCCATCGAGCGCGGCCTGACCGACATGGTCCGCATCGAGGTCCCGGCCGAGTGGGCTGAGCTGAAGGACGAGGAGCATACGGTGGATCCGAACCTGCCGAGCTACGTGCGCAAGGTGCTTGTCCCGATGAACCGTGCCAAGGGCGACGACATCCCCGTCTCCACCTTTACCGAGTATGCCGACGGCGTCATGCCGATCTCGATGGCCAGGTTCGAAAAGCGCGGCGTGGCCGATAACGTGCCGGTGTGGGATCCGGACAAGTGCATCGGCTGCAACCGCTGCTCGCTCGTCTGCCCGCACGCGGCGATCCGCCCGGTGCTCTTCACCGAGGAGGAGGCCGCAAACGCGCCTGAGAGCTGCGTCACCAAGCCGGCGATCGGCAAGGGCTTTGAGGGCCTTCGCTACCGCATCCAGGTCGGCGTGATGGACTGCCAGGGCTGCGGAAGCTGCGTCAACGTCTGCCCGGCCAAGGAGAAGGCCTTGACCATGGTCCCGCTCGACGACGTGGTGGCCGAGCAGAAGAACTGGGACTACTGCCTGACGCTCTCGGAGAAGAAGAACCCGATGAACCGCTTCTCCGCCAAGGGCAGCCAGTACGAACAGCCTCTCTACGAGTTCTCCGGCGCCTGCCCCGGCTGCGGCGAGACGCCTTACATCAAGCTCCTTACCCAGCTCTTTGGCGATCGGATGTACGCCGCGAACGCCACCGGCTGCTCGCAGGCCTACGGCTTCTTTGCCCCGACCTTCCCGCAGACCGTGAACAAGCGCGGCTTCGGCCCGGCCTTCTCGAACTCGCTGTTCGAGAACAACGCCGAGTTCGCCCTCGGCATTGGCCTGTCCGCCGAGCAGCTGCGCAACCAGACCAAGCTGCACGCGCAATCCGCCATCGAAAAGACCGCTGATGAAAAGCTCAAGGCCGCGCTGCGCCTCTGGCTCGACGAGGGCGACGACATGGACAAGACCGACGAGATCGCCGACCGCGTCCGTGCCGCGCTGAAGGAGAATCAGGAGAACGACGAGGATATCGAGTTCATCCGCCGCCGTGAGGACACGCTGACAAAGAAGGCCATCTGGATGGTCGGCGGCGACGGCTGGGCCTACGATATCGGCTACGGCGGACTTGACCACGTGCTGGCCACCGGCATGGATCTCAACGTCCTGGTGCTCGACAACGAGCTGTACGCCAACACCGGCGGACAGTCCTCCAAGGCCACGCCCATCGGCGCCTCGGTCCAGTTTGCGGCCGCCGGCAAGGCCACGCCGAAGAAGGACCTCGGTCTGATCCTTTCGACCTACGGCTATATCTACGTCGCCCAGATCAACCTCGGCGCCAATCCCGAGCACGCGATCCGCTGTCTCAAGGAGGCCGCGGCCTATCACGGCCCGTCGATCGTCGTAGCGTACGCGCCGTGCATCAACCACGGCCTGACCAAGGGCATGAGCAAGGTCATGGACGAGGGCAAGGCCGCCACGGAATGCGGCTTCTGGCCGCTGTTCCGCTACAACCCGGATCTCGAGACCGAGGGCAAGAATCCCTTCCTGCTCGACTCCGGCGAGCCCAACGGCAAGCTGCGCGAGTATATGATGGGCGAAAACCGCTTCGCCTCGCTGACCCGCACCTTCCCCGAACGCGCCGAGGTGCTCTTCGCCCAGGCCGAGGAGTTTACCGCCCGCCGCTACGCCAAGTACAAGAGACTGGCCGGGAAAGAGTAAGCAGCACGGAAAAGCCGGAACAGAATCATAAAAACACGCCGGTGAGAGGCTCTCTCACCGGCGTGTTTTCTCTTCCCTCCCGCGGCGGGAGAGAACATATCTCCCGCCTCCGGCTCATATAGTTGAGCAGGAAACGCGCGGCGCCGCCGCGCACAGGGAGTGGTCGGAGTGTATGAAACCATAGAGGAGCGTACGCGCGAGCTGGCCGCGTTCGTGCTGGAGACCGGGAGCACGGTGCGCGCCGCCGCGGAAAAATTCGGCGTGAGCAAATCCACGGTCCACAAGGATCTGAGCGAAAGACTCGAGCGCTTTGACAGGGCGCTGTGGCTCCGGGTGCGGGAGGTGCTGGAGCTCAACAAGGCCGAGCGGCACATCCGCGGCGGTCTTGCGACACGGAAAAAATATCGCGGAGAATAAAAAAGCCGGGACCGAAGCGATCGTCTTCGGTCCCGGCTTTGGTATCGTCACAGAAAGCGGTCATTCGGGCGGCGGATCTCGTCTAGCATCGCGCGAAGCTTCTGCCGCAGATCGTCCTGCAGCCCCTGCGCCTGCAAAAGCAGCTTCTGCTGGCCGGCCGCGACCTCGGCGCGCGTTTTTGCCACGCGGTCCTTCAGCTCCTCGATCTTCATCTGGGCGATCGCGGTGTCCTCGGCCTGCTGGGCGCGCATGCGCTCGACCTCCTCGTCGATGCCGGTGCGGATGCCCGCATAACCGAGCACGGCGTTCTCGCGCAGCAGCCGCTGATATTCCTTTGCCAGATTATAGCGGTCGATGACCTCGCCGGCGGTGTGGTAGATGTCGCGGTCGTCCCGCGCCTCATACAGACCGCTGCGGTAGTTTTCGATCACCGTGCCATAGCGGGAAAAGGCGTTCGCCACCGCGTCCTCCCAGGAGATATACAGCTCGCGCTGCGCGCCCTCGCCGATGCGGTGCATCGCCTCCCGATCGCCGCACAGCGTCTCGAGCGCGGCGGCCATGGAGGCGGCGTTTTCCTCGATCAGCACGCCGCTGACGCCGTCCTCCACGTCCTCGGCGGCGCAGCTGCCGCGCACGAGCAGGCTGCCCAGGGCGCATGCCGCAGCCTCGCGAACGACAAGACCGTTCGTGTCAAAGGTCGAGGGGAAGAGGAACAGATCGGCCCGGCAGTACCAGGCGCGGATCACCGCGCGGTCGCGGATCGGCGGGGTGAAAAAGACCTTGCCGTCAAGCCCCAGTGAGGAGCAATAGGCCACGATCTCGTCCTTGTCGTTGCCGCCGCCGACAAAAACCATGCGAAAGTCGATCCCCTTGTCGTCCAGCGTCTTGAGCGCGTCGAGGATGATGCGGATGCCCTTGTACCACATCATGCGTCCGACAAAGAGGAAGGTCGGCAGCCCCTCGGGCAGATCATAGTCTTTCGTCGCCTCGGCGATCTCCGCCCCGCTCACACGCCCGCGCGGGAAATCCACGCCGTTTGGCATGACGAGATAGTCGCCCTCATAGCCGAGCTTGCGCAGATTTTCCCCCGCGCCGCGGCTGACGGTCCACACCTCGTCGCAGGCGGAGATGTTCTGCACCAGCAGCCGGGCGGCCTCCTCCTGGATGAGGCGGCTCTTGACGGCGTTGGCGATGTCGATGTCGAATTTGGTGTGATAGGTGAAGACGATTGGCCTGTCGATCCGGTCCCGCAGCGTGCGCGCCAGCATCGTCGAGGTGATGGGGCAGTGCGTGTGGATCAGATCAAAGCCCTCGCCCTCCAGGCGCTGCAGCACCGCGGCATCAAAGGGCATGCCTGCCCGGTAGCCGACGGACTTGGTGACGTCGATGCTTGGATAGCGCACGACGGGGAAGGGGTAGACGCTGTCGTCCGCGTCGGGATAAAAGGGCGTGACGACGACGGCCTCGCCGTGATTCTTCGTGATATAGGTGCCGTAGTTGACCACGGCGTTCGCCACGCCGTCGATGGCGGGCGGGAAGGAATCGTTGATCAGACAGATCTTCGTTTTGTCCATATTGGTAAACCCTCGTTATTTTCCAAAGAAATCGTTGCGGAAGCGTACCGCCGTCGGCGAGGCGGCGACGCCGCCCTCGCCCGTCTCGCGCAGCAGCGGGCTCATCAGCGCGCCGACCGCGCGCATCGCGTCGATCACCTCGTCGGCGGGGATGCGGCTGCGGATGCCGGCAAGCGCCATCTCCGCCGCCCCGAGCGCGTTCATCGCGCCGGCGGCGTTGCGCTTGACGCAGGGGACCTCGACGAGACCCGCCACCGGGTCGCACACAAGCCCCATCATGTTCTTCAGCGCGATCGCCACGGCGGCGGACATCTGCTGGACGTTGCCGCCGTGCAGGTATACGAGCGCGGCCGCGGCCATGGCCGACGCGGTGCCGATCTCGGCCTGACAGCCGGCCTCGGCCCCGGACATCGAGGCGCGCGACGCGATCACCATGCCGAAGCCCGCGGCGATATACAGTGCGGCGATCAGCTCCTCGCGCGGCGTATCGTGATCCTGCGCATAGGGCAGCAGCACCGCCGGCATCACGCCGCAGGCGCCCGCCGTCGGCGCGGCGACGATGCGGTGCATGCAGGCGTTGCACTCGCCCATGCGGATCGCGCCGGTGATCACGCGCCCGACAAAATCGCCGCAGATCGTATCGCCCGCGGCGACGTATTGGCGCATCCGCTCTCCGTCGCCGCCGATGAGGCGGCTGTGGGAGCTCTGGCCGGGGTCATAATCGGCGTCGGCCGCGATCATCGCGTCGAGCGCGGCGCCCATTTTTTCCAGCGACTGCGCGGGCGTGATGCCGCTCTCCTCCGCCGAGGCGTTCAGGATCTGCCGCCAGAGGGGGAGCGCGCTTTTCATCTCCATCTCCTCAAGCTGTCTGACCGAATAGAATAGAGCCATGTGCGTTCTCCTCCCTCATTCCTGGCTGACGTAGACCGCCCGCAGGATCCCCGGCAGAGCGCGGATCCGCGCAAGCGAGCGCTCGCTTGGCGGCGTGTCGCACTCGATGACCATCACGGCCTCGCCGCCGCGGGAATTGCGGTTGACGTTGAAGGTGGCGATATTGATGTTCTCCTCCGAGAGAATGCGTGAGACGTCGGCCACGTTGCCGGGCCGGTCCTCGTTGCGGATGATCAGCGTCGGCTGCTCGGCCGAAAAGCGCAGCGGCATGTCCCCGAGTCTGCGGATCTCGATGCGCCCGCCGCCGAGCGAGGCGGCCTCGATGTCCGCCTCCGCGCCGTGGATGCCGCGGACGACGAGCCGCGCGGTGTTCGGATGCGAAAAGGGGATCTCGCCAAAGGCGAAGGAGAAGAGCAGGCCCTTTTCGCGGGCATAGGAAAAGCTGTCCGGCACGCGCGTGTCGTCCGGCGCCATGCCGAGCAGCCCGGCCACGATCGCCTTGTCCGTGCCGTGGCCGCGCCCCGTCGCGGCAAAGGAGCCGGAGAGCGTGATATCGGCCTCGGCGATCTCCTCGCCGAGGATGCGGCGGCAGGCAAGCCCGATGCGCACCGCGCCGGCCGTGTGCGAGCTCGACGGCCCGACCATGATCGGCCCGATCAGATCAAAAATGTCCATAAAAAGCCTCCTGCATGCGGAAAGCATTTTGTATGCTTATTATACCCGCGCAGGAGGTTTTTGACAATAGAAACACAGGGGACGGTTCCTTGTGTTCCCCCTAATTGCTGAATTTCCTTACAATGCCAACGCTTACCCCGGTCATTCTGCTGGCCTGGCGGATAGACACGCCTCTTTCCAGCATCGTCCTGATGGCATCGTCTCTGCGTGCAATCGGCATTCTTTGAAAGTCTGCCGCCGTGCGGCATCCGCTGATGGCAAAAATCAACTGCTTTGCCTGTTCATCCGTCATCCGTTTTTTGAGATTCTCGCTGATTTCCATACAGGCGTCCTCGTTCGCCGCAAGATTGAATGCGGCAAACTCCTCTTTGCTCATGAGTGTAAGGACAAACGCGCTGTCGATCAGCTTGTCTTCAAAAAAATGCGGATAGCTGCTGTACTGATACTCCTCCGGTGAAACGCATAGACCGGCTTTGACCGGATTTTGATGGATATAGCGCAGCGCAGTCAGGAAATAAGCATCATCTTCCACCGCTTCGCTCTTATAACGGTCCTGAAACAAATGCCCGACTCTTCCGTACTTTGTATTGTACCAATATACAAATCGTGCCCCGATCCGCCGAAAGACCGTCTCCAGTTCCTCTTTTCCGGTTTTCAGCAGGAAGTGGATATGGTTGGACATGAGACAATAAGCGTAGAGTTCAAAGCCCGACAGCTCTTTGCATTCCCGCAATACGGAAAGCAGCTTATCCCGATCTTCGTCATCCTCGAACAATTGCTGTTTGTTAATGCTGCGCAGGATGACATGATAGATATTGCTTTCACTTTTTCTTCTTGCAGCTCTTGGCATGTATCATCACCGACTATTATTTTACTCCAGACCGAGCCTCCTGTCAACACAAGGAACCGTCCCCTGTG
>DJYJ01000008.1 GCA_002450075.1 Clostridiales bacterium UBA6981
CACGGATTCAGACTGGGTGCAGCCCGCGACGGCAACGGCCGCTGCTGCGACGGCGGAGACTTTCCACAGATTCATCATTTTGTCATTCCCTCATTTCAAGGCGCGACACCATTGTCGCGTTTGGAGGACATTATAACAAAAACGAGGCGACTTGTGACGCGCAAATCGCGGCAAATCACGACGCCTTCGTCTTGATTTTCGCCTGGCCCTTCGAAGTGATGAGCTTCGAGAGGCCGACGAGCACGCACGTGAAGACGAGCATGAGGGTCGAAAGCGCGAACACCGACGGCAGGTTGCGCGAGTGCTTCGTCATCGACGAGACGTACGTCGGGAAGGTGTTGGTGCCAGCTCCGTTCACGAACGAGGTGATGACGACGTCGTCGATGGAAAGCGTGAACGCGAGAAGACCGCCCGCGACAATGCCGGGGAGAAGTATCGGCAGCTCGACGTGGAAGAACGCGTACCACGGCCCCGCACCAAGATCGTACGCCGCCTCGGTGATGCGGTCGTCGAAGTCCTGGAGGCGCGCAAGCACAGTCATCGCGACATACGAGACGCAGAACGTGATGTGGGCGATGAGGATAGTCCAGAAGCCGCAGTTCACGTGGCACGCCGCGAAGAGCATCAGGAGCGAAATGCCGATCAGGATGTCCGGCATGATAAGCGGCGTGTAGACGAGCGCGTGGTGCACTGACTGCAGGCGATCTTTCCACTTGTGCAGGGCTAGCGCCGACGTCGTTCCAATCGCGCACGAGGCGAGAGTGGAGAGCCCCGCGATGATTAGCGAAAGCCAAAAGCTCTCCAGAAGCGATCTCACGGACTGGTGGCCGGTGAAGATGTACTTGTACCACTTCCCAGTGAAGCCGAGGAAGGAGCCATCCGACCCGAAGAAGCTCATAGATATGCCATTGGGAACAAACCCGTAGACGACCACGAGGATGATCGGCACGTAGAGGAACGCCAGAACTGCGGCGAGGATCATGACGGAAACCATCGAGCGCTTCATTTCGCAGCCCCCTCTTCCGCCGTAAAGAGACGCGCCGTCTGCGCCTCGAGGCGCTGGCGGTCGCGCAGGTCCTGCCGCCTCTTCCACCACATTGAAAGACCTATTGGAATGAGTACGCTCACCGCCATCACCGTAGCGAGCGCCGACGCGTGCGGGATGTTGCGGTTCTGGATCGCGCGCATGAATATCTTGTTGCCGATGAGGACGCAGTTCGTGCCGCCTAGCATCTGGGGGATGACGTACGAGCCGATCGCAGGGATGAACACCATGAGGACCGCGGAGACGAGACCCTGTCTGATCCCCGGGAGGAAGATCTTGCGGAACGCGTAGAAGTTCTTGGCTCCAAGATCACGCGCCGCCTCGAGGAGCGAGAAGTCGAACTTCTCGGCAGCCGTGTAG
Source organism: Clostridiales bacterium UBA6981 (assembly GCA_002450075.1). Lineage (GTDB taxonomy): Bacteria > Bacillota > Clostridia > Oscillospirales > Oscillospiraceae > Limivicinus. Next base: position 1,406 of record DJYJ01000008.1, read on the forward strand.
ATCGGCATGATCGCGAACGGGAGGAACGAGTACACCGACACGAGCACAACCGCCGTCTCGGAGTCGAGTATCGTCGAATGTTCGGAACCGATCGAAAGAAAGTTGTAGCACGCCTGCAGCCAGCCGTCGGGATGGAGCATCGTCTTCCACGCGAACACACGCACGACGAAACTCGTCCAGAACGGAAGCATTATCGAACCCGCGACGATCGCACGCCAGCGCGAGTTCATGCGCGCGATCGCATAGGCGCACGGCACGGCAAGAACGATCGACCAGATCGTCACCTCGACGGATATCTTGATAGTGTTCCAGATGATCGCGGGGTAGTCGGGATCGACGAGCTCGCGCCAGGTGGAAAGAGACCACTCCCCGACGCCGCCGGAGATGTCGTGCCCGTGGAAGGTGAAAGCGAGGACGATGACAGCCGGCACCGCGAAGAAGAGCGCGAGCCAGAGGAACGACGGCGCCGTTACGAGCCATTCGGCCCTTCGTGTGCGAAGCGGACTGTTCATTGCTGCGCTTCCACCATGTAGCCGTCGTCGGGATGCCACCAGACGAAGACCTTGTCGTTCCACGTGATCGGCTCCTGGTCGAGGAGGAACCGCGAGTGCGGCTTGAGGGCCGCGATACGGAAGTCGGAGCTCTTGATCCAGTACTTGGTGTAGACGCCCTGGTAGACGATATCCTGGACCGTAGAGGGGTAGACGTTGATGGACGCGCCCTTCTCGGGCGGAGGCGGCGCGAGCGTCACGCGGATCTTCTCGGGGCGGACGGAGAGATCGACCTTCTGGCCGACCTTAAGCTGCTTGTCGTTGTAGGCGCGGATGTCCGGGAACCCCTTGGGGCGAATCGTGCAGTAGTCGCCTTCGGTCGCGACGATCTCGCCGGAGAAGAAGTTGGTGTCGCCGATGAACGAGGCGACGAAGCGCGACGCGGGCGCCTCGTATATTTTCGCTGGGCCGTCTAACTGCTCGATCGTGCCGCGGTTGATGACCGCGATGCGGTCGGAGAGCGACATCGCCTCGCCCTGGTCGTGCGTGACGTACATGAACGTGATGCCGACCTGGTCGTGGATCGTGTCGAGCTCGAGAAGCATGTGCTGGCGAAGCTTCAGGTCGAGCGCGGCGAGGGGCTCGTCCAAGAGCAGCACCTTCGGCCGGTCGACGAGGGCGCGCGCGATCGCGACGCGCTGCTTCTGGCCGCCGGAGAGCTGGGAGGGATAGGCCTCCGCCCGGTCGGCCAGGCCGACAAGGGAGAGGAGCTCCATCGCCCGCTCCTTTGCCTCCTTTTTCTTGACGCCCGCGATCTCCAGCGGGAAGCAGACGTTGCGCAGCACGCTGCGCTGCTCCAGGAGATTGAAGCCCTGGAAGATCATGCCGATGGAGCGGCGGAGCTTCAAAAGTTCCCTGCGCGGCAGAGCGGTAATGCTCTCGCCGTCGACGATCACTTCGCCGGCGCTCGGCTGCTCGAGCAGGTTGATGCAGCGCACCAGCGTGCTCTTGCCCGCGCCCGAGAGACCGATGATGCCGAAGATCTCGCCGTCGTTGATCGTAAGGTTGATGTCCTCGAGCGCGACGATGTCCTTGTCGGCGGTGCGGTAGGTCTTGTTCAAGTGTCTGATTTCGATCATGCTGTTTCCTTCCGATACTTCCCATAAATCAGGCTTGCCGAGCGAGATTCCGCGAGAGGGATTTGCGAGAGATTATTTGTCGCAGAGAAGGCAGAAAAGCGCAGGCATACTTAAGTGAGCGTCCAAATCTTTGATTTGGCTAACGCGAACTTATGCATACGAGCGAAGCGCGTCGCATTGTGTATTTCAAGCTTTTCTGACAAAGCTGCGGCGAAAAATATCCGCAAGGCGCCGAGTGGAATTGAGTGAGGCAAGCCAAAAAGAAAAACCGGGGAGCCCACACGGCTCCCCGGTTTGAAATACAAAAAAATCAAGCGGGTATGCTGTCGGTGAGCGGAGACTTTTGCGCGCGCATCATCATGCACATGCTGCACATGCACATCATACCCATCATCATGCTGTTGCTGATCGAACGGGTCATGGATGCGGTCTCCTTTCACCTTGATTGCTTTGATCCTGATTTTCAATTAAAAGTGGACACGTTTAATTGAAAAGGCGCCGCTTACGCGTCGCCCATCCGTGCAAAAGCACAGATGACGTCTCATACAGACTCCGACGCGCTTTCGCGCTATAAAAAACAGCTTTTTTCTGTTTTTTATAGGAGTCTAGTAAAATTATAGAAGTGTCCGGAGGTAAAGTCAATTGGTGAAACTGGATGAAATGTCCTCTTCCGCCGCGGCCGGGCTTGTTCTCTTTCGCAAAAAACGGTCTCTTTCCCCTTTTTGGGAAAGAGACCGTTTTTTGCTTCGCACGACTTACTTCAGCGTGTCGAGATACTCGCAGATGCGGCCGACCGTGGTCAGCTTGGCCGCGTCGTCGTCGGAGATCTTGACGCCGAATTCGTCCTCGAGCGCCATGATCAGCTCGACCACGTCGAGAGAGTCGGCGCCGATGTCGTCAATGAGGTTGGTCTCTGCGGTGATGGTTTCGGGATCAAGCTCGAACTGCTTGGCCAGAACGTCTCTGATTTTTTCAAAATACATGGTGGATTCCTCCTGTAAATGATGATTGTTTAAGCAGGAATGTGAGATGTCGCTGGAGCAAAAAGACAGGGATGAGGAGGAAGGCTTTGCGGGATTCCCGAGAGAAATCCGTGTCGGGCGAGGCGACAGCCGCAGGACATAATGGAAATATATGTTCAAGGCCGTCAACGAAGTCCGGCGCGGATTTGGCCGGAAAGACCGTGAAGGATTCCGACGAATACCTGTCCGATCAAGCCCACTCGCGGCTCTGGGGCTTGTTGCTGTCGTTCTGCTCGCCGCGGACATAGCTGACGACGACGCGGCGGTTGGGCTCGGCGCCGGTGGAGGCCGTGGTGACGCCCTCGTAGTTCTGCAGCGCGGTGTGGATCACGTGGCGCTCATAGGAGTTCATCGGTTCAAGAGCCATGCTGCGCTTGTACTTGATCGCCTTTTCGGCCATCTTCTCGGCCAGCTTGGTCAGCGACTCCTCGCGCTTGGCGCGGTAGTTCTCCGCGTCGATGGAGATGTGCATGTGCTTGTCGCTGTCGTGGTTGACGACATAGTTCGTCAGATGCTGGATCGCGTCAAGCGTCTCGCCGCGGCGGCCGATGATCGCGCCCATGCCGCTGCCGGAGAGGTTGACATTGATGCCGCCGTTGTCGCGGCGGGAGATCTCGATCTCGGCGTCGATGCCCATGCGCTCCATCAAGCCGGAGACAAAGGCGCGGACAGCGGCGAAATCGGCGCTCTCGTCCGTGGGGGCAGGCTTCTTCTCGGCCTTCGGCGCGGGAGCGGGAGCGGCCTTTTTCTCTTCCTTTGCCTTCTTCGGCGCGGGGGCGGCTTCCTTCTTCTCGGCCTTCGGCGCTTCGGCGGGCTTTTCTTCGACGACCTCGTCGGGCGCCTCATAGCTCACGCGGATGACCGCGGGCTTGGCGCCGATGCCGAGGAAGCCGCTTTTGGGAAGCTCGATGAGCTCGGAGCCGAGGATTTCCTCCTCGCTCATGCCAAGCTCGGCGAGCGCGGCGGCAAGAGCTTCTTCTCTTGTCCGGCCGGATTTTTCCAGATATTTGATCATATTACTCTTTCTCCTGTTCGTTGCCGTCGGCAGCTTCGGCCGTCTCGGCGGCGGTGTCCGCCGCTTCGCTCACGGCAGATTCGACCGCGACGATCTCCTCGGCGACGGTCTCGTCGATGGAGACGTTGCCCTCGGATTCCTCGGCCGCGGCCAGCGTGGCCGCCTCGGCGTTCTCGGGATTGGTGAAGCGATCCGGCACATAGGCACGGCCGCGCGCATAGCGGCGGTTGCCGACCTGGGAGGCGGGCTTTTCCGCTTCCTTGATGCCGAGCATCTCGCGCCGGGCGGCGCGCTCTTCCTTGGCGATGGCGGCGCTGCGCTCGGCGTTGCGCTGCTTCTCGTTCTGCTGGATCTTCTTTTTGCTGGTGTTGGCGTTCTTCTCGGTCTTGCCCTCGGCGCGCAGACGCTCGGTCTCGATGCGGCGCTCCTCCAGCTCCTTCTCGCGGGCCTGGCGGGCGGCGTTGCGCTCGGCGTCCTCTTCGTCCAGCTTCTTCTTATAGATCTTGGTCAGCACATAGTCGCGGACCATGCCGAAGACGCTGTTGCCGATCCAGTACACGCCCATGGCGGCCGGCATGATGAAGCAGAACCAAAGGCTCATCAGCGGCATCATCAGGTTCATGGTCTGCATCTGGCTCTGGGCGGCCTTGTCGGCGCCGGTCTGGGGGTTCGAAAGGTTCGCGACCTTCATGCCCAGCCAGGAAAGGCCGGCGGAGATCAGCGGGATCAGCGCCAGACCGATGACGGCAAAGCTGATGGCGGCGGTGCCGGCGAAGATCAGCTTCATCGTATCCCAGGGCACGTTGCCCAGGTTGACGCCGAGGAAGCTGAAGTCAAGGTTGACCAGCTCCTTGGTGGAGAGGCCGAGGCCCTGCAGATGCGAGATCGTCTCGTCCCAATGCTCATGCATGATGTTGGCGAGCTTGATCTCGAAATAGGCGTCCGTTCTCGCGGGAGCGGTGTACCAGCCCTGCTCGGTGAAGAAGGTCCGAACGGCGTCAAGTACGCCGTCCGCTGCAAACATCATGCGGGAGAAGGGCTGACGGATGACGGAATAAAGCGCGATCAGGAAGGGAAACGGAATCAGAGACCAGAGGCAGCCGGACATCGGGTTGACGCCCTCTTCGCGGTAAAGCTTCTGCATCTCCTCATTGAGCTTTTGCTGGTTGCCCTCATGGCGGCGCTGCAGCTCCTGCAGCTTGGGCTGCAGGCGGGTCTGGCGCAACATGCCCTTCTTGCTCTTGGCCTGGAAGGGCGTGAGGATCAGGTTGACGGCAAGAGCGAAGAGCAGGATCGCCGCGCCGTAGTTCCCGGTCAGGTTATACAGCCAGACAAACAGCCACGCAAAGGGCCTGGTAATGATTGCCCCCATAGGATTGTCTCCTTTTTACATATTGTCTTTTGGGTCTTCACGGCACGGGGTCGTAGATGTCATAGTCCTTCCCGTGAAAAGGATGACAGCGGCAGATGCGGCAAAAGGCCAGCCACCCTCCTTTGAGGGCGCCGTATTTTTCGATGGCCTCCACAGCATACTGCGAGCAGGTCGGGATAAAGCGGCAGCAGGGCGGGCGCGAGGGGGAGATGTGCTTCTGGTAAAACCGGATCATGGCAAGCATCAGACGTTTCATCTCTCCTCCTCCCGCATCAGACCGAGCGCGGCGCAGGCGTCGAGATAGGCGCGGTCGAGCTCGCGGTATTCGCTCCTGACCGCGCGCGAGCGCGCGACCACGACGATGTCCCAGCCCGTCTTCATTGACGGTGCGTTGAGGCGCGCGATCTCGCGCAGACGGCGGCGGACACGGTTGCGCACGACGGCGCCGCCGAGCTTGGCCGACACGGTGTAGCCCATCCGGTTCACGCCGCGGCCGTTGCGGCGGCAGTAGACGACGAGATACCGGTTGGCGCTGGACTTGCCCTTGGCATACAGACGCCGGAAATCGCTGTTCTTTTTCAACGTGCATCTGACATTCATGGCAATCCTCTGATGATTTTCTCGATAACGCCCAAAAGGGCGGATCTCTCCGCCCTAAAAAACTTTATCTTTCAGACCTGCTGTTCAAGGGGAATCAGTAGCTGAGCTTTGCTCTGCCCTTCGCTCTTCTGCGGGCGAGGACCTTGCGGCCGTTGGCGGTCGCCATTCTCTTGCGGAAGCCGTGCTCTTTCTTGCGCTGCAGCTTCTTGGGCTGATAGGTACGAAGCATGTTTTTTCTCCTTTCAGGTATGATACTCAACATTCCTCTCCCCGGAGGGGGAGGAAAGTAGTTGACAAATTCCGGCGGGTAAAAACCCACCCGGCGGCAGGGGCCGCCGAGTGGTCATTATACCTTATAAAATTACAATCTGTCAACAAAAATTTATGTCGACCGCTGTGATCAGGCGCGTTTGATGTCCTCGCCGCGCAGATATTTGCCCATCGGCTTCCACAGCAGCGCGCCGATGACCAGGCAGAGAATCATATCGACGAGCATATAGCTGCCGTTGTACAGGAAGGAATAGAACCACGGCGTGGTCATCGTCATGCCGAAGAAGGTGTCGGGCATATATTCGCCCCAGACCCACACGCCGACGAGATAGTGGACCAGAAAGCGGGCCAGGCTGCCAACGACCGTGCCGGTGAAGAAGCCCTTTTCCTGCTTGTGGAAGAGTCCCGCAAGGCCAAGCACGCTGAAAGCCACGATATAGTCGCCCAGCATCGACTGCCAGCCCCAGGCATAGGCGCCGTCGAGCAGGAGCTGCAGCACGCTGTAAGCAAAGCTGGCAAGCATGCCGGGGCCGAAGCCCCAGCGGGCGCAGTAGACAAAGATTGGCAGCATGGCCACGGTGATCGAGCCGCCCTGCGGCAGCTCAAAGAGCTTGAGGTAGCTCAGCACCTGGGCGAGAGCCACCATGACCGCGCCCTCGGTCAGCGCGCGGAGCGTCAGATTGGATTTTTTCATGTTTGTTTTCCTCCTTGTTTTTTGGGGAGGCAGGAATGCAAAAAGGCAGATCCACAAAACGTGAACCTGCCGATCGTGCATCGTGCTTCCTACGCCGGCATTATCCGGATCAGGTTCGAGGGTTTCCGGGGTCGTGTCCCCTTCTCTCAGCCGGGCATACCCAGCTCCCCTTTTCGATTGTGATTATAGTCTTCCGCCGGGGAAAAGTCAAGACCTTGCTTCCGTCAGGCTCATCCTGCGTTTGACGTGCAGATCGATATACTCGCACGCTCCCCGGAAGTTGCACATAAGCTCGTTGTTCGGGATCCGGATCACTGTGATTCCGAAGCCTTCCAAATATTTTGTACGCTCTCTGTCCCGTTCAGCCACTGCCGGCTCATAATGCTGGGATCCGTCCACTTCAACCGCGAGCTTTGCCTGCGCACAGTAGAAGTCCAGAATATATCTGCCCACGATCTTCTGCCGCACGAATTTTCGCGGATACTCGCGGAGATAGTCAAACCAAAGGCGCCGCTCTTCCTTTGTCATATTTTTGCGGAGCTGCCTTGCCAGCGGGACTAATTTGCCGTTGCTTTTTCTCTCCATCTTTCCAAATCCCCTCACCCGCTACGCGGGAGCTCCCCTTGCTTCAAGGGGAGCCTTCTTTCTCTTTACCCACGCCTCCCCTGTGCAAGGGGAGGTGGCTGCGCAGCAGCCGGAGGGGTTGTTGAAATCAGTAAAACGTCGCGACGGCCTGTTCGGGCGCCTCGCAGGGCTCGTGGGACAGATAGGTCAGCACCGGTCCCTTCTTGCCGTAGGCGCGCGAGAACTTGAAATGGATCTCAGCGGTGAGCGTCATCCAGCTGTCGTCGACGATGTCGGAGACGTCGTCCTTCTGGCAGACGAGCCCGGCGAACTGGATATCCTCGACGCAGCAGGTCATGACGTGACGTCCCACGACGAAGGTGTGCGGCGGCAGCTTTTTGCGCTGCAGCGCGCGGCAGCGGAAGCGAACGGTCTTGCCCTCGTACTTCTTCGGCTCCTCGGACATGTCGCGGTACCAGACGGCGAAATCGTCGTCGCCGATCTCCACGACGGGCGCTTCCAGATCAAAGGGCAGCGGGTCCTGGATGTCGTCATACTCCACCTTGCCGCCCGCGTACTCATAGGCGATGTCGCTCCGGCGCGAGGCGCCGCGGACGATCTTGTGAAAGGCCATCTTGTCCATGTCGGGGCGGAAGCGGTTGAACACGACGAGCTCACAGCTTTTGAGCTTGTCGTAGACCAGCTGGCGCATGTTGGCGTTGTAGCTCAGGAAGGTCGTCGCGTCGGCGAACAGGAACTCCTGATAGACCATCCAGCCCTCCGGCATCGCGCTGTAGAGAAGGTCGAGCAGCCACATGCCGTTGTATTCGATGACGACGCGCTCGGCGCCGGTCTGGATGAGCATGCGGGAGAGGTTCTCCACGGTCATCTCCTCCGGGCTCGTGAGCGTGCGGATCATCACGCTGCGGTCGGCAAACTGGTCGGGCTCGTATTCCTCCTCGCCCTCCTCGCAGACGAGCAGCAGCGTGCGCTCGCCGTTGCAGAAGCGCTTGTCCTCCAGCGTTTCCTGGATAAATTTCGTTTTGCCCGCCTCCAGGAAGCCGGTGAACAGATAGACGGGTACTTCTCTTTGATTATTCAAGCCCAAACAGCTCCTTCAAGGCGTCTTCGTTCATCTTCGAGCCGATCACGCAGAAGCGGCCGGTCACGGCGGCGCCGCCGCGGCGGACGTCGATCTCGCCGGGAACATAGTCGAAATAGATCCACTCGCCGTCCGTGGCGTCGACGATGCCCTTTGCGCGCAGGATCATGCCGTAGGTCTCGTTGTCGTCGAGCTTTGCGAGGATCGCGCGGATCTCCTCCTCGGAGAACTTGCGCGCCGTCTCGCGGCCCCAGGACGTGAAGACCTCGTCGGCGTGGTGGTGATGATGGTGATGCTCGTGGCCGTCCTCATCGTGATCGTGATGGTGGTGGCACTCGCACGCGGGGTCGTCGCACTCGTCCTCATCATGATCGTGATGGTGATGATGATGGTGCTCGTGCTCCTCGTCCTCATCGTGATCGTGGTGATGGTGGCACGCGCACTCCGGGTCGTCGCACTCGTCCTCGTCATGGTCGTGGTGATGATGGTGCTCGTGACGGAGCTTTTCCATCTCCTCGTGGAGCGCGTCGTGCTCCATCGCCTCGCGGATCTGCGCGCCGGAGAGCTTGTCCCAGGGCGTGGTGATTAGCTTGGCGTTGGGATTGAGCCCTTTGAGCAGCTCGGACGCCGCGACGACCTTTTCGTCCGAGGCGGTGTCGGTACGGCTCATGACGATGAGGTCGGCGTTCGCGACCTGGTCGTTGAAGAACTCGCCGAAGTTGCGCATATACATCTTGGCCTTGCCGGCGTCCACAACGGTGGTGCGGGTGCCGATCACGGCGCCCTCCACGCGCTCGACGGCGCGCGCGACGTCGCTGAGCTTGCCGACGCCCGAGGGCTCGATCAGGATGCGGTCGGGCGCAAAGTCGTCCATGACCTTTTTCAGCGCCTTGGTGAAGTCGCCCACGAGCGTGCAGCAGATGCAGCCGGAGTTCATCTCGGTGATCTCAACGCCCGCGTCCTTCAGAAAGCCGCCGTCGATGGCGATCTCTCCGAATTCATTTTCGATCAGCACCAGCTTTTCGCCCGCATAGGCCTCCGCGATCAGCTTGCGGATCAGCGTGGTCTTGCCCGCGCCGAGGAAGCCGGAGAAGATATCAATGGTTGTCATTATAAAAATGCCTCCTGTGCTTTTTATTTCCAAAAGGTAATTATATCATGCTTTTTTCTTTCAAACAAGTATAAAGCGTGAACAAAACAGAGCTTTCAAAAGGAAACCCTCCCGCCGGAGGCGGGAGGGTAATTGCCGTTCGCTAAAGGTAAACGAGCATGGATGCGGCAAGAGCAGCTCGCGAGAAAATTTCTGTCCTGGTGAAGGCGTTTTTTTGCAGGCATACTTAAGTGAGCGTCCAAATCTGCGATTTGGCTAACGCGATCTTATACATGCGAACGAAGTGAGTCGTATTGTGTATGTCAAGAAAAAATGACAAAAGCAGGGCGGAAATTATCCGCGAGATGCCAAAGGCGTATCCGTGATCGTTTGCCTAAAATCAGCAGAGCTGGGCGCCGGCCGGGACGGAATCGTCCAGGATCATCAGGTGCAGCTCCTCCTTGCCGTCGACTTCCTTGACGGCGGAGAGCAGCATGCCGTTGGACTCCTGCCCCATCATCTTGCGCGGCGGCAGGTTGAGGATCGCGACGACCGTCTTGCCCACGAGCTGCTCCGGCTCATAGAACTTGTGGATGCCGGAGAGGATCTGGCGCGGCTTGCCGCTGCCGTCGTCGAGCGTGAACTTCAAAAGCTTTTCGCTCTTCTTCACGGCCTCGCAGGAAAGCACCTTGCAAACGCGCATGTCGCATTTGGCAAACTCGTCGATCGTAACGTCGGGCAGCACAGGCTTGGAAGCCGGCGCCTTGGAGGCGCGGCTGATCTCCTCCAGCTCGGCCATCGTCTTGTCCATGTCGAGGCGCGGGAAGAGCGTCTCGCCCTTGTGGACGCGGATCTCGCCGGTGAGCGCGCCATAGACGGCGTCGTCCCAGCTGCGGCAGTTCTGTGCGCCGATCTGCCCGAAGGCCTTGTCGCAGCTCTCGGGGATAAAGGGCGTGAGACAGATCAGGCACACACGCAGCGCCTCGACGAGGTTGTACATGACCTCAGCCAGGCGGGGCTTGTTCGCCTCGTCCTTCCCCAGGATCCAGGGAGCCGTCTCGTCGATGTACTTGTTGGCGCGCTGGATGCAGCGGAACACCTCTTCAAGCGCCACATGCGGCTGATAGATATCCATCTGCCTGGCATAGCGCTCCGGCAGGGCACGGATCATGCCCTTGAGCTCCTCGTCCATCTCCTCGGCCCTGCGCTCGGCGGGCAGGACGCCGTCGAAGTACTTCTCGATCATCGCCGTCGTGCGGGAGACCAGGTTGCCCAGGTCGTTGGCGAGGTCGGTGTTGATCGTGGAGATCAGAAGCTCGTTGGAGAACGCGCCGTCAGAGCCGAAGGGGAAGGTGCGCAGCAGGAAGAAGCGCAGCGCGTCCACGCCAAACTTCTCCGCGAGGATGTAGGGATCGATGACGTTGGTGGAGTTGTTGGCCTTGGATTTGGAAACCTTGCCGCCGTCGATGATCAGCCAGCCGTGGCCGTAGACCTTCTTCGGCAGGGGCAGGCCCACGCTCATGAGCATGGCGGGCCAGATGATCGAATGGAAGCGGACGATCTCCTTGCCCACGACGTGCACGTCGGCCGGCCAGTATTTGTCGAAATCATCATAGCGGTCGTTGTACAGGCCCAGCGCCGTGCAGTAGTTGAACAGCGCGTCGACCCATACATACACCACATGACCCGGATCAAAGTCCACCGGGATGCCCCAGGTGAAGCTGGTGCGCGAGACGCACAGGTCCTCAAGACCCGGCTTGATGAAGTTGTTGATCATCTCGTTGACGCGGCTTGCCGGCTCGAGGAAGGTGCCGCTCTCCAGCAGCTCCTGCACGGGCTTGGCGTATTTCGAGAGACGGAAGAAGTAGGCCTCCTCCTCGGCGTCCTGGACGGGGCGGCCGCAGTCGGGGCACTTGCCGTCGACGAGCTGGGTCTCGGTCCAGAAGCTCTCGCAGTCCTTGCAGTATTTGCCGCTGTACTTGCCCTTGTAGATGTCGCCGTTGTCGTACATCTTGCGGAACACGCGCTGGATGGCCTGGACGTGATAATCGTCGGTCGTGCGGATGAAGCGGTCGTTGGAGATGTTCATCAGCTTCCACAGGTCAAGGATGCCCTTCTCGCCGGTGACGATCCGGTCGACGAATTCCTGGGGCGTGACGCCCGCAGCCTTGGCCTTGGCCTCGATCTTCTGGCCGTGCTCGTCGGTGCCCGTCAGGAACATGACGTCATAGCCGCGCAGGCGCTTGTAGCGGGCGATCGTGTCGGTCGCCACGGTGCAGTAGGCGTGGCCGATGTGCAGCTTGTCCGAGGGGTAGTAGATCGGGGTCGTGATATAAAAGGTTTTCTTGTCCATGTCTCTTCTCTCCTGTATCAATCGTGAATCGCGTTATGCTTCAGCCCTCGCCGCCGGCGTCACCGCCGCCGGATTCGGGATCCGGCTCGGGATCAGGCTCCGGCTCCGGCGCGGGCGCGGGATCCGGCTCGGGTTCCGGCGTGGGATCGGGCGTCGAGGGGGTGGGCGTGCTGACGACTGTCGGCGCGGGCTCGTCGTCATCGTCGTCCGGGATCGCGGGCCAGCGGATCTCGTCCTCGGGGATGTGGTAATAGCTGTATACCTTGTCGGTCTCGACCACGCGGCCGTCGGGGTAGGTGATGCGGCGGTAGTTCCACGCGCCGTAGCCCACCTGGACGTCCAGGTCGTATTTCTCGCGGTATTCTTCGTCATACGCGGCGTAGGAGCCGTGGATGATGTCCACGACGGCGCCGTCCTCGTCCGTGCCCCAGATCTCGATCGTCAGCTGGCGGCCGCTGTCGTCGACCCAGGCCTTGAGCTTGATCGGATAGCTGCGGTCGTTCGTAAAGACGAAGTTGGTGCTGGGCCAGTCGACGGTCGCGTCCAGGCCCGCGTCGAGATAGCCGACGAGCATCGTGTGGCAGACGCGCTCGTTGACCTTGAGGTTGGCATACTGTACGGCGTTGTACAGCGTGGAGGATACCTGGCAGATGCCGCCGCCGAGACCCATCTCGTGCGCCGTGCCGTTATAGGTCGGCGCGGGCAGGAAGCCGGCCTCAGCCGTTCTCTCGCCGACGACCTCGTTGTACGAGAAGGAATCGCCGGGCTGCATGACCATATCGTTAAAGCGGCTGCAGGCCAGGCGGATGTTGGAGATGCGGTTTGCCGTGCTGCCCCACAGATAGGTCATGCAGTCGCCGAGCTTGTCGTGGAACATGACTTCCTTGAGCTTTTCGGCCGTGATCTCGGGGTCGATCATCTTGATGGGGATCTCGATCGTCTCCATCACAGCGGCGGCCTCCCACTGTGCCTCGGCCTTCGCCACGTCGACCTCCATGCCCTTGACCTCGGGGATGATCTCGTCCTTCTCCGGGTCGTAATAGGCGTTGGCGACCTCCTTGGTATGCTCGGCCGCGATGGCCGCGAAGTCGGGCTTTACGATCTCGCCGGTCTGGATCTCGGTCCAGTTGAGCTTTTTCTCTCCGGCGAGCAGCGCCTCGCGCACACGCGCGGCGATCGCCTTGCGGTCAAGCGTGATCTGACCCGCGCCCTTGACCATGACCAGCATCGATCTGTCCTGGTCGACGGTGTAGATCTCGCCCTTTGTGACCTCGTCGAATTCGTCGACAGCCTTGTTCACCTTGTCGGCGATATACTTCTCGTCCACCGTCAGCTCGGCGTGGCTGAGATCCTTGGGGCTGAGCAGATCGCCGATATAGGTGATCAGGTTCTGCATCCAGTCGTCGCTGTGGCCGTAGGCGTAGGCCTGCGCGGCCGCGTCCTCGTTTTTCAGCACAAGTCCGGCCGTGAGGTAGTCCAGGTCGAAGCTCACACCCTCGGGCAGCGTCACCGTCAGCGTTCCGCCGGCCTTCTCTTCCCACTTGGCGTCCTCAAGCGCTTTGACGGTCTGCTCCTGCGTCATGCCGCCGACGTAGACCTCGCCGATATAGACGTTCGGCAGGTTGGTGGGGCTGTTGGTGATCAGATACCCGCCGACGACGGCGCCGCCGCAGAGGATGATCGCCAGCGCGACGATCACGATCAGCGCGATCAGCCCGCGGCGCGCGGCCCTGCCGGCCTTTTTGCGCTTGGCGGCCTTTTTGTTCGCCTCGGCCTTTTCCTCGGCCGTCGCCTCCGCCGGGGCGGCTTTTCCCTCCGCGCTCTTTTTCTTCTTTTTTACGGGCGCGTCGGCCGCCGCGGTCTCATCCGCAGCCGCCTTTTTCTTCTTTTTTGCGCGCTTTTCCTCCGGCGCGGTCTTCTCTTCCTCCGCGACGGGTTTTTTCTTCTTCTTTACGGGCTTTTCCGCAGCGGCGTCTTCCTCCGCAGCGGGCTTCTTTTTCTTTTTGCCCGTGTCCGTCGCGGCTTCCTCCGGGGCGGTCACGCCCTGATCCGGCGCCGGCGCGGCGTCCGTTTCCGGCGCGGAGCCGTCCAGATCGGAAAACAGCTCTCTGTCAAGCCATTCCGGATAGTCTCTTTTTTCTTCGCTCATAGCTGTTCCTCACTGCTGGATTGTTCTTTGCTCTCGCCGCCCGCCTGCTGCTGATACAGCTCGGTGAACAGCTCCTCCTCGCTCTTGGGGACGGAAATCTTCTCCTCGGCCTCATAGGCCTCGCTGAGCCAGGGCGTCCCTTCGATGCGGCCGCTGGTCTGCGCCTCAAGCAGAATGCCGATCAGCGTGTTCGAAATCAGGAAGCCCGGCACCGTAAAGTGCCATCTCCCCTCGTCCTCCGTGGCCCAGCCCTTCTGGCGGAAGGCCAGAAGCGCCTGGTGGATCGGGCGCCAGTCGCACTGGGTACGGATGCGGTAATCCCGCTCGGAGATCCCGCGCACCGTGCGCATGCCGAGCATCACATACTCCACCGCGCGCTCGAGCGGGTCGACGCGCTGGTATTCGTCGATGATGCTGACCTGCTTTTCCACGCCCGTGATATACTTCTTCAGATCCTTCACAAAGCTGTAGCGCAGCGTGCCCACGCACGAGTGCGCCCCGGGGCCGAAGCCCATATAGTCGTCCAGGTTCCAGTATTTCAGGTTATGCCGCGATTCAAAGCCCGGCGCGCAGAAGTTCGACACCTCATACTGCCGGTAGCCGTAGCGTTCGAGCATTTCGGCGGCGTAGCAGTACATGTCCGCCTGCTCGTCGTCGTCGGGCAGGATGGGCGAGTTGCGATACTCCTCGTACATCTGCGTGCCCTCCTCGAGGCGCAGCCCGTAGCAGGAGATGTGCTCCGGGTGCATCTCGACGATGCGCGCGAGCGTCTCGGCCCAGTCGCTCTTGGTCTGGCTGGGCAGACCGTAGATGAGGTCAAGCGAGATGTTGTCAAAGCCGGCCTTGCGCGCGTTCTGATAGGTCTGCTGCGCCTGCTGGAAATTGTGCCGCCGCCCGATGAGCTTGAGCAGATTGTTGTCCGTGGCCTGCACGCCGATCGAAAGACGGTTCACGCCCTCCTCGCGCAGAAGCTTGAGCGCGTTGAAGCTGGTCGAATCGGGATTGCACTCGACGGTGACCTCGCTGTCGACGCGCACGTTTCCGTTGAGCTTGAGGGTGTTGAAGAGCTCGGCGAGCTTGTCCGCGCCGTAAAAGCTGGGCGTGCCGCCGCCGAAATAGATGCTGTCCACCTCATAGGCCTTGATCGACTGGGCCGATTCCTTGAGATGATCGGTCAGCGCCTTGTGATAGTCCGGCATCAGATGCTCACAGCCCGCGAGAGAATAAAAGTCGCAGTAAGAGCATTTGCTTGCGCAGAACGGAATATGAATGTAGATTCCCAGCTTTTTGGCCATCGGTCAAAACTCCAAACGTATTTTTCCTCGGTTGTTGTTCGTTTATGATAAGCGATCAGCGCTTACTAAAAAATCAGAATAGCTCGCTCACGTTTCGGGTCAGCTCGGCGGGATCGTCGAGGTCCGCGCCGGCCATCAGCTCGGAGAGCGAGGCGAGGATCGCGGCGAGCCTGGCCGCCTTTTCCTTATTCTCGGCAAACGCCGTCTGCAGCGCCTTGACGGCGGCGTGCTCCGGATTGAGCTCCAGCACGCGGCTGGCGCGCACCTTGCGCATCTCCTCGCTCGGTCCGCGGCGGAAGTATTTTTCCATCTCCAGCGTGACCGGTCCCTCGGTGGACATCGCGCAGGGCAGATCGGAGAGCTTGGTGGAGAATCTCACCTTGGCAAAGCGCTCGCCCAGCGACTCCTTGATATAGTCGAGGAACTCCTTGTTCTCGATGTCGCGCTCCTCGGCGGCCTTTTTCTCCTCGTCGGTATCAAAGCCGAGATCCTCGGTGACGACGTTGCAGAAGCCCTTGCCGTCCTGGTCGTGCAGCGCTTCGAGCACCATCTCGTCGAGCGGGGAGAGCAGATAGATCATCTCATAGCCGCGGCGGCGCACCTCTTCGCACTGGGGCAGGCTCATCGCGTGCTTGAGCGTATCGGAGGTGGCGAAATAAATGCTCTTCTGGCTCTCGGGCATGTTCTCGACATACTCCTTGAGCGTGACCTGCTTGTCCTCGCCGGTGTGGAAGATCAGCAGATCCTTCAGAAAATCCTTGTAGCGGCCGTACTCGTCGCAGACGCCGACCTTGAGGTGATAGCCGAAGTTCTTGAAGAACTCCTCGTACTTCGGCCGGTCGTCGCGCTGGAGCTTTTCGAGCTCGCCCTTGATCTTCTTTTCGAGATTCTGGCCGATGACGCGCAGCTGGCGGTCATGCTGCAGGATCTCGCGGGAGATGTTGAGGCTCAGATCCGGGGAGTCGACCACGCCCTTGACGAACTCGAAATAGTCGTGCACGAGCTTGTCGCACTTCTCCATGATCATGACGCCGTTGGAATAGAGCGTGATGCCGCCCTTGTTCTCGCCGTAGTACAATCCGGTGTTCTCCTCGCCGGGGACGAAGAGCATCGCCTTATAGGACACGGTGCCCTCGGCGTCGACGCGGATGAGGGCGCAGGGGTCCTTCACGTCGCGGTTCTGTTCTTTATAATAGGCAATGCAGTCGTCGTCGGTGACCTCATTGCGGCTGCGCTGCCAGATGGGGACCATGCTGTTGATCGTCTCGGTCTCCGTCACGGTCTTGTATTCGTACTTCGGTGAGCCGTCGTCGTTCTTCTCGCCGGTCTCCTCGCGCTCCTGTCTCGGCACGTCCATGCGGATCGGCCAGCGCACATAATCGGAATATTTGCGCACCAGGGCCTTGAGCTTCCAGATCTCGAGATAGGTGCCGTAGAGCTCGTCGTCGGTGTCGGCCTTGAGGTGCATGATCACGTCGGTGCCGACGCTCTCGCGCTCGCAGGGTGTGACGGTATAGCCGTCGGCGCCGGTGCTCTCCCACATCACGCCGCTCTCCTCGCCGTACTTGCGGGTGATGACCGTGACCTTGTCGGAGACCATGAAGGCGGAGTAGAAGCCCACGCCGAACTGGCCGATGATGGACAGATCCTCGCCCTTGCCCTCTTCCATGTCGTTTTTGAAGCTCAGCGAGCCGGACTTCGCGATCACGCCGAGGTTGTTTTCCGCTTCCTGCGCGGTCATGCCGATGCCGTTGTCGCGGACCGTCAGCGTGCGCGCTTCCTTGTCGGGGATGATCTCGATGCGAAAATCGTCGCGGCTGAGGCCGACCTTGTCGTCGGTCAGCGAGAGATAGCAGAGCTTGTCGATCGCGTCCGAGGCGTTGGAGATGATCTCGCGCAGAAAGATCTCCTTGTTCGTGTAGATCGAATTGATCATCAGGTCGAGCAGACGCTTGGACTCGGCCTTGAACTGCTTTTTTGCCATGGTTTTTGTTTGCCTCCGTTTAGACATAATTAACTAAAGATACATTATAACACAAACTTCCAACATTTCAACCGCTGACTTGGATCATAAGATTTTTTAAGG
>DJYJ01000063.1 GCA_002450075.1 Clostridiales bacterium UBA6981
GGCGGCAAAAGGCCTTGACAAGGACGAGAAGGACAAAAAGTCCGGCAAGCTCATCCGTCAGGAGCGCTACGCCGGCAGCATGAGCCGCAGCTTCTATGTGGGCGAGGAGCTCACGGAAGAGGATATCAAGGCCAAACTGGAGCACGGCGTCCTGTCGCTGCAGATCCCGAAGAAGGAAGCAAAGCCGCAGCTGCCTGAAAAGAAGTACATTGCCATCGAAGGCTAATTGATCTCTTGACAGCTCCCCACCGATCCCGGTGGGGAGTTTACTTTCAGGAAGGGAGTTGTGAATCATGATGACAAGAAAAGTTTTATCTGTAATCCTTGGCGTTCTGATGATCATCGCCGGCGTGTACTGCTTCTGCACGCCCGTGGAGACGTCCGCTGTGATCCCCTTTGTTCTGGGAATCGTCATGATCGGCGACGGTATCGGGCGTATCGTTACCTGGTTCGATATCCGGGATATCGTGCGGCAGAGCGCATGGGTGCTGGTGAGCGCAGTCGTGTCTCTGATTTTTGGCTTGATGCTTGTGTTCTCGCCGGTATTGCAGATGTCCGTTGGCGTGTTTGTGATCCTGCTGACGGGCTGGTGGATCCTGGCCCTTGGTATCATCCGGATCGCCCACGCTTTTCACTTGCTCAAGCTCAAGAGAGAATCCGACGGGTTTGGCTTCGGTGAAATGCTCGGCGCCAACTGGTGGATCGCGCTGATCCTCGGCGCTCTGCTGACCATCTTCGGCATCATTGTTATCCTCAACCCCATGCTGGGGCTTGGCGTGATCGGTGTGCTGGTCGGCTGCAGCGTGATTACGGCGGGCATCAACCTGATCTTTCTGGCCTGCAGCCCCTGGATTCTGTAATCGTCCGAAGAAAAACGAACTGTGCGAAAGAAGTCTGGAATGTCTTTATTGAGAAAGCTCGACACCCGATTCGGTGACAGTACCCTTTGGCAGTTTATAAAGTTTAACCTGGTGTCCTTTAGTATCACGCTGCTGCAGCTTGCCCTCGCCAATCTGCTGCCGCTGATTTTTGACGGCGTAACAGCCAAACTGCCCCCGATCCTGCGTCCGGTTTTTCGGCCGGACACACTGTTTGAGGGGCCCTCCCCCTATGTGGTTGACGGAGTTGTGACCTGGGGATATGTGCTCCCGTTCTTCCTGTCCAATTTCATCGCCAATATCTACGGCTATTTCATGAACATGAAAACCACGTTCCGCGGCAAAGGAAGCCGCGGCAGCCTCGCTGCCTATCTGCTGATCCTGGCAGCATTGATCCTCTTCTCCACTTGGCTGCAGGGATGGATCACCGCCAGATTGACCGTATCCGCCTTTGCGGCGCTGGCCAGGACCCTTGCCGCCATGGCCGCGGGACTTGTGCAGGTGGCGGTGCTGTTCCCTTTGGAAAAATACGTGTTGTTTAAGAAGGAATAAGGGATGGAAAAGGTCAGTGTTATCGTTCCCGTGTACAACGGGGAGAAATGTGTCAAGCGCTGCGCGGACAGCATACTGAATCAGGACTACCCGGAACTGGAGCTGATCCTGGTAGACGACGGCAGCCGGGATCGCTCCTGGGAGATCATGCAGGCACTTGCCGCCGCGGATCACAGAGTAAAGGCGATCCATCAGGAAAACGGGGGTGTATCCTCGGCGCGAAACCGGGCCCTTGCCGAGGCGAGCGGCACGTATGTGCAGTTCGCGGATGTGGATGATTGGCTGCCGATGGATGCCACAAAGCTGCTGGTGCGGGAGATGGAAGCGCAGGCAGCGGAACTGGCAGTCGGTGACTTTTATCGCGTTGTAGATGGGAATGTGTCTGAAAAAGGGTCCATTGAGTCCGGCGGGACGCTTACGCTCCAACAGTATGCCGACGAGATGATGCTGTCGCCGGCAGACCTGTACTATGGTGTCCTGTGGAACAAGCTGTACCGAAGGGACATCATAGAGCATTACGGCATACGCATGGACGAAAATATCAGCTACAGCGAGGATATGATCTTCAATCTGGAGTACCTTCTCCATGTAAAGAACATAGCGATCCTGAAAGCGCCTGTTTATTACTACCAGTATACCAGGGGTTCATTGGTCGATCAAAGCCTGAATCTGAGCAGTACCATCAAAATGAAGAAAAGCGTTATCGGCTATTATAACGAGTTTTTCAGGAAAACCTTTGACGCTCCCGCCTATCAGGAGCGGCTGCCGGTAATTTACGGCTACCTGCTGGCCGTCAGTCATGACAGTCTGGCGCTGCCCTTCACGCCGGGGACCCGGAAACTGCAGGAGGGGGAGGCCTTGTCCGCCTTATCCGGAGACTGCGGAACCGGCTTCCCGATACACAGCGCGGTCCTTGAAACGCGGCTGCTTGGGCGCTATCTGGAAACACTGGGTCGAAAACACGGAATGGATGAGGCCCGGATCAGGCTTCTATACTGCATGGAAAAGATGAAGGAGCCCTGCAGCGTGGAGAGCTTGTGTTTGCTGACCGGTATGGGAAAACCCGCTGTGATCGTGGCAATGGCCCGACTCCTGGCGGACGGACAGGTAAAGCGCGAGTCACCCCTTGGAAGCAAAGAACGCTTCTCCTTCCAGGCACCGGAGCTCACAGAGGAACTGCAGCAGCTGGATCGGGATGTGGACGCGGTGTGTTTTGCGGAATTCACAGAAGAAGAGATTCGGCAGTATCGCATCCTGGAGGAGCGGATCGGCAACTGTATTCTCCACCATCTGCAGGCCGAGACAGCGAAAAAATCATAAGCCTCAGGTATACCAGCCCAGTCAGCAGCATCATGAAGCCAACAAAAACATTTAGGAGGAACCCTGCATGCAGGAAGTGAAACGTCCGAAAAAGCCACTGATTTTTTTCTATGTGGCGATGATTCTCGCAATCCTTGTTTTCAACTGTCTCGTTGCCCCATATCTTGCCGGGAAAGCCATAGAGAATGTAGACTACGGCACCTTCATGACGATGACCGAAAACGGAGAAATCGGGAAAGTCCAGATCCAGCAGAATCAAATCGTCTTCACGGATAAAGAGGAATCCACGATTTACCGGACAGGCGTGATCGAGGATCCCGGCCTGGTGGAGCGGCTCCATGCGTCCGGGGCAACCTTCACGAGTGAGATCGTAGAGGAAACCTCACCCCTGGCAACACTGCTTTTGTCGTGGCTGCTGCCGATCGGCATTTTCACCCTGCTCGGTCAGTATATGTCGAAAAAGCTGATGGACAAAGCCGGCGGCGGCGCCGGATCCATGATGTTCAATCTTGGCAAATCGAACGCCAAGGTCTATGTCAAGTCCTCTGACGGCATTCGCTTCAGCGACGTGGAGGGTGTTGACGAGGCGGAGGAAAACCTGCAGGAGATCGTGGATTATCTGGAAAACCCCGCAAAGTATCGGGAGATCGGCGCCTCCATGCCGAAGGGCGTCCTGCTTGTCGGCCCTCCGGGCACGGGCAAGACCATGCTGGCCAAGGCCGTGGCCGGTGAGGCAAACGTCCCCTTCTTCTCCATGTCCGGCTCGGAATTTGTGGAGATGTTCGTGGGCATGGGCGCCTCCAAGGTGCGGGATCTGTTTCGTCAGGCCAAGGAGAAAGCCCCCTGCATCGTCTTTATTGACGAGATCGACGCCATCGGCCAGAAGCGAAGCGGCGGCCAGTACGGCGGCAACGATGAGCGCGAGCAGACCCTCAATCAGCTGCTTACAGAGATGGATGGCTTTGACGGGAGCAACGGGGTGATCATCCTCGCCGCGACCAACCGTCCCGAGTCACTGGATCCGGCCCTCACGCGTCCCGGTCGTTTCGACCGGCGTGTACCCGTAGAACTGCCCGACCTCAAGGGCCGCGAAGCCATTCTGAAGGTTCACGCGAAAAAGATCAAGGTCGCCGACGATGTGGACTTCCTGCAGGTGGCGCGCATGGCCTCCGGAGCCTCCGGCGCGGAGCTTGCCAATATTGTCAATGAGGCCGCTCTGCGTGCGGTGCGTGACGGCCGCGGCTTTGCCACCCAGGCCGATCTGGAGGAGAGCATCGAGGTGGTCATTGCCGGCTACCAGAAGAAGAACGCGATCCTCACGGATCAGGAGAAAAAGATCGTCGCTTACCATGAGATCGGTCATGCCCTCGTGGCCGCAAAGCAGACGAACTCCGCTCCGGTTCAGAAAATCACCATCATCCCCCGCACTTCCGGTGCCTTGGGTTACACGCTGCAGGTGGAGAACAACGACCACTATCTGATGAACAAGCAGGAGCTGGAAAACAAGATCGCAACCTTCACCGGCGGCCGGGCGGCGGAAGAACTGGTATTCGGTTCCATTACCACCGGAGCCGCTAATGACATTGAGCAAGCTACGAAGCTTGCCCGCGCCATGATCACCCGCTACGGGATGAGCGAGGACTTTGACATGGTCGCCATGGAAACCGTCACGAATCAGTATCTGGGCGGGGATACTTCTCTTGCCTGCTCCGCTGAAACGCAAAGCAGAATTGACGAACAGGTCGTTGAGCTTGGTTCGAAAACAACATGAAAAAGCGCTGAACATTCTGAAAGACAATCGTGGTAAGTTGGATGAGCTGGCGTCCTATCTGTACGAGCACGAAACCATCACAGGAGAAGAGTTCATGCAGATCCTGAACGCAGCATAAACCTCATAAAAGGAAATGCCCGCAGAGTGAAAACACCCTGCGGGTTTGTTATTATCTCTCCGCATCCCGCCGGAGGACTCCGGGCAGGCTCGCAACCCGTCCCGGGTATAGATGAAATATTTCCTTATTCTCGTGGAGTTAGCTCCCATAATCGGTTTTGAAACTTTTTGGCAGAAGGTAGTTTGTCTTTCACGTCTGCCCCGCCTTGAAGATGCTTTTCCAATCCTATCAGACAGCTACCAAGTCATTTTTCGCTTCAAAACTCTCTTATGGGTGTTGGCGTGGGCGTCGGCCCCTACAAGGGCAGACTGAACACCCTGCGCTTATAAGCGGGATACCGGTGGGGGCGGGATGCCGCCGGAAGAAGCCTGCGGGAAAACCTCAGGCGCCGCCGGGCGCCCTGCCCTCTTATGGCCGCTGCAGTTTGCAGCGGCCGCGTTTTGCCTTCCGCGCTCGCTTTCTGCAGCCCCCGCCGCGATCTCCGCGGGATCCCCGCTGCCGACCGACGCCGGCAATTTACAAGCGGGGCGCTTTGTGATACAATAAAAAGCTGAAAAAGCATGCGAAATCGGAGGCCGCGCGGGAACCCCGCGCCGCCCATTCCCGGAGGTGCCCCATGTACAAACCCCTTGCGGACGAGATCCGCCCGAAAAGTCTGGACGACGTCGTCGGCCAGCGGCATATCCTCGGTGAAAACGGGATGCTGCGCCGCATCGTCGAGTCCGGGCAGATCCCCAATATGATCTTTTACGGTCCCTCCGGCACGGGCAAGACGACCGTCGCGCGCATCATCGCGGAAAAGACGAACCGCACGCTGCGAAAGCTCAACGCCACGACGGCCGGCATCGCGGACATCAAGCAGATCATTTCCGAGCTCGACACCCTTCTCACGCCGGGCGGTGTGCTGCTGTATCTCGACGAGATCCAGTATTTCAACAAAAAGCAGCAGCAGAGCCTGCTGGAGTTCATCGAGGACGGCCGTATCACGCTGATCGCCTCGACGACCGAAAATCCCTATTTCTGCGTGTTCGGCGCGGTTTTGAGCCGCTCGACGGTCTTTGAGTTCAAGCCCGTCCCGGCTGCCGACGTCGCGCGCGCGGCCGAGAGGGCGATCGCGCTGGCAAACGAGCGGCGCGACGAGCCCGTCCGCTTTGCCGCAGGCGTGACCGATTATATCGCCGCCTCCTGCGGGGGCGACGTGCGCAAGGCGATGAACGCGCTCGAGCTGCTCTTCTCCGCCGCCCCGGCTGAGGGGGAGATCACGCTCGACGACGCCAGAGCCATCACCCAGCGCAGCGCCATGCGCTATGACCGCGACGGCGACGAGCATTTTGACTGCCTCTCCGCGCTGATGAAGTCCCTGCGCGGATCCGACCCCGACGCGGCGATGCACTATCTCGCCCGGCTGCTCGAGGTGGGCGATCTCATCGGTGCGTGCCGGCGCATCCTCTGCTCGGCGAGCGAGGACATCGGCCTTGCCTATCCGCAGGCCGTTCCGGTCGTCAAGGCCTGCGTGGACAGCGCGCTGCAGCTCGGGCTGCCCGAGGCGCGGCTGCCGCTGGCCGAGGCCTGTATTTTCCTCGCCACGCTGCCGAAATCCAACACCGCCTGCATGGCCATCGACGCCGCGCTCGCGGACGTGCGCTCCGGGCACGTCGGCTCGATCCCGCGCGAGCTGCAGAACGTCCACGCCGACGGCGCGGGCTTTGAGCGCGAGCAGGGCTACCTGTACCCGCACGACTTTCCCCATCGCTGGGTGAAGCAGCAGTATCTGCCCGACGAGCTGAAGGACCGCCGCTATTACGAATACGGCGACAACAAGACCGAGCAGGCCGCGAAGCGCTACTGGGAGGAGATCAAGAAATAATGGATATCCGTGTCGGCGATATTCTGGTGATGAAAAAGCCCCACCCCTGCGGCAGCGGCGAGTGGGACGTGCTGCGCGTCGGGGCGGATTTCCGTCTGCGCTGCCGCGGCTGCGGCCACGAGGTCATGGGCGCGCGCGGCAAATTTGAGAAAAACGTCCGGCAGATCCGGCGCGCGGAATGAATTACGCCTATCTTCTGCGCTGCCGCGACGGCAGTCTGTACGCCGGCTGGACGAACGACCTCGCCGCGCGCGTCAAGGCGCACAACGCCGGCGAGGGAGCGAAGTATACCCGCTCGCGCCGTCCGGTGGAGCTCGTCTATTATGAAGAATTTGAGACCCGCGAGGAGGCCATGAGCCGCGAATGGCACCTCAAGCGGCTGTCGCGGCAGGAAAAGCTGGCGCTGATTTCACAAAACCGTAACCAAACGGGGGAAACCGGCGCTATCATGGAAGCAGGAACAACCAGTATTGCAGGGAGGGATCCGAAATGAACAAGATCAAAAAAATCATGAGTCTGCTGCTTGTCGCCGCGCTCGCGCTGTCGCTGATGACGGCGGCGGCCTTTGCCGACGAGGGCGGCGAGCAGGCCGAAGAGCCCGCCGAGACCGCGGAAGCCGTCGCGGAAGAGGCGTCGGAAGCAGAAGCGGCTGCGGAAGAGACCGCGGAGGCCCCGGCCGGGGAAGAGCCGGAGACGCCGGAGGGCGGCGGGGCACAGCCCCTCGTCTGCGGCGTGGGTGAGCGCATGAGCGTTTCGGAGGGCGTCGTTCTCTGCGAGGAGGGCGGCGTCGTGTACAACAACGGCGCGGTCGTCTATAACGACGGCGGCACCGTGTACAACAACTTCGGCATCGTCTACAACAACGCCGGCACGGCCTATAACAACAGCGGCACCGTGTACGTCAACGGCGGCATGGTCTACAACAATGCCGGCATCGTGTTCGCAAACGGCGGCGAGCTCCGGGACAACCGCGCCGCGGCGGCCGATGAGGAGGCGGAGGCGCCTGCCGAAGAGGCCGGGGAAGTCGTTGAAGAGACGGAGGCGCCTGTCGAAGAGGCCAAAGAAACGGTCGAGGAGACCGTCGAAGAGCCCGCTGAGGGGGCCGAAGCCGTGACGGAGACCGAAGAAGAGCCTGCCGGGGAAATGGCGGCAGCCGAAGAAGAGACAGCCGCTCCCGCGGAAGAGGCCGCGGAAGAGCCTTCGGAAGAGCCCGTCGAAGAGGCCTCTGAAGAAGCCGCGGAAGACCCTGCCGAAGCGCCCGCCGGGGAGGAAGATCCCCTTGCGCTCTATGTTGCGGCCGCGCCGGAGTTTGAGCCGCTGAAGGCCGGGTATCGGCGCGACGCGCTCACCGCCGTGTCCGCCGCCGTCACGAACGAGAGCGACGAGCCCGTCGTCATCCGCGCCGCGCGGCTCAGCGGCAGAAGCTCCGGCTGCTTCGTCCTCAAGGCGGAAAAGAACGTGACAATCGCGCCCGGCGAGACGAACGACACCGCCTGGCCGATCACGCCGAAGACCAATCTGCGGCCGGACGAATATACCGCCAAGCTTGTTCTGATCCTGGAGAGCGGCGAAACGATCGAAGTCCCCTTTACCTTCACGGTAGAGACCGCGGGCTGACCGAACAAAAAAAGACATCCCGTCAAGCAG
Organism: Clostridiales bacterium UBA6981; assembly: GCA_002450075.1. GTDB lineage: Bacteria > Bacillota > Clostridia > Oscillospirales > Oscillospiraceae > Limivicinus. The sequence goes on from DJYJ01000063.1 coordinate 8,154, forward strand.
TACTTCGCAGAGAATTTGCTTTGAGGCGGAAACCATCAGCAAAAATGAAAATGACGCCGGCGTGACCGCAAATGGTCACGCCGGCGTTTTTTCTTTTCTTAAGTTTTGTGGGGGCGGGAGCAAAGACCACGCCCATGCGCCTGTGGACAAGAGCGCATCTCCACCTCATCCGACCTCGCTTCGCTCGGCCACCTTCCCCTCAAGGGGAAGGCTTTTCTTTTATCGGATCTTTTTACCGCAGCGGATGCAGACGTATGTGCTGAACAGCCGTCCGCCGCACTGCGGGCAGAAGCTCCAGTCCTCCGGCAGCGGGATGCGGCCTTCCCGCTCGCGCTTTTGCCGCCGGAGGGCGTGCTCCAATCCGATCAACATCACTATAGAAACGATCAGCGCGGCAAGCCCGACCAATATCGGCACGAGCAGGGAAAAGAAAGGAACCGGATGACCGACCGGGTGCGGACGGTCATAGAAGCCTCTGAACATCAGCGCGTCCAGCCAGCCGCCGAGCACGACCGACAGCACGACCGCCACCGGTTGCAGCACCATGATGACCACATAGAAGAACGGAGATCTTTTCTTTTTCATATTCTCTCTCCTCTCATGCCCGTCCGCAGCCAGCGGCCGGAGAGATAATAGCCGAGGAACATCGCGAAGAGCAGCATGTTGTGCCCGATCATGCAGCCCCAGGCCGACACGAGTCCCATGCCGAGCAGCCCCGTGCAGACGAAGGTGCCGACGATGCGCACGCCCCACATGCCGAGGATGTTGAATACAAAGGGCGCCTTCGTCTTTCCCGCGCCCTGGAGCATGCCCTCAATGACGACGGACACGCCGTAGAACGGCTCGGAGAGCGCGACCATGCGCAGCACGCGGCTGCCGAGCGCGACGACCGTTTCATCGCGGCTGAACAGCCCCACCATGCCCGGCGCGAAGGCGAAGAGCAGCGCACCGGAGAGCAGCATCATCCCGATCTCGCACAGGAAGATGAGCCGCGCGGTATCCCGGCGTCTATCCTCGTCCCGCGCGCCGATGGCGTTGCCCGTCAGCGTGGCGGCGGCGGACATCATGCCGTAGCCCGGGATGTAGAAGGCGGACTCGACGGTGTTGGCGATCGTGTGGGCGGCGGTGGCCGTCTCGCCGAGGGCGTTGATCATCGCCGCAAAGGCGACGTAGCCGAGCGAGGTGCCGAAGCGCTGGAGCATGTTCGGAAAGGCCACGCGCAGGCACGGCCGCAGCACCTTCTCGTCCGGCCGCAGCGGCAGGCCGCGCGGGGAGACGCGAGCGTGCCGGAAGAGTGCGAGCGAGATCGCCGTCCCGCCGAAGAGGAAGGACAGCGCGCTAGCCGCCGCGGCGCCCGTGACGCCCCAGTCCGCGCCCCAGATCGAGACGCTGCGGCCGAAGAGAATCACGCTGCGCACGGGGTAGATCAGAAGAAAATTCAGCACAACATTGACAAGGTTGACCCCCACACCGACACGCATGGGCGTTTTCGTATCCCCCGCGGCGCGCAGCACCGTGCCGAAGAGGATCATCGCCGTGCGCGGCAGCATCGGCAGATAAAGCACAAAGAAATAGCGCGCGGCCGTGGAGCGCAGCGAAGGCTCGACCTGCATCCAGACGGGCACGTACGGGCTCAGAGAGAGCGTGAGCGCCGTGAAGAGCACGCCGAGCACCAGCACCGCCAGCACCGACTGGGCCGCCGCGCGGCGGGCGCGCCCCTCATCCCCCGCGCCGAAGGCCTGGGAGATCTGGGCGAGAAAGCCCACGCCGAAGGCCGATACCGTGCTGCCGATCAGCCAGTTGACCGTCAGCGTGCTGCCCACCGCGGCCGTCGCGGCCGTGCCGAGCGAGCCGACCATGGCCGTGTCGATATACTGCACAGCCGTCTGCAGGAGCTGCTCGAGCATCGTCGGCCAGGCGAGCGAAAACACTGTCGGCAGCAGCGCCCAGGCAAATATGGACTTTTTTCGTCTTGTCGTTTCCATGTAGGGCATCATAATGATCATCGCTCGGCGAAATCACTCGAGGATTCGAGTGATTTCGCTGCCAAACGACAGGTTTGGCAGCGAATGATTCCTTGAATCATTCGTCCGATGCTCATTGCAATGAATATATGGCAAAACAGCCGGGCTGTTTTGCTTCGCCGCAAAGCGGCGTGGCGAAAAGCTTTTTAGCTCTTCGCCATCATATAGTCATTATAGCACAACCCCTCCCCCGGACGCAAGCCGGGGGAGGGGTTTGTCGGTGTCAAGTTGTTGTAGGAAAAAAGAACGAGGGGGTCAAAATGGCTTAAGAGCGTTGAAGAGCGCGGTAACCTTATTCTGACGAGCGGGAAAGGATACGGCTATATCCGGATCTGCAAGACTGATCGTGTTGGGAAGAAAGTGCTTCTCTGAGGTTTTCAGGAAGTTTGAGGCAGGCGGATAGCGTAGATTCTGCTTCTGTGGCCCTTCAAAGGTGGCTGCACCTGCTGCCAGGATAGGAACCAGGTGCTGCAAGGTTTTCTTGCTCCAGC
>DJYJ01000032.1 GCA_002450075.1 Clostridiales bacterium UBA6981
ACACATCATTGACAAACCTACAAAATCTGTTGCGCCGTCTCAATTTCGGGGGTTGTCCTCGGCATAGAGCGGATAGCTCCTCCCGTCCGGCAGGATAAGCGCCGTGCCCAGCGGCGTGCCGTCGAGGTATAGGATCTCGTCCGTGCGCAGCTCGCCGTCGAGCCCGCGGCAGACGAACAGCCGTCCCGGCTCTGCCGTCGTGGAGACAAGCGGCTCGTCAAACAGTGCCTCGCAGGCGGCGGTGCGCTGCTGCGTCTCGCCGGAGAGACCGAACAGCCGCACGCCCCAGCCGCTGCCGAGACGGATGAAGTCCGGCTCGCGCGAAACGGGAGACGCCATGCGGCGGCTCGTGCCGTCAGAGAGATCGAGCGCGCAGAGATGCCCGCCGTCGCCCTCGCGCGCGAGATAATACAGCGTCTGCCCGATCACGGTCGGCGTCTCGGCCGCGGCGGCGGTCAGCGTCACGTCCGTCCGCGTCTCGGGACGGTAGAGATGCGCGCGCCCGTCCGAGAGCGCGGTGTAGAAAATGCCCGCGGAGGACGCAAAGGCCCACGAGCAGCCGCCAAGCAGCGTTTCCGTCTCGCCTTCGCGCAGCGCAAGCAGTGAGCCGTCCTCTAAGAGCGCGAGCAGCGCGCCGTCATAGAGCTGCAGGCTGCGGCAGCGCAGGGCGAGCTCTTCGCGCGCGTCGCCGCCGCCCGTTGAGATGCTTTCGACCGTGTGCTCCCGGCCGAGATAATACAGCCGTCCGCCCATCTCCGTGAGATACTCCGCCCCGCAGTCGTCGACAAGAACGGTGCGGCGGTGCAGCGTCGCATCGATCACCTCATAGCGCACAAGCGCGCAGCCGCCGTCGGCGTAATAGCCGCGGGTGTAGTAAAAGTTATCGACCAGCAGCGCGAAGCGCGCGGCGTTGTGGTTGACCATCGCCTCGCTTTCGCTCTCGGAAAAGGGCGCGGAGAGCAGCGGAAAGACGGGCTCATCGATCATCGTCACCGCCTCTGCGGCGGCGGGAGCTTCCTCCGCCGGGGACGCGGCGCCCTCTCCCCGTCGCCCCGCTCCGCCGCAGGCGCAGAGCGGCGCGGCCAGCAGCAGCGCGAGCAGCGCGCAGCACAGTCTTTTTTTCATCCCGAAGTCCACCTCTTTGCGGCGTAAACTTGTTTCGACCCATTGTAGCACAGTTCGCCCCGCAAGGCAATTGCGCTTGCCGCGGCGCTGTGATAAAATGAAAAAAACGACCCGGAAAGGACGGCGCTTCCATGAAAAGCAAGCTGCGCTTCATATTGACCTTTGTTCTGATCTTCGCTCTTGTGATGCTGGTGAGCGAGGCGCTTCCGTCGTGGCTCGGCGACGCCTCCGCGCCCCCGGCCGCAACGGCGCAGATCACGGAGGAGAGCGGCGAGCTGACGCTGCTGCCCCCGGACGAGGCAGACGGGCCGCTCCCGGACGACGGACAGGCGCCGGCGAACGGCGATCAGGCGATCCCGGACGAGGACGGCGCATACGACAGCAAGGAAGAGCTTGCCCTTTATATCCACACTTACGGCCACCTGCCCAAAAACTTCGTCACCAAAGCCGAGGCCGAGGCCGCGGGCTGGACGGGCGGCGCGGTCGGAAAGGTGCTGCCGGGCAAGGCGATCGGCGGCAACCGCTATCACAACCGCGAGGGTCTGCTGCCGACGGCAAAGGGGCGCACCTGGACCGAGTGCGACGTCAGCAGCGTCGGTCGTTCCTCGCGCGGGCCGGAGCGGATCGTCTTTTCAAACGACGGGCTGATCTACTATACCCCCGACCATTACGAGAGCTTCGAGCTGCTCTACGGCGAGCCGTAACGGGCAGAGCGCAGAAAGAAAAGGTTTTCGACAAAATTCGACACGCAGGGCAGGGAAAGTACTGGAAAATCTGTCGAACGGGATAGAAATGTTTGGAAGCTTGTAATATTATGTCAACAAGTTCTCCGCCGGATTCGACAGCATTCTGTTGTTTGAGAGTGTCAGTTATGGTAAATTACGTTCGACAGACCGGTAAATTACCTGCGAAAAGTCAGGTTTGCCCCGCATATCGTATTTTGGGAGGATTACTGTTATGGAAACCAAGACCCGCATTCTCATCGCCGATGCCAACCCGGATTTTTCTTCGCTCCTGAGCGATCTCATCGCGGGGGAAAAGGATATGGAGGTCGCCGGCGCGGCCGACAACGGCGTCGACGCGCTTGCGCTGATCGCCGAGCTGAAGCCGGACGTGCTGCTGCTCGATCTGGTGCTTTCCAAGCTCGACGGGCTCGAGGTGCTGCGCCGTCTCGGCGAGACGGGCGCGCAGATGCACATCATCGTGCTCTCCGGCTTCGTGAACAACAAGGTCGTGAGCGAGTGCTCCGCGCTCGGGGCGGACTATTTCATCTCCAAGCCCTGCGACCCGGCGGCGCTCCTGTCGCGCATCCGCTCGCTCTGCGGCGGGGACCGGGGCGAGGGCACGCCTCCGGGCTATGAGCTCGCCGCCTCCCGCCAGAGCCGCAGCGACGCCGCGCTGGAGGCCACAGTCACCGACATCATCCACGAGATCGGCGTGCCCGCGCACATCAAAGGCTATCAGTATCTGCGCGAGGCGATCATTCTGACGATCCGCGACATGGACATGATCAACGCCGTCACCAAGGTGCTCTATCCCGAGGTCGCGCGCAAATACGCGACGACGCCCTCCCGCGTCGAGCGCGCCATCCGCCACGCCATCGAGGTCGCCTGGGACCGCGGGGATCTCGAGACGCTGCAGAAGTTCTTCGGCTACACCGTGAGCAATATCAAGGGAAAGCCGACGAACAGCGAGTTCATCGCGATGATCGCGGACCATCTTTCCCTCAAGCAGAAGCAGGGCACGGGGTATTGAAGCGTAAGCGCCGCAAGGGAATTGGGACAAGTCCCTTTTTGCGAAAAGCCAATGAACGCTATGAAAGTATGCGTGAGTATTGCCGGAAAAACCAATAAATATCTTTCGCTGAGCCAATGAATTCCTCCTGTTTGTTGCCTGTCAAAAAGACCAACAAACAGGAGGAATTTTTATGTTCCATATGAAGTTTGATTATCTGATTTGCGAACAGCCCAGCCGAAAAGGCTTATTTCTTATAGCAATTTTTGATATACTCGGCAAAGCTCGCGTCGCCGACGACGGTGTCGCCGACCATCTCCTCGGTCAGCGTCCACTTGGAGAAGCGGATGATGGCCTCCTTGCCGTTCTTCTTTTTCCTGTTGACCCAGGCCAGCACGTCGAACAGCGCGGCCGGCGCGCGGCTGATTTTGGGCTCCTTGCCGGCGGCGGCGAAGAACATCCGCGCCAGCTCCTCATAGCTCCAGGTCTCCTTGCCGCCGACATTGTAGACCTTGCCGTTGTCGCACATGTGATCGACGATGAAGCGGGCGAAGTCCGGCGTGTCGACGACGTTGCAGTGCACCGCGCCGCTGCCCAGCAGCGTGACCTTGCCCTTTTCGATCATCGGCATGAAGACCTTGGCAATGTCGTAGAAATAGCCGCTCGGACGGAAGATGACCCAGTTGAGGCCGCTCTTTTTCAGCTCTTCCTCAAATTTGGCCTTGGCGTCGAGCATCGGGACGGAGGGATTTCCGTCGGCCTTGAGCACGGAGATGTACGCGAAGTTCTTCACGCCCGCGCGCCTGGCCTCGGCGAGGATGTTCAGATTGCCCTGAAGGTCGACGTCGTAGCAGCTGACCTCGGCGCTGGCCTTGGTGAGCCCCACGGTGGAGATCACGAGATCCGCCCCGTCGCACATCCCGCGCAGCGTCTCGGGCTTCTGCGCGTCGGCGGCAAAGGGGGTAAAGCCCGTGCAGCCGGGCACCTCGCGCGGCGTGCGGCCGTTCGCGACGACGTCATAGCCCCGGGCCACCAGCTCGCGCAGGATGTCAAGCCCGAGATGGCCGAAGGCGCCTGCCAGAACGACTTTCATCTTTTTGTCTCCTTTCGTCTGCGGGAGAGAGGCGGTCTCCTGTACCGTAAGATTTTTCGGGAAGTGATAGCGCCGCTTGCCGGGCGTCTTGGTGCCGTACTCGATGGCCTCCTTCGGGCACGCGGAGAGACAGGCCATGCAGTGTGTGCACTGCTTGCCCCAGACGGGCCTGCCGTCCCGGAGCGTGATATTGACATAGGGACAGACCTTCGTGCACTTGCCGCAGGAGATGCAGGCGTCGGTGGCGTAAAAGCCGTCGGCCTTGACGAAATATTTATAGTACAGCTCGTTCACCGGGACCGTGCAGCCCAAAATCGCCTTGCTTGGCTGCTTTTCGGGGATGATCCCGCAGAGGGCGATGATCTCCGCCGCTTTGTCGATCACGGCGATCGCGTCCTCGACGATCTTCCGGCACTCATAGTCCTCCTTGACCGTAAAGAAGATGGGGTAGTTCGTCGGCATCCGGACGCTGGCGCTGCCGTGGTAGACCATGCCCTTTTCCTCGGCGAGCTGTTTGGCGAAATAGCCCGAGCAGCTCATCTCGCTTGCCGCGGTGAAGACAAAGAAAATGTCGCGGCTGCCCGTCAGCGGCGTGGCTTTCAGCCAGTCTCGCACGAGCCGGGGCATCTCCGCCACATACACCGGCGAGACAATGACCCAGGGCTTTTCCGAGCGGAGCGCGCTGTGGTCGTTCGCGCGGAACTTTTCCAGCAGATTCACGGCCTCGTCGCCGATGCGCTCGGCGATGCGTTTGGCGGCAAAGGCGCAGTTGCCCGTCGCCGAAAAGTATAAAATCATGGGATGAAGCCTCCTCGGGGAAGTCTGTAAATATTTCCCGGTTGTTTAGACCATCATAGCACAGTTGCACGCGCTTGTAAATCGAACGGAGAAAAACCGGGGAGGGAATCCTCCGCCGCGAGGCGGAAAAACCTCGTTGACAAGCGGGCGGAAAACAGGTAAGGTAAACATGGAAAAATCCGGGGAGCGGCCGTGCGCCGCGCCCGTTTGCGAAAGAAACAGGAGCTTTGTTCATGAGAAGAGTTATCCACAGGATTGCGGCGCTTGCGCTCGCCGTGTGTCTGCTGCTCTCGCTCGCCGCCTGCGGCGCGGCGGGAAGCGGGACGGGAAAATACCCCTTCAGGACCGTCCGGATGATCGTGCCCTACGGCGCGAACGGCACGACCGACCTGGTCGGCCGCAAGCTCGGCGCGGCGCTTGAGCGCGCGCTCGGCGTCTCCGTCGTCATCGACAACCAGCCCGGCGCCTCCGGCTCGCTCGGCTGCCGGGCGGCTCTGGATGCGCCGCGGGACGGCTCGGTGCTCCTCTTCGCGGCGGACAGTCTCGGTACACAGCGCGTCATGGGCATCAGCGACATGAGCTATGACGATTTTGACCCCATCTATACCGTCGCCAACGACATCAAGGTCATCGTCGTCGGGAAAAACTCGCCCTATGAGACGATCGGGGATCTGCTCGCCGCCATCGAGGCCGCGCCCAATACGGTCCAGATGGCCTATACCGGCCCCGGCGGCTCCGGCCACGTCCAGGCGCTGATCATGAACGAATTCGGCTATTACCCCGCGCTGACGGCCTATTCCTCCGGCTCGGACGGCATCATCGCCGTCATGAGCGGCCAGGTCGTCTTTACCAACGCCAACTACTCCACCGTCGCGGACTATCTTGACGCCGGCGAGCTGCGGCTGCTGGCCGTCTGCGCGACCGAGCGCATGGAGAAATACCCCGACGTCCCCGCGCTCAGCGAGATCATGGCGGGCAGCGAGGCGCTGCTCTCGATCCCCTACACGCCGCTGAGCCTGCTGGTCGCGGGCGGCGTGCCGGAAGACGTGCAGGCCATGCTCCGCAGCGCGTGCGAGGAGGCCTTCCGCGACAGCGAATTTACGGAATTCATGGACAGCAACAGCATTGAAAAGCTCTATGAGAAATACCCCACGGTCGAGGAGACGCGTGCCTTTTACCGCGAATGGGAATCCACCGTCTGCTGGCTGATGGCCGACGCGGGGGCTACCGTTTACAGCCCCGCGGACTTCGGCATCGCGCGCCCCGCGGCCTGAGCGGGCGGGGAATATACGAACAAGACTCGCAGCGGGGTCCGGGACAGCTGACCCGGACCCCGCTCGGCACGGCGCAGGCGGAAGGGAGGGAGCCTCTTTGCGCGATCATCTGAACAACAAAACGGTCCGGGAGGGGCTTGCCGTCCTGACGGCAGGGCTTGCGCTCGGCGTATACAGCATCATCAGCTTCCGCCGCTCCGCGGTGCAGACCGCGTGGATCCTCTCGCCCTGGCTCTTTCCGATGCTGCTGGCCGTGTTTGCCGCGGCGCTCGGCGCCGCCCTGCTCGGCGGGGGCTGCCGCGAGACGGCCGAAAGCCGGAACGCCGACAAGCCGGACGCAAGGGGGGCGCTGCGCGTCCTTGCTGCCGCGCTCATGGTGGCGGCCTATTGCGCGCTGCTGCCGCTCCTTCACTTTTTACCCGCATCGGCGCTGTTCCTTGCGGGGATGATGCTCTTTCTCGGCGAGCGCCGATGGTGGAGCATCGCCGCCGTGGCCGTCGCCGCGCCGCTGGTGCTCTATGCGCTCTTTGCGCTCTTTCTCGGCGTGCGTCTGCCGTAAGGAGGGGAAACGATGGACCTGTTTGCGGGCATGCTCCCCTATTTTATCGACCTCCGCTTTGTGCTGCTGTGCTTTGCCGGCGCGGCGGCCGGGCTCTTCGTCGGCGCGATCCCGGGGCTGTCGGTCTCGATGGCGACGGCGCTTCTGGTGTCGCTCACCTATACCTGGGAGACCGCCGACGCGCTTGCCATGATCATGGGGGTGTACGTCGTCGGCGTGTTCTCCGGCGCGATCTCCGCGATTTTGATCAACATCCCCGGCGCGCCGTCGAGTGTTGTCACGACGCTTGACGGCTATCCCCTCGCCCGGCGGGGCGAGGCGTACAAGGCGCTGCTCTATGCGGCGGTCTATTCCTTCGTCGGCAGCGTGTTCGGGCTGCTGGCGCTCGGGCTGCTCGCACGGCCTGTCACGGCGCTGGCGCTGCGCTTTCAGCCGATGGATTATTTCCTGCTCTCACTCTTCGGGCTTGCCACCGTCGGCGGCCTGAGCTCCGGAAACTATGCCAAGGGGCTCGTGAGCGCGCTGCTCGGCGTGTTCCTCGCGCTGATCGGGCTCGACAGCGTGGTCGGCACGCCGCGTCTGACCTTCGGCATCGCGCCGCTCATGGCCGGGATCCCCACCGTTCCCGCCCTGGTCGGGCTCTTCGGCTTTGCCGAGGTGCTCTCCGCCGTGGCGGAGGGCACCGCGGACGGCGCGCTCGGCACTGTCCGGCGGGAGAAGATCCCGTTTCGGACGCTCAGGAAGGAGCTCCCGCGCGCGCTTTATTACTGCACGATCGGCACGCTCGTCGGCGCGCTGCCCGGCGCGGGCACGCCCGTCGCGGCCTTTCTCGCTTACGGCGAGGCAAACCGCATCGTGAAAAAGCCCTCCCGCCCCTTCGGCGAGGGCGCGGTGGAGGGCGTCGTCGCCTCGGAGAGCGCCAACAACGCCTGCATCGGCGGCGCGCTGATCCCGATGCTGACGCTCGCCGTCCCCGGCGACGCTGTTACGGCGATCATCCTGTCGGTGTTCTATGTCCACGGGCTGCAGCCGGGGCCGACCTTTTTGATGCGAAACGCCGCGAGCTTTCATGCCATCCTCGCCGGAGGGCTGCTCGGCAGCGTGTTTCTGCTGCTGCTCGGGCTGCTGGCCGCGCCGCGCATCAGCCGCGTCGTCGCCGTCCCGCGGCGCATCCTGCTGCCGCTCGTCACGGTGCTGTGCGTGATCGGCGCCTATGCCTGCTCGAACCGGCTCTTTGACGTCGGCGTCATGTTTTTCTTCGGCGTGCTGGGCTTTTTCCTCCGCCGCCGCGGCTACGGTACGGCGCCGCTTACGCTCGGGCTGGTGCTCGGCGGCATGATGGACGCGAATTTCCGCCGCGCCGTGTCGCTGGCCTCGACCGCGGAAAACCCCGCCGCAGCGCTCTTCCTGCGTCCGATCACGATGATCCTCCTCATGCTGACCGCGGCGACGATCGTCCTGAACATCCCCGGCGTCAGGCGCGCCGTCTCCCGCCTGCGGGAGAAAAAACCCGCGTGAAAAAGCTGCCGTTTGCGCAAGAAAAATATTTATTCCCCGGGAAATATGGTGTATAATGAATCAATAAACATTTTTTCGCCCCGTCACGGCTCGTCATGAGCGCACGAAAAGGAGTTCCGCCATGCCCGTACAGAAAGAGATCCGGAAAAAAGCAAATATCTATTTCTTCTCCAAGGTCGTGTTCAACGCGCTGCTGATCGTGCTCGGCGCGGTGTTGATCGCGCTGTTCCTGCGCCAGATGCAGCACAAAACCGCGCTGACCAAGCAGCGGGAGAACAGTGAGCAGGCGCTCGCCGAGGCGGTCTCGATCCAGGAAAAGAACGCCGAGGACGCGGCAGAGCTGACGCGGGTCTACCATGACGCGAACCAGGATATGCTCGACGATCTCAAGGAGCTCTTGTTGAGCGGCCTGTTCGATTCGCTCGCCACGGCGGACGCCGCGACGCGCAGCCAGGTCTTTGCCGACATGGTCGAGCGCTCGGGCGTGGATTATCTCTTCATCATGTCCGACGAGGGGAAGGTCCTGCTCTCACCGTATGAGGACTATACCGGCGCCGATCTCGCGGAGATGGGGCTGCTGACGGAGGACAATGTCGCCCTGCTGTGGCGCGGTACGCGGGAGGACGACGGAGCGGTCACGCCCGCAAAGGAAGACAACAGCTACGGATACTTCTATTTCTATTCCGAGAGCATCGCCTACGGCCCCTCGGAATTCTGCGTGGTGCTGGGCGCCGACGCCGCGCTGCTCGACGCACTGCGCGCCTGTCCCGATCCGAAGACCGCCTGGGAAACGGCCGGGCGTCTCGCCGCGGAGCGGGGCTATCGTCTCGCGCCCGCGCCCGAAAAGGAGGCGCTCTCCGACGATGAGCTCGACCATGTCGCCGGCGGGCTCGACCCCGCGCTCCTGGCCGACCGGGAGATCAACCGCTATTCCTGGTTCGTCACGCTCCTGCGCCGCCTGATGGGCGCGGAGGACGAAAACGTCTGAACCGCCGGACGAAAAACACGCGGAACCAAACCCGTACACAAGAAAGCCTGCGGGCTTTTGTGGAACATATTTTTCAGGAGGATAGAACCATGGCAGAAGAACTGAAAACCCCGATCACCGATGCAGAAGTAGAATCCGTCTCCGGCGGCGCCGGCAGCTGGCAGCAGTACTCCCACGGCAGCTTCGTCAACTACGGCAGCTACATCGTTTATACCGTCGCTCCCGGCGACGTCCTCTCCGGCATTGCCGCGCGTTTCGGCGTCACGGTCCAGAACATCAAGGACTGGAATCCGACCACCGTCAAGAACGTCGACCTGATCTACGCTGACACCAAGCAGACGATCTATCCGCGCATCTGGCGTTAATTCGCGTTCGTACTCCTTTTCGCAAATCCCATAGAAAAGCACCTGCCGCCCGAACGGGCGGCAGGTGTCATTTTTTCGTTTGGTTTTCAATGAAAGTCAGTCGTTCTCGCCGGAGAGGTCGAACTCCAGCGTTTCGCCGCACTTGGGGCACACGATCGAGCCCTCCTCGAGCGTCTCCTCGCCAAAGGTGATCTCCTCGCCGCAGACGGGGCACTTGACGTCGTACAGCACGCCGTCGAAGGGGATCTCCTCGTCCTCGTCCTCGTCGTCTGCCTCATCCTCGTCGGCAGGCTCTTCTTCCTCTTCTTCCTCTTCTTCCTCCTCGTCGGAGAAGCAGTCGTATTCGCAGCTGTCACACTCGCCCGAGCAGAAATCGTCCGCATCCTCCGGACGGTCGAGATCACAGGTCAGATCCTCGAGATAGCTCAGCTCGTCGCCGATCTCGTCAAGCGCGTCGGCAAAGTCGAGAGAACCGGACTGGAGGTCTTCGATCTCGTGAGCCATGTCGCTCAAAAGGTCGGTCAGCGCGGCCCAGAGCTTCCCGTCGCGGGAATCGGGCTCCACACCAAGGCCTTCGGTCAGGCCCTTGAGATAAGCAGCTCTTTCAACGATCGTCATAGCAAGCTCCTTTCTGCCTCAACAGGCTTCCGTGTGGTGGAATACGGACACTTACGCTCTGGACAGATACTCGCCGGTGCGGGTGTCGACCTTGATCTTCTCGCCGCGCTCGATAAAGAGCGGGACCTTGATCTCGGCGCCGGTCTCAAGCGTGGCGGGCTTGGTGGCGTTGGTGGCGGTGTTGCCGGCAAAGCCGGGGTCGGTGTCGGTGACCTCGAGCTCCACAAAGAAGGGGGGCTCGACGTTGAAGACCTTGCCCTTGTAGGAGTAGATCGTGCACTCCATGTTCTCCTTGACGAACTTGAAGTTGTCGCCGAGGACGGAGGCGTTCACGGGCTCCTGGTCATAGGTCTCGGGGTTCATGAAGTAGTACAGATCGCCGTCGTTGTAGAGATACTCCATGGTGACGCGGTCGACCGTCGCGTTCTCAAACTTGGCGGTGGGGTTGAAGGAAGTCTCGGTCACGGCGCCGGTGATGACGTTCTTCATCTTGGTGCGGACAAAGGCAGCGCCCTTGCCGGGCTTGACGTGCTGGAACTCGACGACCTGCATAACCTGGCCGTCCATCTCAAAGGTAACACCGTTTCTGAAATCGCCTGCAGTAATCATAAGGGGAACCTCCCGATCAAAATTTATCTGTTTGAATGGATTAGCTGTATTATTTTACAGTATATCCGCCGCTTTTGCAAGTCTTTTATTGCAGCGCCCGAAAGCATTAGTTGTTCAGCACGATCAGCTCGCTCTTCGGGGCCCTGGTGATGACCTCGGCGCCCTCTTTGCGGATGATCATCACGTCCTCGATGCGCACGCCGAACTTGCCGGGGATGTAGATGCCCGGCTCGGCCGAGCAGAGATCGTTCTCGGCCATCGGCGCCTCGCCGCGCGGGCCGGCCATCGGCGGCTCGTGGATGTCAAGACCCAGACTGTGGCCGAAGCCGTGGCCGAAATAGGCGCCGTAGCCGGCCTTTTCGATCACGTCGCGCGCAGCCTGGTCGATCAGCTTGCCCGGGATGCCGGAGCGGGCGGCCGCGATGCCGGCCAGCTGCGCCTCGAGCACGGTGTAATAGACCGTTTTCATCTCCTCGGTGGCGTGGCCGACGGCGACGGTGCGCGTCATGTCGGAGCAGTAGCCGTCGGAGAGGCTGCCGAAGTCCATCGTGATAAAGTCGCCGTCGCGGATGACGGTGTCGCCCGGCACGCCGTGGGGCATCGAGGTGTTCTTGCCCGTCACGACGATGGGATCAAAGGAATTGCCCTCGCTGCCGAACTTCAGCATATAGTAGACCAGCTCCGCCATGACCTCTTTTTCGGTCATGCCCGGCTTGATGATGTGCAGCACTTCCTCCAGCGCCTTTTCGCTGATGCGCTGGGCGCGGATCATGCTCTCGATCTCCGAAGCGCTCTTCGACGCGCGCAGCGACATCATCAGTCCGCCGGCGGGCAGCAGCGTGCGGCCGAGCAGCTTTTCATAGGCGGCCCAGCGCGCGTGGCTGAGCTTTTCGTCCTCGGCGGCCAGCTTTTCCGCGCCGCTCTCCTTCAGCGCGGCGTTGATCAGACCGGAGAGACTGTGCTCGCGATCGAACATCTGTACCTCGCAGCAGCCGCCGGCGATCTTTTCGGCAGCCTCGATATAGCGCGAGTCGGTCAGCAGCCAGGCCTTTTCGCGGCCGACCACGACGGCGCCGTCGGTAAAGGCGAAGCCGGTGGCGTAGCGCTGGTTCTTCTCGTCGGTAAGGAGGATCGCGTCGAGCCCCTGGCGGGCAAGCGCGTCCTGGATGCGTTTGATGTTGTTCATATTCCTGTCTCCTCTGAAGTTGGCCGCGGGAAGGTCACGACAAAGACCGAGCCCTGCGGTTTATTTTGACCGACGGCAATGGTGCCGCCGTGTGCCAGTACGGCGTCATGGACGATGCTCAGTCCCAGACCGCTGCCGCCCGAGGCGCGGGAGCGCGCCTTGTCCACGCGGTAGAAGCGGGCAAAGATGTTCAGCCTGTCCTCCTCGGGGATGCCGATGCCGGTGTCCGCCACGGTGAGAAGGACCTTGTCCTCCTCGGCGTTGACCCTGACCTGCACCGAGCCGCCGGGGACGTTGTATTTGACGGCGTTTTCCATCAGGTTGAAAACGATGTGGAACATATCGTCGGTATTCGCCATCACGACGCAGCCGTCCGAAAGCTCGCAGCGGAATTTCACGTCCTTCTCCGCCGCAAGCGGATTGAGCACGGCGAGCGCGTCCACCGTCACCTGCTTGAGATCGACCGGCTCGGGGATCACCTGCACGTCGTCGTCGAGACGCGACAGGTCGAGCAGCTTTTCTGTCGTGCGCTGCAGCCGCTCGGCCTCGTGGCCGATGTCGGCGGCGAATTCGCGCATCGTCTCGCCGTCCATGCTGCCGTTCTGCACGATGCTGTCGGACAGCAGACGGATCGAGGCCAGAGGGGTCTTCAGCTCGTGGCTCGCGTCAGAGACAAAACGGCGGCGCTGTTTTTCGGTATCCTCCAGACGGGCGGTGAGATGGTTGAACTCATTTCCAAGCTCGGTGATCTCGTCGCTGCCGCTCGTTTCAAGCCGGTGGGCATAGTCGCCGCCGGCCACGATGCGGATCGAGCGCACCAGCTCGCGCATGCGCCGCAGCAGCACCGTGGTAAACACCCCCGCGAACAGCAGCGCGACGGCGCCGATGATCAGCGAGATGCGCATCAGGCTGTGCTGGATGTCAGAGATCAGATCGGCGCGCTCATAGTCCTGCTCGCACAGGTACACCGCGCCGATCATATTCCCGCGGCTGTACACGGGCACGGCACAGGAGCTGGAAAACACCTCGCTCGTGAAATGTGAGCGGAACACGCTCTTGCCGCCGAGGGAGGAGAGGATGTCCGCGATGTCGGTCACGGCGCCGGCCGTGCCGGCGTCGTCATAGACGACGGTGCCGTCCTCGCCGGTGACGACCGTGCGGGAATAGCCCCCGAGGTCGAGCAGCCGCAGCACCTCGCGCACGCTCTCCGGTGCGAGCCTGTCAAGACCCGACAGCGACGAGGCGACGACGGCGGCCTGGCCGGAGATCGCGCTGCGCTTTTCCTCAAAGATCAGATCGCGCGAGCTCGTCAGCGGATAGATGTTGAGGATCACGAGAAAGATCAGCAGCACCGCCGTGATAAAGCCCAGAAGCTGGATGCGAATACTGTGCATTTCCAATAACCTTTCCTTATAGCCTTCCCCGCCTGCGGGGAAGGGGGACCGCGTCAGCGGTGGATGAGGTCTTTCCTTATAGCCTTCCCCGCCTGCGGGGAAGGGGGACCGCGTCAGCGGTGGATGAGGTCTTTCCTTTTAGCCTTCCCCGTCTCAGTCAACGAAGTAATAGCCGACGCCCCACTTGGTGATGATGAACTCGGGCTGGGCGGGGTTTTTCTCCAGCTTTTCGCGCAGACGGCGGATGTGCACGTCGACGGTGCGCGTGTCGCCCTGGTAATCATAGCCCCACACGAGATTCAACAGGTTCTCGCGGCTGTATACGCGGCCGGGGTTGCGCATCAGAAACTCGATGAGGTCAAATTCCTTCATCGTCAGCTCCACGCTCTGTCCGTCCTTATAGGCGCTGCGGCGCCCGGGATCGATGGAGATATGGCCGCGCTGCAGGACCGCCGACGTGCTCTGCGGCACGGCGATCGAGGCACGGCGCAGCAGCGCGCGCACGCGGGCCTTGAGCTCGAGAATGTCGAAGGGCTTGGTGACATAGTCGTCCGCGCCGGATTCAAAGCCCATCAGCAGATCGGCGCTCTCGCTGCGCGCGGTGAGCATGATCACCGGCACGGTCGAAAAGCCGCGGATCTCCTGGCAGGCCTGCAGCCCGTCCTTCTTCGGCATCATCAGATCCAGGATGATCAGATCATACCGGTTTTCCCGTGCCAAATTGACGGCTGTCTCGCCGTCATAGCAGCAGTCGACGGTGTACCCTTCGCTTTCGAGATTGAACTTGATGCCCTTGACAAGCAGCACCTCATCGTCAACGACCAGGATCTTCATGCCGCGCCCTCCTCTTTTTGGTTGCAATTTGTCCGCACAAACCGTATAATACTAATACTATACCACATTCCGTGAAAAACGGGAGAGCAAAATGAAAAAAATCAGAATAATTCCGCTTATCCTAACGCTCTGCCTGCTCTTCGGCGCCTTCGCGCCGGCGGCGAGCGCGCTTGACGAGCCCTCGCTGCACAGCGCCAAGGCCGTCGTTCTGGCCGATCTGGATTCCGGCCGGCTCCTCTATTCGAAAAACGCCGACGAGCAGCGCTCCCCGGCAAGCCTCACCAAGATCATGACCGTGCTCCTCGCCGTCGAGGCGCTCGAGCGCGGCGAGGTCACGCTTGAGGAGATGGTCACGGCCCAGTCCGACTGTCTCGAGGGACTGAATACCGACTCGAGCACCTCCGGCATCCAGCCCGGCGAGGTCATGCGCTATCAGGACCTGTTGTACTGCGCGATGGTGCACAGCGCCAACGAGGCCTGCAACGTCCTTGCCCACCGCGTGTCCGGCAGCGTCTCGGCCTTTGTCGAGAAGATGAACGAGCGCGCCGCCGAGCTCGGCTGCACGAACACCCACTTTGCAGATCCGAACGGCCTTTCGAACGAGAACCACTATACCACGGCCTATGAGATGTATCTGATCACGCGCGAGGCCATCAACCACCCGCTCTTCGCCGAGATCTGCAACACCCGCGGCTATGATATGCCCGCCACGAATGTCAGCCAGGCGCGCTCCTTTGCCAACTCCAACGCCCTGATCTCGGCCGATTCGGAATACGGCAGCAGCTATCTCTATCCCGCCGCCGCCGGCGTCAAGACCGGCTTTACCCAGCGCGCGGGCTACTGTCTCGTCTCCACGGCGGAGAAGGACGGCGTCCATCTCCTCGCGGTCGTCATGGGCTGCGACGGATGGCTCAATGCCGGCATCGACGAGTATGAAAACTTCTCCGACACCATCGCCCTTTACAACTGGGCCTTTGACAACTTCGCCTACCGCCAGGCGGTCTCCGCAACGAACGTCGTCACGCGCGTCCAGGTCGAGCTGGCCGCCGATGCGGATTCCGGCGTCAACCTCCGGCCCCAGAACGACGTGACGCTCCTCCTGCCGAAGGATCTCGATCTTGAAAAGCTGGAGCTGCAGACGACGGTCTTTGACGATATGCTGGTCGCGCCGATCGGCGCCGGGACGGTGCTCGGCCGGGCGGAGATCGTGATCGACGGCGTGGATTACGGCCGCGTCAATCTGATCAACGCCGCGGAGGTGGAGCTCTCGCGCAAGGAGTTTATGAACCGCCAGGTCCACGAGACGGTCGCGCGTCCCTGGTTTGTCGTGCTGCTCGTCTTCATCGTGCTGCTGGCGGGCGGATATCTCGTGCTGGTGCTGCGTTATCGGGCGCAGCGGCGGAAGTATCTGCGCCGCAAGCGTGAGCTGGCCGCGCGCCGCGCCGCGCGCGAGCGCAGCGCCGATCCCCCCCTGCCCGTCGAGAGCACCCAGCGCTTCGCTGCCTACATCGACGAGGAAATGGAAAAAAGAAAGAGAAACTGACCGATAAAGACCGCCGGGGGACATCCCGGCGGTCTTTAAAACGGGAGAAAAAACCAGTAGATATTTCCTCTTCTCTGTGATATTCTTCTTCCGTCAAACCTGTCCCGTTCGCGGACGGGAGTTTTTTGCGAAGATGTTTCGCACAGCGGGTGATCTCTATGTGCACAAAACAGGATTTACACGAAAACCGCACGCGCGGCGCGATCGCGGCGAACATGCTGATCGCGGCGGCGAGCCTTTTTATAAACGGCTTCGGCGTCTATCTCACGATCCAGGCCAACATCGGCGCCGGGCCATGGGACGTGCTGAACCTGGGGCTTTCCAGAACGCTCGGCATCCTCTACGGCACGGCCTCGATCTGCGTATCCTTAACCATTCTGGCGATCGACGTCCTCCTGCGGGAGCCGATCGGCATCGCCATGTTCATCGATGCGTTCGTCGTGGGCAAGGCCGTGGATTTCTTCAACCGTCTGAACGTGGTCCCGCCCTGCCGCTCGCCCCTTGTCGGCGTGCCGGTCATGATCGCGGGGCTTGTCGTGATGGCCTATACCCAGTTTGCCTATATGTCCGCGGCGCTCGGCTGCGGGCCGCGCGACACGCTGCTGGTCGGTCTGGCCAAACGGCTGAGCCGTCTTCCGATCGGCGCGGTGAGCATCGCGCTGCTCTCCCTCGCCACGCTGACGGGCTGGGCGCTTGGCGGGCCGGTGGGCGTCGGGACGCTGATCTGCGCCTTCGGCACCGGGCCGATCATGCAGCTTGCGTTTCGCACGGTGCGCTTTGACGCGACGAAGATCTGCCATCAGCATCTGACGGAATCGATCAAAATCCTCCTTGCGAAAAAGACGAAGGACGGCCGAAACTGCGCCGCATAACCAAAAATCCTCCTGCAAATACTATCCGTGTCAACAGATAGAAAAGCAGGAGGATTTTTCATATGAAAGCAACCGGAATCGTGCGGCGGATCGACGATCTCGGCCGGGTCGTGATCCCCAAGGAGCTGCGCCGCACCATGCATCTGCGCGAGGGCGCCCCGCTGGAGATCTTCACGGACAAGGACGGCGAGCTGATCTTCAAAAAGTATTCGCCGATCGGCGAGCTGGGCGAGTTCGCCGCCGACATGTGCGACAGTCTCCGAAAGGCCACCGATCTGCCGGTCGCGGTCTGCGACCGGGACAGTGTCATCGCCGTCGCCGGCGCGGCGAAAAAGGAGCTGGCGGGCAAGACAGTCAGCAGTGAGCTTGAAGGGATCATGGATCGCCGTGGCCTTTACCGACGCACTGCTGCCGACCCGATCGTTCCGCCCTGCGAGGGCGGGGAGAAATACGCGGTTTCCGTCGCCGCACCGATCCTTTGCGAGGGCGACGTGGCCGGCTGTGTGCTGTTCCTGTCTCCGGACGGCGCAAAGGGCGGCGAGGCGGAGGAAAAGCTCGCCCGCGCCGCGGCGCACTTCCTCGGCCGCCAGATGGAGGGATGAGAGCGCCGCGCGGCGCGCCTCTGCTCAAAGCCTCCCCCGCTGGGGGAGGCAAGGGCAGCAGGTCTTTTGATCAGACGATTGCGCTGAAATCCACCATATCCAGCGCGGCGTCGATCTCTTCGTCGCTCAGCCCCGGCTGACGGATATGCAGCGTCACGAACGCGTTTTCCAGATAGACATAGGCGTACAGATCCTCGCCTTTCTGCAGTACCGTCAGCTCCGTTCCATCCGGGGTCATGTGGCTCCGGGACGAGAACTCACTTACATCCTTGACTTCGTCGTAGATCTCAAATCCGCTTGAGAGCGTTCCGTAAGGGGAGCAGTAGAGATAGCAGCTTGTCCCGCCGTTTTCCGCGTCGCCTGTCAGAAAGAAGTTGACAGCAAAAGTCCCTTCGTTGAAGTAATAGAATTTTTCATAAGCAGCGGGCTCGGTGCGGAAAAGATGGCCGCCCCCGGCGCAGACCTCGTTGATCTTTGCTGTGATCTCCTCGCGGCTTGCGTATTGCGTAAAAGCGCCGTAATTCTGGTACATCACCTTCCGCGCCTTGCGCAGCTTCAGGCCATGGCTTGCCGCGATGCTCTCAAGCTTCTCCGCCATCTCCTGCGAGAGGATCTGATAATTGTAGTCATAACCATACAAAGGGGGGTTGTTGAGAACAGCCTGTTTATATGTCTCGTTCTGCTCGTATTCCGCCTGTGTCGCCGTGCGGCGCTCGATCTCCCGAAAGCCGTCGTAATAGCCGAGAAGATTCCCGTCTTCGTCATAGCTCGCTGAGATGGGAGCGTAAAAAATGACCGTCCAGGTGCCGTCCCCGTTGTCTTCGCATCCATCACAAACGCATTCCTCCGGCCATACGAAGACGTCGGGCTGAAAGATTCCATTGTGTTTGCGCCAGGCATCCCACTCCGCCCATGCCTCGGTGGAATTGTCGATCTTCCGGCGGATCTCATCGTCCATCTCCTCCGGCACCTCCTGCGGCTGGGTAAGCGACAGCAGGCCGCTGTCGGGGTCACCCGACGAAGCGGAATCTTTGATGAACAATGCCCGGATTCCGAAGAGTCCTGCGGCATACGCCGCTGTGCCCAACGCCAGAATCAGCGCCGCGGCCAGCGCGAAGGCGACGATCCGCTTTTTCCCGATGTGCCGAGGCGCTTCTTCCACCTTATAGCCGAGCAGGGCGCGGGCGCTTTCCAGATGCTCGTCTTTTACGTCGTTCAGGGCAAAAAGTGTGTTCTCACTGTTTAGCATAATCCTTCCTCCTTCAGCTGCCTGAGCAGCTTTTTTCTTGTGCGATGCAGCATGGATTTGACCTTACTCTCCGTAAAGCCGCTCTTTTCCGCAATTTCCGCAAGCGAAGCGAGATACCAGTACCGGGCGAGAAAGACGTCACGCTCGGTTTTGTCAAGCCCGTCGAGCAGCCGCCGCACCGCCCTGTTCAGCTCGCGGAGCTCAAGCTCCCTTTCCGTGTCGGCGCCGGAATCCAGTGTCCCGGCCAGCTCGTCCAATGCCTCGGCCAGCTCACCGCCGCCGCGCTTGAGTGCGCTGCCGCTGCGCAGCCGGGTCAGGGACAGCCAGCGGGTCAGCTTGGCAAGATAGGGCGCAAGCAGCGCCGGCCGGTGCGTGGGCATGGAGTTCCACGCGTGCAGATATGTATCGTTGACGCACTCTTCTGCGTCGGCACCGTTCGCCAGGATGTTGTAGGAGATCGTGCGGCAGTATTTTCCGTATTTCGCCGCGGTTTCCGCGATGGCCTGCTCGGAGCGCGCCCAATAGAGATCTACGATTTCGGAATCATCCATTCTGTTTTCTCCTTTCTGAGGACCCTCACTGTATAAAAAGCGGTCTGCGCGGAAAAGTTGCGGAAAAGTTTCGCGCGGCGGCTTTCTGCCCTCCCCGCGCAGGGGGGCCTTTGACGCGTCGCCCCATGCCGTAACCTTTTGAAACTTTTTTCGCAAAAGGTGCCGAAAAGCCCTTGACTTTCGCCAAAATCCCGGTATAATAATATGGCCTGTCCGAAATGACGGGTAAATTTCCTTGCTCCCGACACAGAGCGGGGGCCAACTGACCAGAAGGAGGTGCAACCATGGCAAAAGCAAGCGAAAAGTACGAGGTAATGTACATCATCAACCCCAACCTCTCCGAGGAGGAGACCGCGGCGGTTGTTGAGAAGTTCAAGGCACTTGTTGAGGCTAATGGTACGCTCGACGAAATCGAGGAGATGGGTAAGCGCAAGCTCGCTTACGAGATCAACTACATTTCCGAAGGCTACTATGTCCTCATGAAGTTCACCAGCGGACCGGAGTTCCCGGCCGAGCTGGACCGTATCCTCGGTATCACCGACGGCATCCTGCGTCGTCTGATCACCATGCGCGCGGAATAAGGAGAGACACATGCTCAATCATATCACGATCATGGGCCGCCTTACCCGCGATCCGGAGCTCCGGATGACCCAGTCCCAGACCCAGGTCGCGTCCTTCACCCTCGCTGTCGACCGCGATTTCGGCGGCCGCGACGGCGCTGAGAGACAGACCGACTTCATCGACTGCGTCGCATGGCGCCAGACCGCCGAGTTCGTCAGCAAGTATTTCACCAAGGGCCGCATGGCAGTCGTCTCCGGACGTCTGCAGAGCCGTAAATGGGAAGACCGTGACGGCAACAAGCGCACCAGCTGGGAAGTCGTCGCTGACAACGTCTACTTCGGCGACAGCCGCCGCGACGGCGCAGAATCTACCGACAGCCGCCCCAGCTATTCCAGCAGCTACGAAGCCCCGAAGAGCAGCCCCAAGGCCGCTTCTCCCTTTGAAGAGCTGGAAGGCGACGACGGCGAATTACCGTTCTAATTCTTAGAAGGAGGATACAGCTTTGGCTTTCGATAAAAATAACCCGAAGAACCACAAGCGCAGAAAAGTCTGCCAGTTCTGCGTCGACAAGGCTACCTTTATCGACTATAAGGACACCGCAAAGCTCCGCCACTACCTGTCCGAGCGCGGCAAGATCCTGCCCCGCCGCACGACCGGTACCTGCGCGATGCATCAGCGCGAGCTGACCGAGGCGATCAAGCGCTCCCGCCAGATCGCTCTTCTGCCCTACGTTCTCGACTGATTATCTCGAATTATCTCGATACGCAAAGGCGTTGTCTCAAAATAGTT
>DJYJ01000037.1:0-2561 GCA_002450075.1 Clostridiales bacterium UBA6981
AAAACCATCCGGGAGCGCTGCTGTTTTGCGGTACTCTCTGGATGGTTTTCCACATTTTTGGCCTCTCAGGGCTTGAACAGGTCGCCTTTTTCCACAATCTTGGCCAAATGAAAGAGGCGTTGCCTCTCAATAGTCTCTTTAACTATTTTGAGACAACGCCTTTTTAGTTTCTAGTTTCTGGTTTCCGGTTTCCGGAGTTTGGGAACGGAAAGAAGAGGCTGGGGATCACTCCTCAGCCTCTTCTTCGTCTTCGTCGTCCTCCAGATCCTCGGGCAGGACGGTCATCAGATCGTCCTTCGTCGGCTCGTCCATCAGCGCGACGCGGTTGGAGTGGCGCACGACCATATCCTCAAACAGGTTGCGGACGTAGCGGCCGTTGCCGAAGTTCTCGCCGCGCTCGGCGTACAGCTCGTCGAAGAGCTTGCGGGCGGCGGCGTCGGCCTCGGGGGAGAGGACGTATTTGTTCTTCTTGCACTGCAGGAGGAAGATGTCCATCAGCTGCGGGCCGGTGTAGTCCTCGAAATAGAAGAACTTGTTGAAGCGCGACTCAAGACCCGGGTTGGAATAGAGGAATTCGCGCATCGGGCCGGTATAGCCCGCCACGATCACGACGAGGTTGTCGCGGTGATCCTCCATCGCCTTTAAGATGGTCTCAATCGCCTCGCGGCCAAAGTCGTTCTCGCCGCCGTTCGACAGGGAATAGGCCTCGTCGATGAACAGAACGCCGCCGAGCGCCGACTTGATGACCTCCTGGGTCTTGAGCGCGGTCTGTCCGACGTAGCCGGCCACGAGACCGGAGCGGTCCACCTCGATGAGCTGGCCCTTTTCCAGCGCGCCGATCGCGGCGTACAGCCCGCCGACAAGACGGGCGACCGTGGTCTTGCCGGTGCCGGGGTTGCCCATGAAGACCATGTGCATGCTCATCGGCGCGACGGGCAGATCGTTCGCCTCGCGCAGCTTGCGCACCTTGATGAGGTTGATGAGGCTCTTGATGTCCTTCTTGATGTTTTCCAGCCCCACGAGCGAGTCGAGCTGCTCCATCAGCTCGTCGAGGTCGGGCTTCTCGACCGGGGTCTCCGCCTTGGCGGGCGCGTCGGCCTTGCCGCCGGAGGTCTGCGTCTGGGGCGGGTGCTTTTCGGCAAAGCTCGGCTCGCCGCTCGTGACGAAGTCGAGGGGGTTGAGCGCCTCCTTGGACTTGCGCACGCCGGAGGTGTCGCAGATCGCGGTCAGCTTGTCGGTGCACTCGGTGATATACTCGGCCTCCTCATAGGTCACGTCGTCGTCCACGGCCGCGAGATAGAGCAGGATGTTCGTCAGCATCCGGATGAAGGTGCGGGAGGTCTCGCTGCCGCGTTTGGCGTCGCTCTCGGCCAGATTCCAGAAGAACACCGGCGGCAGGAACACCTCGCTGTCGCAGATCGAGCTCGTCAGCGTCCAGAGCATCCAGGTCGGCCGCGGGCGGTTGCGGGAATAGATCTGGTTGGCCATGTCGACATGGCGCTGCGTGATGCTGCCCGCCTTGCTCCACAGCCCCAGCGCGCAGGAGGTCATGAATTTGTCCAGCTCCTCCGACAGGGCCATGCTGCCGACGCGGTAAAAGGCGTCGGTGTTGGCGACATAGATCTTATGAAATTCCTCGGGTGTACGGTTCCAGGCGGTAGGCATGTCGATGCCCTCCCTTTTATCTTAATTACTTATCGATGATACAGCTTCTTGGCCTGATATTTCGGCTCGAACGTGATGTTCACGCCGAGCTTTTTGAACAGGTCGGAGTCCACATGCGAGAGGATGACGGTCGAGTGCGCCTCGCAGCCGCGCAGCGAAGCGAGCTGGTGTACGGCGAGCTCGGCCATGGGGTTCGTCACCGCGCAGATCGAGAGGGCGATCAGCAGCTCGTCGGTGTGCAGGCGCGGGTTGTGGTTGCCGAGGTGCTCGACCTTCAGATGCTGGATCGGCTGGATCACGCCCGGCGCGATCAGCGGCAGCTTTTTGTCGATCCCGGCAAGGGCCTTGAGCGCGTTCATCAGACACGCCGACGCCGCGCCGAGCAGCGAGCTGGTCTTGCCGGTGATGATCCGGCCGTCGGGCAGCTCGATCGCCATCGCGGGGGCGCCGGTATCCTCGGCGCGCGCAAGCGCGGCGGCGACCACGGGGCGGTCCTTGGCGCCGATGTCGAGCGAGTTCATGATCAGCTCGATCTTGCGCAGCTCCGACGGCTCGCTCAGACCCTGGCGGACCGAGCAGGCCACGGCGTACCAGCGGCGGATGATCTCCTGCTTCGAGGCCTCGCAGCAGGCCTCGTCGTCATAGATGCAGTAGCCCGCCATGTTCACGCCCATGTCCGTGGGGCTCTTGTACGGGCTCTCGCCGTAGATGGATTTGAACATCGCCTCGAGCACGGGGAAGATCTCAACGTCGCGGTTGTAGTTGACCGTGGTCTTGCCGTAGGCCTCGAGATGGAAGGGGTCGATCATGTTCACGTCATCAAGATCCGCCGTGGCGGCCTCATAGGCCAGGTTGACCGGGTGCTTGAGCGGCAGGTTCCAGATCGGGAAGGTCTC
>DJYJ01000037.1:2700-11245 GCA_002450075.1 Clostridiales bacterium UBA6981
GCCGCTGCCGGGGCCGGGCGCCGTCACGACGATCAGGCTGCGCTCGGTCTCGATATAATCGTTCTTGCCGAAGCCGTCCTCCGACACGATCAGTGCGACGTCGGAGGGATAATCGGGGATGATATAGTGCCGATAGGTGCGGACGCCGAGCGCCTCGAGCCGCTTCATGAACTTGTCGGCGATCGCCTGGCCGCGATAGTGGGTCACGACGACGCTGCCGATGTACAGCCCGATGCCGCGGAACGCGTCGATCAGACGCAGCGTGTCGTCCTCATAGGTGATGCCGAGATCACCGCGGCGCTTCGAACGCTCGATGTCGTCGGCACTGATCGCGATGACGATCTCGGCGACGTCCTTCATCTCCAGCAGCATGCGCACCTTGCTGTCCGGCTTGAAGCCGGGGAGCACGCGCGAGGCGTGAAAGTCGTCAAAGAGCTTGCCGCCGAATTCCAGATACAGCTTGCCGCCGAAGTGGGCGATCCGGTCGCGGATGTTCTGAGACTGGAGCTTAACGTACTTGTCGTTGTCGAATCCCTGTTTGAACATGTCTCTCTTTCTCCCGTTCTTAGCGTTCAGACGCCCGTGCCGACAGGACTGCCGAGCAAGGCGCAGGCGGTCAAATACTTATGCGTACACAAAGCCAGATGCGTCCGCAGCAGGAAATTGCTGCCGTTGGCGGTGCCGACATACAGATCCGTCGGCCCGCGCAGGGACATGCCGGTGATCTGCCCGATCGGGACGCTCACACCCCCCGGCAGCTCCAGATGATCGGCATAGAGGATGAGATCGCCGCGCGCGACAAACTCGCTCGAGCGGCCGGACTGGATACTGTACAGCTCCAGATTCTCGTCGGAAAAGATCGGCTCGTCCGCCCCGGCCGCGCGGCAGAGCTTTTCGATCTGCTTGTCCTGCCAGCGGTTCCAGCTCCGCACGTCCGGGAAGGGCGCGTCGCCGCCGACAAAGGCGCCGGTGGGAGCATAGTGGGTTTCAAACCCGCAGCGGCGGCAGCGGAAATCGTCGCCCTCGGAATAGAGCGTGGCATGCGAGAAGCACTTCGGACAGATGAACAGCAGCGTCTCGAGGTTCTCGGCCAGATGGCGGCCGCGGTACAGGACCGGGCGGCTGCGCTGGTCGTCAAAGGCGTCGACGTGGATGTCGCGGGCGATCGCGGCGTTGATCTGCAGCGCGCTCATGCCCTTGAGCTCCTCGGCCGTATAGACCTTGACGAGCTCGCCGCGCAGCATGCCGCGCCGCACGCTGTCGCCCGACCAGCGCGGAGAGGAGAGATACCCGCCGCGCAGCCGGAAGGTGACGAGCGAGGCGCCGCTCTGCTTTATGAGCTTGCCCGTCGAGGCGGGAAAGTCGCGCGTTACGCCGTCCCAGGTGCGGTTGCCCTCCGGGAAGAGGGCGACGTTGTGCCCTGCGCGGGTCACGCGCAGCATCTCCATCACGGCGCCGGCGGCGCTGCCGCCCTTCTGGCGGACGATGGGATGCACGAGCCAGTCGAGCAGGCGCGAGACAAAGCCGAGACGCATGATGTGCTCGCTGGCGAGAAAATACATCTGGTTGCGGAAGGCCGCGCCGACGAGCAGCGGGTCCCAGTCGGTCACGTGGTTGCACACGACGACATACGGCCCCGCGGGCGCGTGGCTTTTGCAGCGGTAGTTGAAGCGGATGAGAAGGATCAGCCGCACGAGCGGGCGCAGCAGCTTCCAGATCACGGCATGTCGGGTATGATGCTCCATAATTGCGGCCTCCTTTACTCCCTATTATCCTATCATCATATTTTAGCATAGCCTTTTTCAAAGCACAAGAATTTACTTTTATTCTGCATAAAGTTATGTTATAATCTTATTTTGTAGAAGTATGCGCTTGCAGATATGCCAAGCGTGAAGCGAAGAAAGGCTTAATACCGACATGGGACTTTTAGATAAGATCTTCGGAAGCTATTCCGACAGGGAACTGAAGAAAATATATCCGATCGCCGACGCGATCGAAAAGCTCGAGCCGCGCTTCGCCGCGATGAGCGACGACGAGCTCAACGCCATGACGGGCAAATTCAAGGAACGTCTCGCGAACGGCGAGACGACCGACGACCTCCTGCCCGAGGCCTTCGCCGCCGTGCGCGAGGCCGCGTGGCGCGTGCTGGGCATGAAGCCCTTCCATGTCCAGCTCATCGGCGGCATCGTGCTCCACCAGGGGCGCATCGCCGAAATGAAGACCGGCGAAGGCAAGACCCTCGTCGCCGTCCTGCCGGCCTATCTCAACGCCCTCACGGGAAAGGGCGTGCACATCGTCACCGTCAACGACTATCTCGCCCGCCGCGACAGCGAATGGATGGGCAAGGTGCACCGCTTCATGGGGCTCACGGTCGGCCTGATCGTACACGATCTGACGAACGAGCAGCGCCGCGCGGCCTATGCCTGCGACATTACATACGGCACGAACAACGAGATGGGCTTTGACTATCTGCGCGACAACATGGCGCTCTACAAGCGCGACATGGTCCAGCGCGGTCACGCCTACGCCATCGTCGACGAGGTCGACTCGATCCTCATCGACGAGGCCAGAACGCCGCTGATTATCTCCGGCCAGGGCGACGAGAGCACGGATCTCTACCGCCAGGCGGACGACTTTGTCTCCCGGCTTAAAAAGGTGGTCTATGCCTCCGTCGACGAAAAGGAGGAGGAGAGCGAGGATCTCGACGCCGACTATGTCGTCGACGAAAAGGCCCGCACCGCCACGCTGACCGCCCGCGGCATCGCGAAGGCCGAGCGCGCGTTCAATCTCGAAAACCTTGCCGACATCGAAAACTCCACGCTCTCGCACCATATCAACCAGGCGCTGCGCGCCCACGGCATCATGAAGCGCGACATCGACTATATCGTCAAGGACGGCGAGATCATCATCGTCGACGAGTTCACCGGCCGCCTGATGCTCGGCCGACGCTACTCCGAGGGTCTGCACCAGGCCATCGAGGCCAAGGAGCACGTCGACGTCCAGAAGGAGAACAAGACGCTTGCCACGATCACGTTCCAGAACTATTTCCGCCTTTACAGCAAGCTCTCCGGCATGACCGGCACCGCCGCCACCGAAGCGGAGGAGTTTGACGCGATCTACCATCTCGACATCATCGAGATCCCGACGAACAAGCCGGTCATCCGCATCGACAATCCGGACGTGGTCTATAAAAACGAAAACGGCAAGCACCGCGCGATCATCGAGCAGATCGTCCAATGTCACGAAAAGGGCCAGCCCGTGCTGGTCGGCACGGTGTCGATCGAGAAGAGCGAATATATCTCCTCGCTCTTGAAGCGCCGCGGCGTGCCGCACACGGTCTTAAACGCCAAGTATCATGAGAAGGAAGCCGAGATCGTCGCCCAGGCGGGCAAGCTCGGCGCCGTGACGATCGCGACGAACATGGCTGGCCGCGGCACGGACATCATGCTCGGCGGCAACGCCGAATACCTCGCCAAGACCGACCTGCGCAAGGCCGGCTTTGACGACGCCGTCATTGCCGAGGCCACCGGCTTTGCCGACACCGACGACGAGAACATCCTGGCCGCCAGAAAGCTCTTTGCCGAGCGGATGGAGGAGCACAAGAAGGTCACCTCCGCCGAGGCCGAAAAGGTCAAGGCCGCGGGCGGACTTTTCATCCTGGGCACCGAGCGGCACGAGTCGCGCCGCATCGACAACCAGCTGCGCGGCCGCGCCGGCCGACAGGGAGACCCCGGCGAGAGCCGCTTCTTCCTCAGTCTCAACGACGATATTATGCGCCTGTTCGGCTCGGAGCGCATCATGGGCATGATGGAGGCGCTCAAGGTCGAGGAGGACATGCCGCTTGACAACAAGATGCTCTCGAACGCGATCGAGCAGGCGCAGAAGACCGTCGAGAGCCGCAACTTCCAGACGCGCAAAAACGTGCTGGAATACGACGACGTCATGAACCAGCAGCGTGAGATCATCTACGGCGAGCGCGCCAAGGTGCTCGACGGCGAGGATCTGCGCGAGCAGATCATGGGCATGCTGCACGACTTTATCCGCACCACGGTCGCCGACGGCCTCGGCGGCACGGCGGCGGAGAGCGAGCAGCAGCTCGAGGACGCGCTGCAGCCGTTTGAAAAGCTGTTCCTGCGCCGCGGCGAGGTGAGCCTTGCCTCGCTCGGCGGTTTTGCTAAGCCGGACAAGGTGGCAGAGGCGGTGGAAACGATCGCGCACCGCGTCTATGACGAGCGCGAGCAGGCCTTCGGCCCGATGCCGGACGGCACGCCGCTGCTGCGTGAGCTCGAGCGCGTCGTCATGCTGCGCGTGGTCGATGAATACTGGATGGACCACATCGACGCGATGGACGAGCTCAAGCGCGGCATCGGGCTGCGCGGCTACGGCAACACCAAGCCGATCGACGCCTACAAGCAGGAGGGCTTCGATATGTTCGAGGCCATGGTGCAGGGCATCCGCGAGGAGACCGTGCGCCGGCTCTACACGGTGCGCGTCCGCAAGGAGCAGCCGGTCGAGCGCAAGGCCGTTTCGAAAAACGCGGCGGCCAACGTCGGCGGCAGCGAGGAGAAGAAAAAGCCCGTCAAAAAGGCGCCAAAGCCCGGCCGCAACGACCCCTGCCCCTGCGGCAGGATGAAGGCCGACGGCAGCCGCCGGCTGAAGTATAAGGAATGCTGCGGCAGATTCGAAAAGTAGTTTTTTGTGTTTAGATTTCAGTTTTTAGAGTATGTTTATCGAAAACAAAGAAAATGAGCTGGTCTATATGACCTCGAGCGCGATAAAGGCGCGCCATGCGTTCACCACGCGCTACGGCGGCGTGAGCGAGGGGATCTTTTCCTCGCTCAACCTCGGCTCGAACCGCGGGGACGACCCCGACGCGGTGCGGGAGAATTACCGCCGCGTCTGCGCGCTGATGGGCGTGGGGATCGACGAGGCGGCCGTCACAAAACAGGTGCACGGCAATGTCGTGCGCGTTGTGACAGGGGAGGACAGGCACGTGTGCATGAGCACCGTCCCTTACGAGGCGGACGGCCTTGTCACGGCCGAGCGGGGCCTGCCGCTGATGTGCTTTACGGCCGACTGCGTGCCGGCGCTGCTCTGCGACAGCGTCCACGGCGTGATCGCCGCGGTGCACTGCGGCTGGCGCAGCTCGGTGGGGGATATCCTGGGCAACGCTGTGAAGGCGATGCGCGCGCTCGGCGCAAGGCCGGAGACGATCTGCTGCGCGCTCGGCCCGGCGATCGGGAGCTGCTGCTTTGAGACCGACGACGACGTGCCGCAGGCTGTCGAGGCGTATCTCGGCGGCGAGACCGAGGGGCTCTTCCGCCGCCGCGCCGACGGCAAGACGCTGGTGGATCTGCGCGGCGCCAACAAACGGCGGCTCATGCAGCTCGGTTTTCGGGAAGAGAACATCGACGTCTCGGAGGAATGCACCTTCTGCAGCCACGACAAATACTGGTCCCACCGCTACACCCGCGGGCAGCGCGGGAGCCAGGCGTCCGTCATCGTCCTGAGCGAAAAGAATTAGAGGTAAGAGAATGAAGAGAAAGATCAAAAGAACGCTGATCCTGCTTGTCGCCCTGGCGCTGGTGCTCGTGCTCGCCGGCTGCGGCCGGGCAAGCGAGACGGGCGGAATCCCCACCTCCACGGGCGGCCGGGATATCGAAAAGGGCTATTCGGCGGACCATGTGTTTTCGCTCAACTCCAACAGCAACTTCAGCTTCAACCCCTCCGTCGCCACGAACCACTCCAACCAGCTGATCTGCTCGCTGGTGTACGAGAACCTCGTGGAGGTCGACAACAACTTTGAGATCATCGAAGGCGCGGGGCTGATCCGGGAATGGACCGTCTCGGAGGACGGCAAGACCTGGACGCTGACCTATGATACGACGCACGTCTTCCACGACGGCACGCCCGTCACCGGCAACGATATGCGCATGTCGATCGAATACTGCATCAACTCCGACCGCTACACCGGCCGCTTCGCGAGCGTCCAGGGCGTATCCTATACCGACAGCCAGCTGATCATCGCGCTCGGCATCCCGAACAAGCAGTTCATCAAGCTGCTCAACGTCCCGGTCGTCAAGGTCGGCACGAACGGCGACGTCCACCCGATGGGCAGCGGCCCGTACATGTACAACGAGGAGGGCACGCAGCTGCTGGCCTTCAACGGCTATAACGGCTATGAAAACCTGCCGGTGGACGTGATCTATCTCAAGGAGTATTCCACGGCCGAGGATATCATCGCCGCCTTTGAGGACTCGTATGTAGATGTGATCATCAACGACCCGAGCAGCTATACCAACCTCGGCTATGCCAGCTCCAACGAGATCCGCGCCTTCCCCACGACGAACATGCACTACATCGCCTTCAACGAGACGAGCGACAGCTGCCGCTACAACAACGTGCGCGCGGCGCTGCAGTACGCCTTCGACCGGGAATATCTCGCCAACGAGATGCTGCACGGCAACGGCGTCGCCTCCGCGGTGCCGATGTATCCCACCTGTACGGCCTATCCCACGGCGCTGGCCGACTCGCTGGCCTTTGATCTGGAAAAGTGCAGGATGATCCTGCAGAACTTCGGACTCAAGGACTCGGACGACAACGGCATGTTCGACAGCATGAGCGGCGTGGGCGATCTGACCTTCACGATGATCCTCTGCAGCGATTCAAGCGCAAAGGCCGGCATGGCCCAGAAGTTCGCCCAGGACATGAGGACGATCGGCATCACGGTGAAGATCTATGAGCTGGGCTGGGAGGACTATCTCAAGGCGCTGGAAGACGGCGAACTGGAGATCAGCGAAAACCGCACGGTCGACTATGACATGTACTATGCCGAGGTCAAGCTGCGCAACGACTTTGACATGACCGAGCTCCTCCAGGTCCGCGACGAGGACAACGAAAAGACCAACATCAACTTTACCAACTCGCACGACTCAAGCTACGAGACCTATATCAACAACTATCTCGCCGCCACCGACGCCGCGCGCGCCACCGCGTACTATGCCTTCTGCTACTATCTCAGCCAGAACGCAACGATCATCCCCCTCGGCTTTGAAAAGCAGCAGATCATCACCCACCGCGGCGTGATCAAGGGCGTCGACGCCAACGCAGGCAATCCGCTCTACGGCTTCCCGAACTGGGAAATCGACTTGAGCTGAACCGATACAACAACAAAAAGGAGATACAGACATGACCGACAGAGAACTGATGAGCATGGCCAAAGAGGCCTCGATGAACGCCTACGTCCCCTATTCCCGCTTCCCGGTCGGCGCCGCGATCGAGTGTGACGACGGATCGGTCTTTACCGGCTGCAACGTCGAAAACGCCGCCCTCGGCAGCACGATCTGCGCCGAGCGCACCGCCTGCTGCAAGGCCGTCAGCGAAGGCCACCGCAGCTTCCGCCGCATCGCGATCTATGCCGACAGCGAAAACTGGTGCACGCCCTGCGGCGCCTGCCGTCAGTTCCTCGCCGAGTTTTCGCCCGACATGGAGGTGCTCTGCGCCCGCGCGGGCGACCGCTACGTCAGCTATAAGCTCTCGGAGCTGATGCCGCACGTGTTCGCGTTCTGATGGATCTCGAGCAGCTTCGCATCTTCGCCGCCCTCGCCGAGACGGGCAGCTTTTCCGCCGCGGGCAAGCGGCTGTATAAAAGCCACTCCTCCGTCAGCCGGACCGTCTCCGCGCTCGAGCGGGAGCTCGGCGTCGCGCTCGCGGTAAGAGACCGCAACTCCTTTGCGCTTACCGGGGAGGGGAGACGGCTCTATGACGGCGCGAAAGCGCTGCTTGAGCAGGCCGAGGATCTGGAGAAGAGCGTAAAAGAGGCGGGAGAATAGAGTGGGGAACGGCTAAGTCTCATTGAAAAAAGAGAGGCGGAGGTGAAGAACCTGCAACTTCCGCAGAGAAAGGCGACGCGCCTGAAAGGATACGATTACAGCAGCCCAGGCGTGTATTTTATCACGATCTGCACGCAGAACAGAAAGTGTATGCTCTCGGACCTTGTCGTAGGGGAGGGGCTTGCCCCTCCCGAAACGCGACTGTCGGAAATCGGACGGATAGCGGAGGAGCAGATACTGGCTCTTGAGGAAAGATTTCCGTCGGTTTCGATCGACAGGTATGTTGTCATGCCCAATCACATTCATATTCTGCTTCTGCTCAGAGAGCAGGCGGGAGGGGCAAGCCCCTCCCCTACGGTACCGCAAGTAATCGGCACGTTCAAATCCATTACGACGCGACTGAGCAGGGCGTACGGAGCGGAAGGCCTGGTTTTCCAGCGTTCTTTTCACGACCATGTTGTCCGCGGAGAGGCAGATTATCGGGAGATCTGGGATTATATTGACAGCAATCCCGCACGATGGCAGGAGGACCGCTTCTATACGGGTTGAACGCCGCAAAAGGAAAGGCGTTGTCTCAAAATAGTTAAAGAGACTATTGAGAGGCAACGCCTCTTTCATTTGGCCAAGATTGTGGAAAAAGTCGGCTTGCTCAAGCTCTGAGAGACCAAAAATGTGGAAAACCATCCAAGGAGTACCGCAAAACAGCAGCGCTC
>DJYJ01000024.1 GCA_002450075.1 Clostridiales bacterium UBA6981
ATCCACGTGCCGCTGTCCGCCGAAGCGCAGGCCGAGGCACGCATCCTTATGCTCTCCGCCAATAACCTGCTGCGTCCGCAGGACGGCCACCCCGTCACGGTCCCGACGCAGGACATGATCCTCGGCTCCTACTATCTGACGATGATCCGCATCGGCAAGGCCGAGAAGGGCGCGGAGAGACTGCTTGTCACCGATCCCGGAGATACCGGCTTTGAGCCGAACAGCGTCGTCGACGGCGATGAGATCTATGCCGCGAACCAGAAGGCCGCCGAGGAGCACACCAAGCCCTGCAGCTATCGTTCGCTGCTGTGCTACCGCGACGCCAACGAGGCCATCATGGCTTACAATGAAGGCGCTGTCGGCCTTCACGCGCCGATCCGTCTGCGCGTGGCAAAGACCATCGACGGCGTCGAGGTCAAGCGCGTGATCGACACGACTGTCGGCCGCATCATCTTCAACGAGCCGATCCCGCAGGATCTCGGCTATGTCGACCGCAGCGATCCCGAGCATGCGTTCGATCACGAGATCAGCTTCCAGGTCGGCAAGAAGCAGCTGGGCAACATCATTGACCGCTGCATCCAGAAGTACGGCTTCACGATCTCGGCCGAGGTGCTTGACAGCATCAAGGCACTGGGCTACAAGTATTCGACGAAGGCCGCCATCACGATCTCCGTCGCGGACATGACCGTCCCGAGCGCGAAGAACGAAATGATCCAGGAGACCGAGCAGGAAGTCGTCAACATCGAGCGGCAGTACAAGCGCGGCTTTATCACTGACGACGAGCGGTATCGTCTGGTCGTTTCCGAGTGGGAGCAGACCACCAAGAAGGTCACCGACGCCCTGTCGAGCTGCCTTGACGAGTTCAACCCCATCTACATGATGGCAAACTCCGGCGCCCGTGGCTCGATGAACCAGATCCGCCAGCTGGCCGGTATGCGCGGTCTGATGGCTAACACCGCCGGTAAGACCATCGAGATCCCGATCAAGTCCAACTTCCGTGAAGGCCTCTCCGTCCTGGAGTACTTCATTTCCACGAGAGGCGCCCGTAAGGGCATGGCCGATACCGCTCTGCGTACCGCTGACTCCGGTTACCTGACGCGCCGTATGGTCGACGTCTGCCAGGAAGTCATCGTGCGCGAGAAGGACTGCGGCACAACGAACGGCGTCTGGGCCTCCGCGGTGTATGACCGCGGCCAGATGGTCGAATCCTTCGGCACCGCGATCCACGGCCGCTTCCCGGCCGTGCCCGTCACTGATCCGAAGACCGGCGAGGTGCTCTTTGACACCGATCACATGCTCATGCCCGAGGACGCCGACGTGCTCGAAGCGCATGACATCCACAAGGTCTTTATCCGCAGCGTGTTGACCTGTGAGGCCAGACAGGGCGTCTGCGCCAAGTGCTACGGCATCAATCTGGCGGTCGGCCGCCCGGTCAACATGGGCGAGGCTGTCGGCGTTATCGCGGCCCAGTCCATCGGCGAGCCCGGCACGCAGCTGACGATGCGTACCTTCCACACCGGCGGCGTCGCCGGCGACGATATCACCCAGGGTCTTCCCCGTGTCGAAGAACTCTTTGAAGCCCGCAAGCCCAAGAAGATGGCGATCCTCGCCGAGATCTCGGGCATGGTCACGATCGAAGAGGCAAAGAAGGGCATCATGTATACCCTTACGATCACGAACGAGGCCGAGGGCGCCACGGCTGTTTACACCGTGCCGCACTCCGCGGGCATCCTGGTCCACAACGGCGACCACGTCGATCGCGGCCAGGAGCTGACCTCCGGCGCGCTCAACCCGCACGAGGTGCTCCGCATCCGCGGCGTCAACGACGACGAGTTCGGCCGTCAGGGCGTGCGCAGCTATATCACCAACGAGGTCCAGAAGGTATACCGTCAGCAGGGCGTTGATATCAACGACAAGCACATCGAGGTCATTGTGCGCCAGATGATGCGCAAGGTGAAGGTCGAGGAGGCCGGCAGCACCGATCTGCTCTCCGGCGCGACGGTCGATATCTCTGTGTTCAAGGACGCCAACCGTGAGATCCAGAAGCGCATCGACGCGGGCGAGGAGGGCCTGTCCCTTGCCACCTGCACGCAGCTGCTCATGGGTATCACCAAGGCCTCTCTTGCCACCGACAGCTGGATGTCCGCCGCGTCCTTCCAGGAGACCACCAAGGTCCTGACCGACGCCGCGATCAAGGGCAAGATCGACCGTCTGGCCGGTCTGAAGGAGAACGTCATCATCGGTAAGCTCATTCCCGCCGGTACCGGTCTGAATGTCTACCGTGAGTTCGAGGAGGAGACCGACGAGACCGTCGCCGCCGCCCCTGAGGAATATGTTGATCTCTCCGCTCTTGTGAGCAAAAGCAACGCGCTTTAATCTCAAATAGCGATCCGAAAACCGGAAGGCGAAAGCCCTCCGGTTTTTGGCTTTTCCCGGTGCTGGGCGGTGCAGGATCCGGCTTTGCGGCGTAAAAAGTTTTTTCATTTTAGTTGACAAAAATTCTTGACTAAAATTGTGAAATATGCTAAAATCTCGAAATGTGCGGGTAGAACTGCGCCCATGGCGCAGAAACGTCGCCCGACAAGCGGAAAACACCTTGTATGGCAAGGGTTTTCGGCATTAAATTTTTTCAGGAAAGGAGGAAAACAATGCCTACTTTTAACCAACTGGTGAGAAAAGGCAGAGAGCAGGTCACGTACAAATCCACTTCTCCGGCCATGCAGAAGGGTATGAACACCCTGAAGAACAAGGAGACCAACCTCAGCTCCCCTCAGAAGAGAGGCGTCTGCACCGCGGTCCGTACCTCTACGCCCAAGAAGCCGAACTCTGCTCTGCGTAAAATCGCCCGTGTCCGCCTGACCAATGGTTACGAGGTCACCGCGTACATCCCCGGTATCGGCCACAACCTGCAGGAGCACTCTGTGGTTATGATCCGCGGCGGTCGTGTCAAGGACCTTCCTGGTGTGCGTTACCACATCATTCGCGGCACGCTCGACTCCCAGGGCGTCTCCGGTCGTATGCAGGCGCGTTCCAAGTACGGCGCGAAGAGACCCAAGGCTGCAAAGAAGAAGTAAGCTTTCGATAGGCAGCAAACTGCCCTGTCGTTTATCCATATAAAGGGATGAACCTCGGGGCGCAAACGGGTGCAAAGAACTGCATTCGAGTACCTGTGATTCCATTTTTTAATGAAGGAGGGAAGCAACGTGCCCAGAAGAGGGAATGTTCCCAAAAGAGAAATTCTGCCCGATCCGATGTATAACAGCGTTCTGGTGACCAAGCTCATCAACGGCGTTATGCTCGACGGCAAAAAAGGTGTTGCTCAGAAGGTCGTTTACGACGCTTTCGAGATCATCAAGGAAAAGACCGGCAAGGAGCCCCTGGATGCTTTCAACGAAGCAATGAACAACATCATGCCCGCACTTGAGGTCAAGGCCCGCCGTGTCGGCGGCGCTACCTATCAGGTGCCGATCGAAGTCAGACCCGCCCGCCGCCAGACTCTGGCTCTCCGCTGGCTGGTCGACTACTCCCGCAAGCGCGGCGAGAAGACCATGAAAGAACGCCTCGCAGGCGAGATCATGGACGCGTGCAACAACACCGGCGCCTCTGTCAAGAAGCGCGAGGATATGCACAAGAACGCAGAAGCCAACAAGGCTTTCGCGCACTTCAGATGGTAATCTCCACAGGAGACGTCATTCATGCCCAGACAGTATTCACTTGAAAAAACCAGAAATATCGGCATCATGGCCCACATCGACGCCGGCAAGACCACGACGACGGAACGTATCCTGTTCTACACCGGCGTGAACTACAAGCTCGGCGAAACGCATGAGGGTACCGCGACGATGGACTGGATGGAAGAAGAGCAGGAGAGAGGCATCACGATCACCTCGGCTGCCACCACCTGCTTCTGGCGCGATACGCGCATCAACATCATCGACACCCCGGGTCATGTGGACTTTACGGCAGAGGTCGAGCGTTCGCTTCGCGTGCTCGACGGATGCGTGACGGTCCTGTGTGCCAAGGGCGGCGTCGAGCCCCAGTCCGAAACAGTTTGGAGACAGGCCGACCACTATCACGTTCCCAGAATGATCTATGTCAACAAGATGGACATTATGGGCGCGGACTTTTATCACGTTCTGGATATGGTCCACGACAGACTCAAGTGCAACGCCGTTCCCATTCAGCTTCCGATCGGAAGCGAGGACAGCTTCGCCGGTATCATCGATCTCGTGGATATGGATGCGCGCATCTATTACGACGATCTCGGCAAGGACATGCGTACCGAACCGATCCCGGAGGATATGCTGCCGCTTGCCCAGGAGTACCGCGATAAACTGTTGGAGGCGATTTCCGACTTCGACGACGAGGTAATGGAACATTATCTCAGCGGCGAAGACATCCCCGCGGAGAAGATCCGCGAGGTCATCCGGAAAGCCACGTGCGACGTGAAAATGGTTCCCGTTACATGCGGCACCTCCTACAAGAACAAGGGCGTACAGAAGCTGCTGGACGCGATCGTGGATTACATGCCCTCGCCGCTGGATATCCCGGCGATCGAAGGCGTACATCCCAAGACCGACGAGACGGAAGTCCGCCGGGCAAGCGATGAAGAGCCGTTCGCGGCACTGGCCTTCAAGATCATGACCGACCCCTATGTCGGAAGACTGAGCTTCTTCCGCGTGTACTCCGGTACGCTGGAGACGGGAAAGACGGTTATGAACTCGACGAAGGGCGTGCGCGAGCGTCTCGGCAGGATCCTGCTGATGCACGCCAATCACAGAGAAGATATCGATCAGGTTTATTCCGGCGATATTGCGGCCGCGGTGGGATTGAAAAATACCACAACGGGCGATACTCTCTGTGATGAAAAACACCAGATCATTCTGGAGTCCATGGAATTCCCGGAACCCGTCATTCGCGTGGCCATCGAGCCGAAGACGAAAGCGGGCCAGGAAAAAATGGCGATCGCTCTGCAGAAGCTGGCGGAGGAAGACCCGACCTTTAAGACCTATACGGACGAAGAGACGGGCCAGACCATCATCGCCGGCATGGGCGAGCTCCACCTTGAGATCATCGTGGACAGACTGCTCCGCGAGTTCAAGGTCGAGGCGAACGTGGGCAAGCCGCAGGTCTCGTATAAAGAGACCATCCGGCGCAGCGCCACGGTCGACACCAGGTACGTCCGTCAGACAGGCGGCAAGGGCCAGTTCGCGCACGTCAAGCTGATGATCGAACCCAACGAGTCCGGCAAGGGCTATGAGTTCATCAACAAGGTCACCGGCGGCGCGATCCCCAAGGAATTCATCCCCTGCATCGACCAGGGCATCCAGGGAGCTATGCTCTCGGGCGTCCTCGCCGGGTATCAGGTGGTGGATATCAAGGCCACCGTGCTTGACGGCTCGTTCCACGAAGTAGACTCCTCGGAGATGGCGTTCAAGATCTGCGGAAGCATGGCGTTCAAGGAAGCCTGCATGAAGGCCGATCCCACGCTGCTCGAGCCGATCATGAAGGTCGTCGTCACGGTGCCCGAGGAATATATGGGCGACGTGATGGGCGATATCAACGCCCGAAGAGGACAGATCTCCGGCTCCGACATCCGCAACGGCACGGCGACGATCGAAAGCAACGTCCCGCTCTCGACGATGTTCGGATACGCAACCGACCTGCGCAGCAAGACCCAGGGCCGCGCCACCTATGTGATGGAGCCCAGCCACTTCGTCGAGCTGCCCAAAAACCTGCAGGAATCTCTTGTGCACAGCCGCACGGGGTTCAACTTTAATCATTAATCAAAAACAAAAAATTAGGAGGATATACTCATGGCTAAACAGATGTACAACAGAACCAAGCCCCATGTCAACATCGGCACCATCGGCCACATCGACCACGGCAAGACCACCCT
>DJYJ01000021.1 GCA_002450075.1 Clostridiales bacterium UBA6981
ACCATTTGTTTTAGCAACTATAGTATACAGGTAAATCCACGTTGCTACAAAACGGAGGTCATTACATATTGTCTAAATTCTCAAAGAGAAAACAAGAGAATATGAAAAAAGCCTGTCACATAGTGACAGGCTTTTTTTGGTGCGAGAGATGAGACTTGAACTCACACGTCGGTTGACACACGCCCCTCAAACGTGCCTGTCTACCTATTCCAGCACTCTCGCAAATCTCCGCCGGTGCTGTGTCTGCATTGAAAGACCGATGCACCGTGTGGCGGCGCCGCATTTAAGGCAAGGGGTATTATAGCAGATTTTGCTCTTTTGTCAAGCAGTTTTTTTCTTTTGCGTAGGCGGAGCGTTTTTCGCATCGACATCGTCAAACAAAGAGAAGGAGAAATAGCACACGGCAATCACGAGAACGGCGAGGAGCGCCAGCGCACCGTAGCGCATAGGCAGCAGAAAGCGCATCTTCAAATAGGCGTGATAGCCGAGCAGGGAGGCAAACTGGGTCAGCGGGGCGGCAAGCGCACAGCGCCAGGAGGCAAAGGCCAGAACAAGCGTGAGAATGTCCGCACAGTAAAAATACCGGTCATGCATGTGGGGGAGCAGGAAGGGGATCCCGACCGCGAACAGAACGGCTGCGCCGAGGATCGCACGGTCATTGAGGCGTTTGCGGCCAAAAAAGCAGACGAGCAGGACCACGAGCATGTATACAAAAGCGCCAATGATCCCGGCTTTGGAGGCGAGAGAGAGGTTCTGAACCTGGCGGAAGAAGGCAAAGACAGAGGAGGAGTTGTAGTTCAGCGCGCTGCCGATGCTACCGGTCTGGGAGAAATAGAGCGTGACCGTGTCCCAGAAGGGACGCCCAAGCA
The DNA here is from genome assembly GCA_002450075.1 of Clostridiales bacterium UBA6981. GTDB lineage: Bacteria > Bacillota > Clostridia > Oscillospirales > Oscillospiraceae > Limivicinus. The sequence goes on from DJYJ01000021.1 coordinate 870, forward strand.
ATACGGCGGGGAGGACAAGGGCGATATAGCCGACAGGGAAGAGCACGAAATGATACCACCGGAACTTCTTCGCCATCCAGAGAACGGCAAAGACAGGGAGAACGAACACGGCCTGCAGCTTGAAACCGAAAGCGACGGCGGCGCAGAGCATGGACAGAGAAGGCTTGTCGTCCAGCGCCAGATAGAGCGCGAGCACGAGCATGGCGGCATAAGTGCTGTCACATTGGGCCCAGACGGCGCTGTTGAGGAAGACGGTCGGCAGGAAGAGGACCGTAAAGAAGCAAGCGAGACGCACGCCGTTCCGCCGTGTGAAACGGCCGAGCAGCATCATCGAAGACCAGGCGAGGATGACATCGAAAAAGGTGGAGAGCAGCTTGATGAGATACAGATCCCGGATGGAGGACAGGGAAAAGAGCGCAAGGAAATACAGATAGGGGATATTATAGTTTCCTACGCTGTTGCGCAGCGCGGCAAAGTGGCCGTTTTGCCGGAAATACTCGACCCACTTGGTCAAAAAGTCGCGGTAGTCGAGCGTCTCATAGGTAAAAACATACGCCCGTGCCGCAAAGGTAAGCAGGATGAGCAGAACGGAAACGACCCATCCGCACCTGTCCTTCAGGCAGCCGGACCACTTCAAGAGCAGCAGCGCCAGGGCTGCTTCGAGCGCCAGAAGCAGATACACCGCAATCCCCATCTTTTAAAATCCTCCGAAAAATAAAAAAGCCGGGGAGCCCCCGACAAAATCAGAAAAAGCCCCTTGACAAAGAACAGACGGCAATGGTAGAATAACTTGCTATGTCTGTAAGGGGAGGGGCCATATTGACCCACTATCTACGTTTCAGAGTATAGCATATCGTGTCCGCTTTATCAACACCGGGCGGATAAATTTTAACAACAAGCCCGGGCGTTCGCAATTACATTTAAGGAGAGTGCGCCAATGCCAACTGATGTTCTCTACGGCAAAACTTTGAGGAAGAGCTTTGCCCGCACCAAGGAGATCATGGACATGCCAAACCTTTTGGAGATCCAGAAGAGCTCCTACAAGTGGTTCCTGGAGACGGGGCTGCGCGAGGTCTTTAAGGAGACCGACGCCGTTACCGACTACTCCGGCAATCTGGAACTGAGCTTCATCGACTATTCGATGGACGAGAAGCCCAAGTACACCGAGGAAGAGTGCAAGGCGCGTGACGCCACATATGCCGCTCCGCTCAAGGTCCGTGTTCGTCTGCGCAACAAGGAGACCGAGGAGATCAAGGAGCAGGTCATCTTTATGGGCGACTTCCCGATCATGACGCCCGGCGGCACCTTTGTCATCAACGGCGCCGAGCGCGTCATCGTCTCCCAGATCGTCCGTTCCCCCGGCGTCTATTTTGACAAGACCACGGACAAGACGATGCTTTCGATCTACGCCTCCACGGTCATCCCGTATCACGGCGCATGGCTGGAGTATGAGACGGATACGAACGACGTCTTCAACGTCCGCATCGACAAGAACCGCAAGCTGCCCATCACCTGGTTCCTCAAGGCCATGGGTCAGTATGATGAGAATGTCCCGGCCAAGTGGCTGAGCTGTGTGGACGACTGCCATGTCGGCGCCGTCACCAACGAGCGCCTCAAGGAGATCTTCGGCGAGGACGAGCGCATCATCGCGACCCTCGACAAGGACACCACGCAGAGCCGCGATGAGTGCCTGATCGAGATTTATCGCCGTCTGCGTCCGGGCGATCCTCCCACGGTGGAGTCTGCCGAGACGCTGCTCGACGGCCTCTTCTTCGACCACCGCCGCTACGACATCTCTGACGTCGGCCGCTATAAGTTCAATAAGAAGCTCTCGCTCTTCCCGCGCATCGCGGGCTTTGAACTCGCTCAGCCTGTCGTTGATCCCTACACCGGCGAGATCCTCGCCGACGCGGGCGAAACGATCAGCCGCGAAAAGGCGAGAGAGATCGACGACGCCGGTGTTGTGTCCGTCGTGCTGAGCATCGGCGGCAAGAACGTCAAGGTCTTCTCCAACGGCATGGTCGACATGAAGCGCTTTGTGGACTTTGACCCCGCCGAAGTCGGCGTCAAGGGCAAGGTGCGCGGCATCATCCTGCGCCAGCTGATGGAGCAGTTCGAGGGCGAGGCTCTCAAGGATGCGATCCGTCAGAACATCGATATCCTCGTTCCCAAGCACATCATCGTTGACGATATGTTCTCCTCTGTGAACTATCTCAACGCGCTGGCTCACGGCGTGGGCAACGCCGACGACATCGACCACCTGGGCAACCGCCGCGTCCGCTGCGTGGGCGAGCTGCTGCAGAACCAGTTCCGCATCGGCTTTAGCCGCATGGAGCGCGTGATCCGCGAGCGCATGACGCTGCAGGATCTCGATATCGTCACCCCGCAGAGCCTGATCAACATCCGTCCCGTGACGGCCGCGATCAAGGAGTTCTTCGGTTCGAGCCCTCTGAGCCAGTTCATGGACCAGACCAACCCACTGGCAGAGCTGACGCACAAGCGCCGTATGTCCGCTCTCGGCCCCGGCGGCCTTTCGAGAGAGCGCGCGAGCTTTGACGTCCGTGACGTTCACTACAGCCATTACGGCCGCCTCTGCCCGATCGAGACGCCTGAAGGCCCGAACATCGGTCTGATCTCCTATCTTGCTTCCTATGCGCGCGCCAACGAGTACGGCTTCCTGGTCGCGCCTTACCGCAAGGTCGAAAAGGGCACCTGCCGTGTCACCGACGAGGTCGAGTATATGACCGCCGACGTCGAGGACCAGTACATCGTCGCCCAGGCCTCCGAGCCTGTTGACGAAAACGGCTGCCTGCTCAACCGCCGCGTGACCTGCCGTCACCGCAATGATACGATCGAAGTCAACCGCGAGGAAGTCGACTATGTCGACGTCAGCCCGAAGATGATGATCTCGATTGCGACCGCGATGATCCCGTTCCTTGAGAACGACGACGCGAACCGTGCTCTGATGGGCGCGAACATGCAGCGTCAGGCCGTTCCTCTGATGACGACCCAGGCGCCGATTGTCGCCACCGGCATCGAGCACAAGTGCGCGGTCGACTCCGGCGTGTGCGTCCTTGCCGAGGGCGAGGGCACCGTCACCCGCGTTGACGCAAACTATGTCACCGTTCGCTATGACGCCGGTGAGAGCAAGGATTACAAGCTCATCAAGTTCGCCCGTTCGAACCAGGGCACCTGCATCAACCAGCGTCCGATCGTCGCTGTCGGCGACCGCGTGGCTGAGGGCGACGTCCTCGCCGACGGCCCGTCCACCAGCCAGGGCGAGATCGCGCTGGGCAAGAATATCCTGGTCGGCTATATGAACTGGGAAGGCTACAACTACGAAGACGCCGTTCTGCTCAACGAGCGTCTCGTGATGGAGGATGTGTTTACCTCCATCCATATCGAAGAGTACGAGTGCGATGCGCGCGACACCAAGCTCGGACCCGAGGAGATCACCCGTGATATCCCCGGTGTGGGCGAGGATGCGCTGAAGTATCTCGACGAGCGCGGCATCATCATGGTCGGCGCGGAAGTCACCGCGGGCGACATCCTTGTCGGCAAGGTCACCCCGAAGGGCGAGACCGATCTGACCGCGGAGGAGAGACTGCTGCGTGCGATCTTCGGCGAGAAGGCGCGCGAAGTGCGCGACACCTCGCTGAAGGTGCCCCACGGCGAGAGCGGCATCATTGTTGACGTCAAGGTCTTTACCCGTGAAAACGGCGACGAGATGAATCCGGGCGTCAACCAGGTCGTCCGCGTGTATATCGCTCAAAAGAGAAAGATCTCCGTCGGCGACAAGATGGCCGGTCGTCACGGCAACAAGGGCGTTGTTTCCCGCATCCTGCCGCGTGAGGACATGCCGTATCTGCCCGACGGTACGCCGCTGGACATCGTCCTGAACCCCCTGGGCGTGCCTTCGCGTATGAACATCGGCCAGATCCTGGAGGTCCACCTCGGCTATGCCGCACAGGCGCTCGGCTGGAAGGTCGCGACACCGACGTTCAACGGCGCCAACGAGACCACAATCCGCGAGACGCTGCGCCAGGCCGGTTTGCGCGAGGACGGCAAGAGCGAGATGTACGACGGCCGCACAGGCGAGAAGTTTGATAACGACGTCACGGTCGGCTGGGTCTACTTCCTCAAGCTGCACCACCTCGTCGACGATAAGATCCACGCCCGTTCCACCGGCCCGTACAGCCTTGTTACCCAGCAGCCGCTCGGCGGTAAGGCTCAGTTCGGCGGCCAGCGCTTCGGTGAAATGGAAGTCTGGGCTCTCGAGGCCTACGGCGCGGCCTATACGCTGCAGGAGATCCTGACCGTCAAGTCCGACGATGTGACCGGACGTGTCAAGACCTATGAGGCGATCGTTAAGGGCAACAACATCCCGACGCCGGGTGTTCCCGAATCCTTCAAGGTCCTGGTCAAGGAGCTGCAGTCGCTGTGTCTGGACGTTCGCGTTCTGGACAAGGACGGCAATGAGATCGAACTGAAGGATGACGACGAGGACGACTTCATCCCCGAGATGCGCGACGAGTTCTACGCCGCAGATGACGCCGAGATCGAGGCCGAGGGCTTCTCTATCGAGAACGTGCCCGAGGATGAGTTCGGCGCCGACATCGGCAACGACAATGACTATAATGACGAGGAGGATGAGTAATGAGCTATACACCGTTTGATGCTATTCAGATCGGTATTGCCTCCCCCGAGATGATCCTGAGCTGGTCATACGGCGAAGTCAAAAAGCCTGAAACCATTAACTACCGCACGCTCAAGCCGGAACAGAACGGTCTGTTCTGCGAGCGCATTTTCGGACCGACGAAGGACTGGGAATGCCACTGCGGAAAATATAAGAAGATCCGCTACAAGGGCAAGATCTGCGACCGCTGCGGCGTCGAGGTCACCAAGAGCAAGGTCCGCCGCGAGCGTATGGGCCATATTGAGCTCGCCGCGCCGGTTTCCCACATCTGGTACTTCAAGGGCATCCCCAGCCGCATGGGCCTGATGCTCGACCTGACCCCGCGTCAGCTCGAGAAGGTCCTGTACTTCGCCAGCTATATCGTGATCGACCCCGGCTTCACGCCGCTGTCCCGCTGCCAGATCCTGAGCGAGCGCGAGTATCACGAGATGCGAGAGAAGTATGAGGACGATTTCCAGGCCGGTATCGGCGCCGAGGCGATCGAGGCACTGCTGAAGCAGATCGACTGCGACAAGCTGGCCGAGGAGCTGCGCGAGGAGCTCAAGAGCGCCAACGGCCAGAAGAAGGCCAAGCTCGTCAAGCGTCTCGAGTGCGTTGAGGCCTTCCGCCAGAGCGGCAACCGCCCCGAGTGGATGGTCATCCGCATCCTGCCGGTCATCCCGCCTGAGATCCGTCCGATGGTCCAGCTCGACGGCGGCCGCTTCGCGACCTCC
>DJYJ01000071.1:0-11077 GCA_002450075.1 Clostridiales bacterium UBA6981
GAGAAGGTACTCACTACTGTTTCGATCACAAGCCTGGAAGCGCTGGAGCAGCGGCTTGCAGAGATGGCAGCAGATATCTCGTTTGTCCATGGCCCGGGTCACAGGAAGAGCGACGCCCAGAAGGAGTGGGAGGCGCTGGACGAGCTGCGCCGGAGGTGGCGGGATTACGAAGAAAAGCTTGCTGTTATGGGTGCAGACCGCAACAGCTATTCCAAGACAGACCCGGACGCCACCTTTATGCGGATGAAGGAAGACCATATGCGAAACGGACAGCTCAAGCCCGGATACAATGTGCAGATCGGGGTCAACAGTGAATACATCACCGGCATCGAAGTCTTCTCCAACCGGACAGACTACGGTACCATGGTCCCGTTCATGAAAACGATGCAGCAAAAGCACGGGAAAAAGTACAAATCCGCAACCGCCGATGCTGGATACGAGCGCTTTAACAACTATCTGTATCTGGAGGCCAACGGACAGTTAAGCTTCATAAAGCCCGCAAACTATGAGCAACAGAAGAGCAGTAGTTTCAAGAAGCAGATCGGAAGAATGGAGAACATGTCCTATGATGCCGAAGACGACAGTTATACCTGTGCGCAAGGGCGAAAGTTGAGTCTGCGCCGGGAGTGCACGGAACTTCAACACGGGAAATATGTTACGATGGCATGGTACCGCTGTGAAAGCTGCTCTGGCTGTCCGGTTCGAGAAAAATGCTGCCAGGCGAAGAATGCAGAGCAAGCTAAGGAACTGCGGGTAAACAAGACGTTTCAGGAATTAAGAAAAGCTTCGCTTGAGAACATCACGACAGAGTACGGAATCTATCTGCGTCAATGCCGGTCGATCCAGGTGGAAGGTGCCTTCGGGCTGCTCAAGAACGACTTTGGTTTCCGACGTTTCCTCACGCGGGGAAGGAAGAACGTAAGGACAGAGCTATTCTTTCTGGCGCTTGCTTTTGACCTGAAAAAGCTCTGGATGAAACGTGACAAAGGGCGATTGCGAACGCATTTGTCCGAGATTTCGGCTGCGTAACGAAGAATTGAATCTCTTTTCAACATTTGGCTCCTGTCCATGGGCTGGGGTTGGCTTTGCTATGCAAAAACCGGGAGATTTGTGGCAACATTTTCCACAGTCTCCCGGTTCCTTTTGCCCTTTAGAGCAGAAAGTGGGACCGCTGCAAAATTCTCATTTTGCAACGGTCCCTGTTCGATTCAGCTCTTTTTCAGATCTTCGCGAGGAAGCACTCCTGGCTCGCGATCTCGGAATAGAGGATCGCGTGGCCGCCGGTGTCGTAGACGCGGATGACCTGCTCCATATCCGCCTCGGCCTCGTCGCCGAGCAGGGAGCGGTAGCAATTCTCATAGGTCTCAAAGAGCGCGTCGTTGAACTCACAGCCTCTCTCGCCGCGGTAGAGCGCGGTATAAAACGTACCGGCCTCGACAAGGTCCTGGAAGAAGTGGCTGCCGTAGCTCAGCTCCGGGCGCAGACCGTGGGAGCTGTAGGCCAGCTCGCACAGACAGTCGAAGTGCGAGACCTCGGTATAGTTCACCGGCACACCGAGAGACGGCGTCGTCGTGCCCCAGCGGCCGGGCCCCATCAGCACGGTGCGCTCGTCGCGCAAAAGGGCGTTGAGCCGGCCGATGCAGCGGGCAACGTGGTATTTCTTCTGCTCCGGCAGATCGAGATAGCTCTCGACGTCTACGTTAATGATATAGCGCACCGGCAGCGCCACGTTGCCGCCCATGAAATTGCCGTTGATGCGGAAGAAATAGTCCTGCACCTTGGGCTTGACCCCCTGCGCGCCGATGCCGCGCGTCTGCAGCGGGCGGCATTGGAGGAGGTTGATCTTATACTCGCGGTCGGGGCGGAAGTTGCAGGCGAACTCCACGTCCACCGGATAGTCGTACTTCTCGGCGAGATCCCCCATCAGCTTGGTCATGACAGCGCAGAAGTCCGTGCGGCGCAGGAGCTTGTCAAAGTTCACGATGTCCGGCACGGGATAATCCACGCCCATTTCCCGGAAGCGGGCGCGCGTGGGGGCGTCGGGCTCCATGAAGAGATAGGAGTCGGTCTTGAGATCCGCCTTGTCGAGCCTGTCGATCTCGACGGTCTCAAAGCGGTTCGATTTCAGATTGATCGCGTCGAGCTTGTGCTGGGAGTATTTATACTCGTCGCCGTAGGCCACCCTCGGCGGGGCCAGCGGCCGCGCCATGTCGAGCAGCTTGGCATAGTCGTCGGCCTCGCGGTCGACCGCGCGGGTGCCCATGCCCATGACAAGGCGCAGCGCGCCGCGGTTTTCGTCTGCGGCGGCCGCGGAGGTGACATAGAGATTCTGCGAATGGCCCACGCCCGCGATGTGCGGGAAGTAGTAATCGCCGTGGATGTCGCCGCTCACGCGCATGACCAGCAGCGCCATCTGCTCGTCGCGGCTGAGGAGATCGCGGTCGGCGCGGTAGCGGATCGCGTCCTCGTTGACCGTCGAGGCATAGACCGTGCGCACCGCGGCCTCGAATTCGGCATAGCGCTCCTCCGGTGTGCCCTGGTTGGGGCAGAAGACGCTGTCATACTTGCCGGCAAAGGCGTTGCCGAAGCCGTCCTCGAGGATGGAGGAGGAGCGGACGATGATCGGCGACTGGCCGAAGTATTCGAGCATCGAGCGGAACTGCTCCTTGATCGAGGGCATGAACTCGCCGTGCAGCAGCTTTTCGCGGATCTGCGGCGCGACGGCGAGATAGTCCTCGACGTCGACCATCTTCGTGCGCAGACTCCAGGCGTCGTTCTGGACGAAATAGGTATAGAACACGTCCGCGCCGATGAAATAGGAATCGTGCGGCTCGATGCGGCGGGCAAAGAGCTCCGGGTCGGTGGCCCGGAGCACGCGGCGCGCCAGCAGCATGCCGACGGCCTTGCCGCCGATGCAGCCCGTGCCGATCTCCCGCTTTTTGATGGCGATGAGGTCGGCGGTCGTAAAATATTTGCGGCAGAGGGCAAAGCGCTGCGGCTCGTTGCCGAGCAGGCAGCGGATGATGTTGTCCCGGTGGGCGAGCGCCTCGGGGTCGGTCGGCTCGCTCTCGTTCCGGCCGGCAAAGTCGAACATGCTGTCCCAGCAGTCGCGCCGCTCGCCGGTCTGGGTGAAGATGTCGAAGATGCCGTAGCTCTCGGCACTGGAGGTGACAAGGGTGCTGTTCGCGCCCTCGATCTTCACCGGGAAGTACATATACTCGGTCTGGCGGCCGTCGACCTTGACGGCGTGGATATAGGTCGCGGCGTTCATCGTGCGGATGTTCAAGAGCACGGGCGCGGCATGGCGGATGCGCGAGACCGTCTCGTAAATGTGCTTTTCGTACAGGATCGGCACATAGGCGATCGACTGCTGCTCCTGCAGGAAGGGGCAGGTCAGACAGAAGAAGTTGCACACCATCATGTCCGAGAACCAGTACTTCTGCAGCTCGGTGAGGCAATCGAAGATGTAGAACACGCCCGCGCCCTCCGAGGCAATGATGCGGTGCACCTGGACGGCAAAGGTTTCGAAGCCGACGGTGGGGTCGAGCGTGTATTTCTTCACGTTCGCGCCGCGGTCGGCCAGCGCCTGGGCGTCGATGACCTCGTCATGCTCGCCGAAGCGCAGATAGACGATCCTCTGTCCGCCGCGCGCGGTAGAGGTCACAAAGCGGGTCGCGGCGAACATATAGTCGCGGATGTGCTCGACCTGCCACAGCACCGTGTCGCCGCTGCGCAGACCGTCGATCGCGCGGTCAAGACCGTCGATGCCGCTGGCGATGCGTCTGGGGTTGTCCATGCCCTTTCCTCCTTTATTGTGTTGTCATACTAGAACCTCATAAAAACCTTTAATCGTTTAAAGGTTTTTATAGCACCGTAAGGTGCGTAGAGGTTCTGTATGAGACGGATTTTCAGCGCCTTTTGCGCTGAAAATGCCGCAGAACTGCGGCTTATCTGATTAAAGAATTTAATCAGATAATAGTATAAGTTAGGAGAATTTATGAATTGCAGCATACTCTTCTCTTTTCTGTTCGATCGCCTGCGAATCGGATTCCTTTCCATGGCAAATGTCCAGAGGATTATCCCTTTTCAGATGTATATTTTCGTGCTATACTTAAAGATATGATGCCGAGAAGCAAGAGAAGAAGGGGTGAATCCCTGGTGAAGCAAGGAAGAAAGAATTATACCACAACAATAGCGGTCATCGGCAGTCTGATTCTCGCAATCATTCTGGTGGCCGGAACGATGTGGATGGGCTCCCGTGCCCGACGCGATACGGAGGAAGCCGTCCGTTCTGTGAGCCTGCTGTATCTCGACGAGCTGGCGGGACGCCGGAAACAGGTCGTGGAGGATAACCTCCGGGAAAAGATTCAGACGATCCGCGTGGCCGTTGATCTGCTGACGGCAGAGGATCTCACCGACAAGGCGCATCTGGAGTCGTATCAGACACGCATGAAGCGGCTCTATCATCTGGACAAGTTTGCCTTCGTGGATACGGATGGCCTGATTTATACCTCTACCGGAACCCAGAGCAATATTGATGAATACAGCTTTGACTTTCGGGCGCTCTCTGAGCCGGAGATCTCCATCTTCCATTCGGACAGTCCGGATAAGCGCATTGTTATCGCAGTACCGGTCAGTATCCCTTTCCAGGGGAAAACGCTGTCTGTCTGCTTTATGGCCATCGATATGCAGGAAATGCTCGCCGGTGTCTCTATGACGACCCACACCGGTAACGCCACATTCTGCAACATCTATACGGAAGACGGCATTGCTCTGACTGACTCCGTGCTCGGCGGTCTCGCCATGGAGGACAACCTGCTGGAGGCCATGCAAGTCGCTGTTTTTGAGCCACCCTATTTCTACGAAAGCTTTACGAAGGAATTCCAGTCAGGAACACAGGGCGTTGTTTCCTTCACGTTCAACGGCATTCGCGAGACGCTGACCTATATTCCGGTGCGCGGAACGGACTGGCAGCTTACTTATCTGATTCGGGAGAGTGTGATCAGCGAGCGCATCAGCTCCATATCAGAAGGAACCGTCAGGCGGAGTATCGTCCAATCCGCCCTGACCGTCGCGGCGATGCTGGTGATGTTCGGCTTTATCATCTGGCAGACCAAAAGAAACAGCCGACTCCTGCTGGAACAGGAGACCGCCGAAGCGGCGAACCGTGTAAAGCAGGAGGAGCTGGAGCACCGTCTTGCGTTGCAGGAAAAGCTGCTGGAGGAGGAACGGCATCGGGAGCAGCAGGACAAGATGATCACCGCGCTGGCTGCCGACTATTGGAGTGTTTATTATCTGGAGCTGGATAAGGATGCGGGCGTCTGCTATCAGGAACACACGGATCTGGATTCGCCAGGCTTTAAGGTCGGGGAGCATTTTCCTTATCTCGCCGCTGTGACTGCCTATGCCAATCAATATATCACGGATCCGTACCGGGAGGAGTTTCTGCGCTTCATCCAGCCGGACGCCATCCGTGAAGGGCTGAAGCGGCATCGCGTCATTTCCCATACCTATATGGTAAAGCGTCACGGGCGCGAAAGCTTTGAGACCGTCCGCTTTGCCCGAGTTCAGCGCGCAGGTGATCAGGACGGGCAGCAGGTCGACAGCGTGGGCGCCTGCTTTGTGGACGTGGACGCCGACACCCGCAACACCATGGAGCAGCAGCAGGCCCTCAGTGATGCGCTGATGGCTGCGGAGGAGGCCAGCAAAGCGAAAACCGCATTCCTGTCCAACATGAGCCATGAGATCCGCACACCCATGAACGCCATCATCGGTCTGGACAGCATTGCCCTGAACGACCCGGATACGCCGCAGAAAACCAGCGAGTATCTGGAGAAGATCGGAGCCTCCGCCGAGCACCTGTTGGGGCTCATCAATGACATTCTGGATGTATCCCGCATCGAATCCGGGCGGCTCACGCTTAAAAACGAAGAGTTTTCCTTCCAGAAGCTGCTGGAAGCGCTCAACACCATGTTCAGCGGTCAGTGCCAGAATAAGGGTCTGGAGTACCAATGCCGCATCAATTCCGAGGTGGACGATTACTACATCGGCGACAACATGAAGCTGCGGCAGGTGCTGATCAATATTCTCGGGAACGCAGTCAAGTTTACCCCGTCGGGCGGCAAGGTGGAACTGCAGGTTGAAAGGATAGCGCGATTCGACGGAAAATCCTCGCTTCGCTTTACGATCTCGGATACCGGTATCGGCATGAGCAAGGAGTATCTTCCCCGGCTGTTCGACACTTTCTCCCAGGAGGATTCCTCTACCACAACAAAATACGGCAGTACCGGTCTCGGTATGGCTATTACGAAGAGCCTCGTGGAGCTGATGAACGGCCATATCGACGTGGAGAGCGAAAAAGGCGTCGGTACGACCTTTATTGTCACGGTCACCCTCTCCGATTCCGGCAGAACAGATCTGCAAGAGCAGGAAGAAGTCCATCCCGATGAAATGACCGTGCTGATCGTCGATGACGATCCGGTTGCCTGCCGGCACGCGCAGCTGGTATTGGAAAAGGCCGGCATCGCCTCGGAACTGGCAAGCTCGGGGAAGCAGGCTGTTGATATGGTCAGGCTGCGCCACGCCCGCATGGATCCCTATAATCTGATCCTTGTGGACTGGAAAATGCCGGAGATGGACGGCGTTGAAACGGCCCGGCAGATCCGCGCGGAAATCGGCCGCGAGTCCGCCATCATCATTCTCACCGCCTACCGCTGGGATGATGTTCTGGAAGAAGCGCTTCAAGCCGGTGTGGACAGCTTCCTGCCCAAGCCGCTCTTTGCGGCTGCCGTTTTGGAGGAATTCAAGTCCGCGCTGAAGAGAAAAAACATCCCGGAAAAAAAGCAGCAGGCCAAGGCTGACCTGGCCGGACGACGCATTCTGTTGGCAGAAGATATGGACGTAAATGCGGAAATCCTTCTGATGGTCCTTCAAATGCGGGAGATGAAGGCCGACCGCGCCGAAAACGGGAAACAGGCGGTGGAGCTTTTCGCCGCGCATCCGGCAGGCTATTACGACGCGATCCTGATGGATATGCGTATGCCCGAAATGGACGGACTGGAGGCTACGCGCGTCATTCGCGCAATGGATCGCCCGGATGCAAAGGTGATCCCGATTATCGCCTTGACGGCCAATGCATTTGATGAAGACGTCCAGCGCAGTCTGCAGGCGGGGCTGAACGCCCATCTCTCGAAGCCTGTGCAGCCGGAGCTTCTGTTCGGAACGTTGGAGAATCTGATCCAGTAAAAAGCAACTCTTCCCGATATATAAGCGTGTAATAAGTTGCAGGCCTTCCTTCATCATTCCAATCATCCCAACATCATGGCAAAACAGCGAACACTTAGCAGACGCAAGTGTTCGCTGTTTTATGTTTGCCTTACCTGTCAGATTTCTCTCATCTGCCCGTCTGTCAGCGCGTCAATCATGATTTTGCCGCCAAGCGGAAAAAACAGATAACCACACCCCGTACGATGCCGCCGTCTTTCCCGCCTCATTCGGGACGCGGGGCTTGAACTGTTCCGGGACGGTATGGTATAAAAGAACCGAGAATGATAACCGATACAAAAACGGAGAAAATACAATGAAGAAGAAATGCAGCACTGAGCTCGCCTACGTCCTCGGCCTCGTGTTTGTGGCGATCGGCGTGGTATTGATGGAAAAAGCGGATTTCGGCGTGTCGATGGTCGTCGCGCCGGCCTATCTGCTGTACCGCGCTCTCTCGCCGACGTGGAGCTTTGTCACCTTCGGCATGGCGGAATACTGTCTCCAGGCCGTGCTGCTGCTCGTCATGATCCTGATCCTCCGCCGTTTTCGCCTTTCCTATCTCTTTTCGTTTATCACGGCGGTGGTCTATGGCTTCGTGCTCGACGGCTTCATGCGCCTCGGCGCGCTGCTGCCGACGGCGTTTTGGTGGCAGCGGGTGATCTATTACGTCGTGGGCATGCTCTTCTGCTCCGCCGGCGTTTCGGCGATGTTCCATACCTATATCTCGCCCGAGGTATACGAGCTCTTCGTCAAGGAAGTGTCCGGCCATTTCCGCGTGGACATCAACAAATTCAAAACCGGCTATGACTGCCTCAGCTGCCTTGTCGGCGTGGTGATGAGCTTTCTCGTCTTCGGTCTGTGGCGCTTCGTCGGCGTGAACTGGGGCACGATCCTGTGCGCGCTGATCAACGGGACGATCATCGGGCGCTTTTCCGCCTTTTACGAAAAGCACTGGACGTTTTACGACCGCTTCCCCTGGCGGCGCTTCTTCGAACCGGCGTCGCCTGAAGATAGATGAATTTACTCCTCTCTCCGAGAGGCCGGGCTTGTTTCATTCGTTGCCTGCGTTCCTTGAGACCGGCGGGCTGAACACCGCGGCAGTGGAACCCGCAGGGAAAGGAGACTCTCCATGAACATCATCCAGACCTTTTATGACGACATGGCCACGCAGTACGACAAGCTGTTCCTTGACTGGGAAAACGAGTCGGACGAACAGGCTGTCATACTTGACAGACTGTTCAAAGACCGCGGCTTTGACCGCACTGCCCGCATCCTCGACTGTGCCTGCGGGATCGGGACCCAGGCGATCGGCCTGGCCAGGCTCGGCTATGACGTGACCGCGTCGGACATCAGCGACGCCGAGCTCGCGGAGGCAAAAGCGCGCGCCGCACAGCGCGGCGTCTCTCTTCGCCTTGAACGCGCGGACTTCCGCGCTCTTTCCGATACCTTTGCCGAAACCTTCGACATCGTGATCGCCATGGACAACGCGCTGCCGCACATGCTCACCGCCGCGGATCTCGACGCCGCCGCGGCGAGCATCACCGACAGGCTTGTTCCCGGCGGGATCTTTGTCGCGAGCATCCGGGATTATGACGCGCTTTTACAGACAAAGCCGCCCTACTCCCCTCCTTATATCCACAAGACGGCGGGCGGGCGGCGCGTCTCCTTTCAGACCTGGGACTGGAGCGGCGAGAGATACAGTCTGACGCAGTATATCATCGAGGATGAGAGCGAGCTTACTGTCAGCCGCTTCGTCTGCGAATACCGCGCGATCCGCCGGGAGGAGCTGACCGGACGCCTCCTTTCCGCCGGCTGCCGGGAAGTGAACTGGCTCTTCCCGGAGGATACCGGCTTCTATCAGCCGGTCGTGATCGCGCGAAAATAAGAAAGGCCGGCACGACAAGTCTTACAGGCAGGGAGCGATTTGCATGAGCTACAGGCTGATCGACAAAGAAAGCTATTACCGCAAGGGCGTGTTCCGCCACTTTACCGAGGACTGCAAATGCTCCGTCTCCATGACGGCGCGCCTCGACGTGACGGAGCTGGCGGCGTATTCCCGCCAAAGCGGCACAAAGTTCTATCTCAATTTTCTCTACCTTCTCTCCCGGGTCCTCAACTCCCGCGAGGACTACCGGATGGGCTACCTCTGGCAGACGGACGAGCTGATCGCGTATGACGTGATCCATCCGACGCAGTATGTCTTCCACGAGGACACCGAGACCTTCACGCTCGCTTATTCCACGTACCACAGCGATTATGAGACGTTTTATGCCGGCGCGCTGCGCGATCTCGAGGGGGCGAAGGAGACGCGCGAATACGGCCTTGACGCCGAGCGTCACCCCAATTGGTTCGACGCCTCGTGCATCCCGTGGCTTTCGTACGATTCGCTCGAGCTCGAGCTGCCGGACGGCTATCTGTATTTCGCGCCGATCGTCAACTGGGGCCGCTGGCGTGAGGAAAACGGGCGGCTCATGATGCCCGTGACCGTCCGGCTGAACCACGCGGTCGCGGACGGGTTCCTCGTCGCAAACGTGTTCCGTCTGCTGCAAAAGGAGATCGACGCGTTTGCCGCGCAGGATAAGCAAGGCTGACAGGTACAGGTTTTCCCGGACTTTTGAAGTGATGACCATGAAAACAAACTCCTCCGGCGGCGTCAGGATCGCGCTGTTTTACGGCGTGTATCTCCTCTCGATGCTGATTTTCGGCACGAACGGCCTGATCGTCTCGCACCTCTCCGCGCCCGCGGGCGGGGTCGTGCTGCTGCGCACGCTGATCGGCGGCGCCGTACTGACCGCGGTCGTGCTGCTGCGCGGCGGCTTTGACCGCGCCTCCGTCCGCGCCGAGGCCATGCCGCTGCTGCTCGGCGGAGCGGCGCTCGGCTGCAACTGGGTGGCGCTGTTCGAGGCCTACCGTCTTTTGAACGTCAGTCTCGCCACGCTGATCTATTACGCGGGGCCGATGCTGGTGCTGCTCCTCTCCCCCGTCCTCTTCCGCGAGAAGCTCGGCGGGTGGAAGATCGCCGCGCTCGGTATCGTCGCCGTCGGGCTCGTCTGCATCAGCGGGAGCATCGCCTCCGGCGCGATGAGCCTCACAGGGCTGCTGATCGCCTCTCTCTCCGCGCTCTTATACGCCTCGCTGATCGTTTTCAACAAGCGCATCGTCCGCACCGGCGGGCTGCAGACCGCGGCCATCGAGCTGGACGTCGCGTTTGTCGTCGTGCTTGTCTATGTTCTGCTCACCTCCGGTCTTCCCCGTCCCGTGCGGGCGGAGCTGCCGTATGTCGCCCTCATCGGTCTTGTCAACACCGCCCTTGCCTATCTGCTGTACTTCACGGGCCTGCAAAAGCTGCCGGCCTCGTCCGTCGCGCTTTTGAGCTATGCCGACCCGGTTTCGGCGCTCCTCTTCGCGGCGCTGCTTCTGCATGAGAGCATGACGTCGCTGCAGCTTTTCGGCGCGGTCCTCATTCTCGGCGGCGCGATCCTGGGCGAGCTGCGCCGGCGATAGTCTGTCGTCTGTCACGGGATCGGATCAAGGAAGGATACCATGAGTCTGTATGCCATCGGAGACCTGCATCTTCACTTTACCTCGCCGCTGAAGGCGCGGGCGCAGATGAAGGAACGGGTCTGGAAAAACCACGAGGAAACATTCAAAAAGAACTGTGAAGCGCTGCTCACGGAAAACGACACGCTTCTGCTTCTCGGCGATCACAGCTGGGGGCGCAGTCTCGGAGAAAGTGAGGAGGATCTGCGCTATATCGCCGCCCTGCCGGGGCGGAAGATCCTGCTGCGCGGCAACCACGACATGTTCTGGGACG
>DJYJ01000071.1:11181-58760 GCA_002450075.1 Clostridiales bacterium UBA6981
AGCTTTTTGCAGAACAACTACTTTCCCTATGGCGACTATGCCATCGTCGGCACCAAGGGGCACACCTTTGAAGGGCCGTTCTATCTCGACCGGCGCGGGCGCATCATCGGCTGGGACGAGGAGGCCGAGGCGCATTCCGAAAAGCTCGTCGAGCGCGAGCTGCAGCGTCTGCGCTGCTCCTTCGAGGCGGCAGAGCAGGACGGATACCGCAAATTCATCATGCTCCTGCACTATCCCCCGACGAACATCCTTCAGAGCGACAGCGCCTTTACGCAGATGGCGGAGGAATACGGCGCAGAGCAGGTGGTCTATGCCCACAGCCACGGCGAGAGCCGCTTTCACGACAGCCTGGAGGGCGACCACAACGGCATTTCCTATCACCTCGTCTCCGGCGATTACCGGAAATGGATGCCGCTGAAGCTGCTGGACTGAAAAAAACAGGATCAGGAAAGCCTTCCCTTGCGCTTTGGCCGGGGAAGGCTTATACTGTGTCGAAGTAAAACTTATGGGAGAAAGCCATGTCAGCCATCCGTTCCTTTATCCGGCGCGAGCCGGTGCTGCTGATTGCGACGCTTGCGGCGCTCGTCAGCTGCTTTTTTGTGCCGCCGGACAAGACCTATCTTTCCTATCTCGACTTTCGCACGCTCGCGCTGCTTTACTGCCTGATGACTGTCGTCGCCGGGCTGCGCGGCGCCGGGCTCTTCTCGCATCTGGCGCACACGCTCTGCGAGAGGGCGGCAAACGTGCGTCTCATCGGGCTGATCCTCGTGCTGCTGAGCTTTTTCTCCGCGATGCTCATCACCAATGACGTGGCGCTGTTAACCTTCGTGCCCTTTGCCGTCGTCGTGCTGGGTCTGGCCGACCGCCGGGGCGACCTCATCCGTATCGTCGTGCTGCAGACCGTGGCCGCCAATCTCGGCAGCATGCTCACGCCCGTGGGCAATCCGCAGAATCTCTATCTTTATTCCTTTTACGACCTCGCCTTTTTCGACTTCATCCGCGCGACGCTGCCCTTCTGGCTGCTGTCGCTCGTGCTTCTTGCTCTGGGCTGTATGACGCTCTCCGCCGCGCCGCTGACGTTTTTTCTTGGCGAGGAGCCGGGGATGGACAAGCGCGCTATGGCGCTGTATCTGGCGCTGTTTGCCGTGTGCCTGCTGGTCGTGCTGCGCGTCCTCAGCTGGCCGGTGATGCTGCTTGCGGTGCTGATCGTGCTGCTGCTTTTTGACAGGAAGATCCTGCTCAAGGCCGACTTTCTGCTTCTGCTGACCTTTGTTGCGTTTTTCATCTTTTCCGGCAATCTGGCCAGGGTCGGCGCGGTGGACCGGCTGGTGCGCACGCTGCTTACAGGGCGGGAATACCTCGTCTCGCTGCTCGCGAGCCAGGTCATCAGCAACGTGCCCGCGGCGCTGCTGCTCTCTGGCTTTACCGGCGAGGCGAAGGAGCTGCTGCTCGGCGTCAACATCGGCGGGCTCGGCACGCCGATCGCAAGTCTCGCCAGTCTCATCAGCATGAAGCTCTATGCCCACTCCGAGCACGCCCACACCGGGCGCTATCTTACGGAGTTCACGGCGATCAATGTTCTGCTGCTTATCCTGCTTTCCCTTGCTCACGCCATCCTGACATAAATCGTATCCTTTTCCCGCAAAGCCGTCCTCCTGGCGGCTTTCTTTTTTTCCCGGCCGCGGTGTGAATTGATTTCCTGCCCTATGCATGATATAATAGAAAAACAATAAAAATCCGGACACCGCAGCGCGAGCGAGGAGCGTGTAAAAAATGGACGAATCCAGCCTTGCCCTGAAACAGCAGAATGAGGAACTGCGGCGGGAAAACGAAGCGCTCCGCCTTCAGCTGATGGAGACGCAGAACGCCAATCTCGCCAAGGAAACCTTTTTAAGCAACATGTCACATGACATCCGCACGCCGATGAACGCAATCGTCGGCATGACGGCACTGGCAAAGAAGCATATCGACGAAAAAGGCCGTGTCTCCGATGCGCTGAACAAGATTGAGGTCGCCAGCTCCCATCTGCTCAGCCTGATCAACGACGTGCTCGACATGTCCCGCATCAATTCCGGCCGTATGTCGGTCGCGGAGGAGCTTTTCTCTCTCGGCGATCTGCTGCACGAGACGCTGACGATCGTCCGTCCCCAGGCCGAGCAGCGGCATCACAGCTTTCGCTTTGACGCGGATAACATCTTTGCCGAAGGACTGTACGGCGATCCGCTTCGCCTGCGGCAGATCTATGTCAATATCATCAGCAATTCGGTGAAATACACGCCCGAGCACGGCGAGATCGTTGTCTCCGTCTCCCAGGAGGAGGCGGCGGACGGGCGCTGCACGCTTGTCTTTACCTGCCGTGACAACGGCATCGGCATGAGCGAGGATTTTCTGCAGCGCATCTTTGACCCCTTCGAGCGCGTCACCTCCTCTACGCTCTCCGGTGTTGAGGGCACCGGTCTCGGCATGAGCATCGTCAAAAAGCTGATCGATGCGATGGGCGGCACGATCGCGATCGAAAGCACGCCCGGCCGCGGTACGCTTGTCACGATCCGCACCCCCCTGCGCTATGAGTCCGTCCCGATCAATGCCGCCCCGCTCGAGGGCGAACGGCTTTTGATCATCGAAGCCGACGAGGCCATGCAGGCCCTGTACCGGCAGTATCTGGGCGACTCCGCTCTCTCCTTCACGATCGTTTCCTCGTCGTCCGCCGCCGTTTCCGCGATCACCGAGGCAGATTTCCGCGGCGAGGGCTTTTCCTGCGCGGTATTGGGGCGCTCAGTCGGGCACAACGGCAGCATTTTTGAGCTTGCCTCCTATCTGCACAAGGCGGACAGCGCGCTGACGCTCGTCCTGGTCAGCGATCTCGACTGGGAGGAGATCGAATACCGCGCAAACCGCAGCGGGATTTCCGCTTTTATTCCGATCCCCTTCTTCCGCAAGTCGCTTATCAACGGCCTCGCCCACGCGCTTGAGGCCTCCGATACGGGCGATGTCGCTTCCGCCATCCCGGATCTTACGGGAAGGCGCATCCTGCTTGCGGAGGACAACGACATCAACCGCGAGATCGCCTGTGAGATTCTGAGCGTCACAAGGGCCGCCGTCGACTGTGCCGCAAACGGGCAGGAGGCTGTCAACCTTTTCCTCGGCTCCGCGGTGGGCACGTATGATCTGATTCTGATGGATATCCAGATGCCGGTCATGGACGGTTATGACGCCGTGCGCCGGATTCGCGCCGCACAGCGGGACGACGCCGGAGGCGTTCCGATCTTTGCCATGACCGCCAACGCTTTTGCCGAGGATATTGCCCGGGCCCGCGCCTGCGGCATGAACGGCCACATCGCCAAGCCGATCGACGTCAATCTTCTGATGCAGACGCTGCGTCAGGCGCTTTGATCCCGATCGCATACCGCATGAAAGGAGAGCCGGAGGCATGCTGCCCTATCAGACACAATATCTGAACAACGTGCGCGAAATCGCCTCGCTGAGTGATTTCTACGGCGTCTCCGCGCCCGATTTTGACAGCTGGTATGCCACCCAGCGCGACGCCCAGGCGCGCATTGCCGCGCTGCGGGAAGAAAACATCGCTCTGCTCAACGACAATCTCTTCCCCGCTCTCGACGGACTTCACGCCGCCTCCGAGGCGGACATCGCTGCGCTGGAGGAGTTTGCGGGCGCGCTGATGGACTGGTCGACCAATGTCGACTGCAGCATTTATCTGCTGATCCACGACTCGCTTTTAAGTCTCTGTCGCTTCCGACGCGACCGCGGCCGCGTCATCAAAGAACTATACATGGTCGGCATGGGGCTCTACTACCTGGGGCGCAGTCTTCAGGGGACGGAATGCGAGGCCTCGAACGCTTTTCGGTTCCGCAATGAAATGGTGTTTACCGAGGGCGGCTCGTATTTGAAGTTTTTCGCCGAGATCGACGACGAGCAGACCAAGGGCTATATCATCCGCTCTCTTGCCAATATTGCCATCTGCTCGACCGAGCTGGGGCGCCGCGTCGCCATCAGCAAGCGTGTTTTGCAGATCGTGCAGGACGATTATTATCGTGCGCTTGCCCCCTCTCTTCCCTGGGACACGTTTCTCAAACGCACGCACCAGCAGATGAGTTCCAACCGCGCCGTTCTTTCCAAGGGCGGGCTCAGTGCGGATGAGCTGGCTGCGGTGCTGGAATCCTGCGAGGTCGTTTTCAAGCCGGAATCCGGCACACAGACGCCGAATGTCCGCTGGCTCTGGCCGTATTACGAGATGGAATACAGCTGCGGTTTTGTGGATCTGGCCACGACGCTTGCCCGTATGGAGCAGCTGATCGACGATTCCTCCTACGACAGCTATGACATTTCCGGTCTTTACGCCAATGTCCAGCTTCCGATCTATTACGGCCGGCTCGTGCGGGACAACCCTGTCCTGCAGACGAAGCGCGAGCATATCCATTTTCTTGACCGGGCCTACCGCAAAATGATGCAGACGCTTCTGACCTATCCCGCCGAGCGCTTTAACGACTTTTTCTATTACAACATCTGTCTTGTCATTACCGATTATTTCGAGATCGACGGCGTGGAAAGCTACCGGGATATCACGGCAAAGCTGATGAAGCGCCTGACCGGGAATCTCTATATCCGATCGCGGCGCGCGGGCGAGCTGATGCGGCTTTGCAGCACCGCCCTTTACCGCAGCAATCCCTCCTTTTTTGATGACATTGATTTTTTGCGCGCATATCCCAACGGGAAAGAAAAAGAACGGGCCGTTGCGGATTATGCCGAGCAGTGCGGCCTGTACCAGGATTTTGGTCTGATCAAGATGAACTTCGAACGGCTCAGTCAGACCCGGAACCTGCTCGAGGGCGAGCAGCGCATGTACGAGCTGCACACGATCTCCGGCCACGACGACCTTGCCGCGCGTCGCTCCACGGCGATCTATGCCGATGCGGCGCTTGGCCATCACCGCTGGTACGACGGCGCGGATGGCTATCCGAAGGAATATGTGAGAAACGACTCGCCCTACCGACAGATGACGGATCTCGTCGCCGTTGTCGCCTTTATAAACGAATGTGATGCCCCGTCGCCGCGCGCTGCGATCGCTTCCGCCATTGCGCAGGAGCGACGCCGCTTTTCTCCGCTCATCACCGCCTGTCTGGGGGATGAGGCGCTCCAGGCCGGGATCGAAGAGATCTTTGCCCGTCAGGACAGGCCATACTACCGCGAGCTGTATCGCGAGCTGATGGAGCACGACAAGGAAACTGTTTTCGAGGTGAACTGATCCTATGGATGATTTGCGAAAAAGAACCTGGGCTGAGATCAGCCTTGCCAACATCCGGCACAATTACGACGCGATCCGAAGCCGTCTGCCGTCCGGCTGCCGCTTTCTCGGCGTCGTCAAGGCCGACGCCTACGGCCATGGCGCAGTTCAGGTCGCGAGACTTCTGCAGGACGCGGGCGCGGACTATCTTGCCGTCGCCGGGATAGATGAAGCGATGGAGCTGCGTCAAAGCGGCATCTACCTGCCGATCCTGGTCCTTGGCCACACGCCGGCGGAGTTTACCGAAACGCTGATCCGCAACGACCTGACCCAGGCGGTGACCTGTCTGGCCAAGGCCGAGGAGTATTCGCGCGAGGCCGCGCGGCTGGGCAGGACGCTGCGCGTACACATCAAGGTCGACACCGGCATGTCCCGGCTCGGCTTTCTCTGCGCCGGCCGGCACTTTGACGAGGGCGTTGCGAACATCATCTACGCCTGCACGCTGCCGGGGCTTCATAGTGAGGGGATCTTCACCCACTTTGCCGTCTCCGACGAGCCCGGCGAGGAAAACGAGCGCTATACGCGCGAGCAATTCGCGCTCTTCCTGCGCGTGATCGACGCCGTGGGCGAGCGCGGCGGCATCCGCTTTGCGATCCGCCACTGTGCCAACAGCGGCGCAGTCGTGCACTATCCGGAGATGCTCCTTGACATGGTGCGCCCCGGGCTGCTGCTCTATGGCTACGGCGACGACACGGGAAAGCTGGGGCTGAAGCCCTGTATGCGGCTGATGACGCGCATCACGACGATCAAGCATTACGACAGCGGCACCTCCGTCAGCTATGGCCGCCGCTATACGACCGATCGGCTCACGCGCATGGCGGTGCTCGCCATCGGCTATGCCGACGGTCTGCCGCGCCTTTGCTCGAACAAGTGCAGCTTTTATACTGCGGGCGGCTATGCCCCGCAGCGCGGCAGCATCTGCATGGACATGTGCATGGCGGACGTTTCGGATCTGCCCGACGCCGCCGTAGACGGGGAGGTCGAGATCTTCGGCGAGCACTGCGATATCTGCGCGCTCTCCGACGCGGCGCAGACCATTCCCTACGAGCTGCTGTGCGCGGTCTCGAAGCGCGTGCCGCGGGTCTATTCTTCCAAATAACGGGATCGGGACGCTGTGCCTTTCCAGGCGCGGCGTCCCTGCTTTTTTCTTCTCTTTCGTTGAAAAGGAGGACGGGATATGCTACAATATTTTATTATAAAAAATCAGGACACGGGGGCATGAACAGATGAAAATCACGTTTCTCGGCGCAACGCACGAGGTCACCGGCAGCTGCACCTATCTCGAGGTAGGCGGACGGCGCGGTCTGGTGGACTTCGGCATGGAGCAGGGCAAGGACGTATTCGTCAACCAGGATCTGCCTGTCGAGCCGACGGCGCTTGACTTCGTGCTGGTCACGCACGCCCACATCGACCACTCCGGAAGATTGCCGCTGCTGTGCAAGAACGGTTTTCGCGGCGGGATCTATCTGACCGAGGCGACGGCCAATCTCTGTGACATCATGCTGCGCGACAGCGCGAACATCCAGATGCAGGAGGCCGAATGGCAAAACCGCAAGGCCAAGCGTGCCGGCGAGGACGTCTATGAGCCGATGTACGACCTTGACGACGTGCAGGCGACTGTCAACTGCTTCCGCCCCTGCAAGGTCGGCCAGCTCGTCCACATCGGCGACAACGTCGCGCTGCGCTTTGTCAACGCCGGTCATCTGCTCGGCTCGGCCTCGATCGAGGTCTGGCTGACCGAGGGCGGCGAGACGAAAAAGATCGTCTTCAGCGGCGACCTCGGCAACCGCAACATGCCGATCATCAGCCCGATGGACCACGTTCACGAGGCCGATTATATCGTCGTGGAATCCACTTACGGCGATCGGCTGCACGACAACAACACCGATTCGGTCCACTTTCTTGCCGACGTGATCCAGCGCACGCTCGACCGCGGCGGCAACGTGGTCATTCCCTCGTTCGCTGTCGGGCGCACGCAGGAGATCCTCTATCTGATCCGTGAACTGAAAAACGCGCATCTCGTCCACGGCCACGGCGACTTCCCCGTGTACGTGGACAGCCCGCTCGCCGTTGAGGCGACCAGCGTCTTTCTCCAGTGCGACAGGGACTGCTTTGACAATGCCACCCAGCTTCTTCTCGCCTCCGGCGTCAACCCGCTGATGAGCCCGGGGCTGAACGTCTCGGTCTCCACAGACGAATCCAAGGCCATCAACGACGACCGCACGCCCAAGGTCATCATCTCCTCGTCCGGCATGTGCGAGGGCGGCCGCATCCGCCACCATCTCAAGCACAACCTCTGGCGGAAGGAGAGCACGGTGCTCTTTGTGGGCTATCAGGCCTACGGCACGCTCGGGCGCATCCTGCAGGACGGCGACAAGGACACGGTCAAGCTCTTCGGCGAGGATATCGCCGTCAAGGCCGAGATCCTTTCCATGCCCGGAAAGAGCGGCCATGCCGACCGCGACGGGCTGATCGACTGGCTTGCCGCCTTTACCTGCAAGCCCGCGATGGTCTTCATAAACCACGGCGACGACGACGTGACCGAGTCCTTTGCCGGTCTCGTGGCCGAACGCTTCGGCTGGAAGACCTGCGCGCCGTACAGCGGCACGGTCTATGACCTGCTCTCCGACGCTTTCGCCGTCCGTCCCGAGGGGATCCCGATCGTCAGGAAGGCTGCCGAGACGCCGCAGGCCCAGCGCAAGCGCATGCTCTTTGAAAAGCTCGTCGCGGCGGGGCAGCGTCTTGTCACCGTCATCCGCGCCTGCGAGGGCATGTCCAACAAGGATGTGGGCAAATTCACCGACCAGATCAACCGCCTCTGCGAAAAGTGGCAGAGATAATGCATACGAAGAAGGATTAACGAATGCGCTGGATAGAAGTTTGCATCAACACCCCCGGCGAGGAGATCGACGCGCGCTGCGAGGAGCTTGCCGCGCTCGGAGCCGGCGGCTTTGTGATCGAAAACGAGGAAGACTTCCGCGAATTTCTCGAGAACAATCACCAATACTGGGACTATGTGGATAAGGAGCTCGAGGACAGCTTTTCCGGCGTCAGCCGGATCAAGACCTACCTCGCCGACGATGAGGACGGGCGCAGGGTCCTCTCCGCGATCCGCAGAGCCTGCGGCGAGGTCGCCGTCTCGTTCGTCGAGGACAGCGACTGGGAGAACAACTGGCGGGAATACTATAAACCGATCGAGATCGGGGAGAAGCTCGTCGTCGTGCCGGAGTGGGAGGAGATCCCCGCCGGCGGACGCATCCCGCTGCGGCTCGATCCGGGGCTGATCTTCGGCACGGGCAGCCACCCGACCACACGCATGTGTCTCGCCGCGCTCGAGGGCTATGCCGCGCCGGGCAAACGCGTGCTCGACCTCGGGTGCGGCAGCGGCATTTTGGCTATCGGGGCGCTCAACTTAGGCTGTGAGAGCGCCGTTGGCTGCGACATCGACCCCAAGGCGCCGGACGTTGCCTGCGCCAACGCCGCGCTCAACGGCATCGGTGCCGGGCGCTTTCACGTCTACGCGGGCGACATCCTCTCCGACGCGTCGATGCGCCGGACGCTCGGCGGCGGGTACGATATCGTGCTGGCGAACATCGTTTCGGATGTGATCATCCCCCTCTCCGCGATCGCCGGGGCGTTTCTCGCCGCGGGCGGCGTTTTTATTACCTCCGGCATCATCGAGGGCCGGCAGGACGAGGTCGCCGCGGCCCTCCGTGCAAACGGCTTTGCGATCAGCGCTCACCGCTGCGAAGAGGAGTGGCATTGCTTTGAATGTGTCCGTGTATAAACATTGAAGAAGGAAAGGGCGAACTCTTCGGGGGGTTCGCACATTCGCATGAAACGTAAACTGCTTGTTTTGACGATCGTTCTCTTTGTGCTTCTGCTGCTCGTCTCACTGGCGCTTTTCCTGCAGAGCAGAGACGCCGTCGACGCCCCGGCAGAGACGGAAGCTCTGTCCCCTGGCGAGGAAATACCGGAGGCGACGCCTCTGCCCACACCGGAGCCGGGGCCTGTTCCCGATCCTGTTGGCCAGGGAGCCGCAGCACAGCTCAAGCTCACGCTCGATGCCCCGCAGGGCGCCGCCGCGGTGCTGGACGGAAATCTTTATACCGACTATACGTTCCCCGGGGGCACGACGCTCACGCTCTCGGCGGAAGACGAGATCTTCGCTCTGTACGTTGTTTTCGGCACCTATCCCGGCGATTGGACGCTGCGCTCCGGCGGCGAAGAGCAGCCCTGCGGACAGGACGGCTTCCTGCACGAGTGCGTGTTCCTTGACCGCCCTGACACGAGCATCGAGCTTGTTTTTCCGGACGAGGATGTCATGATCCGCGACGTCTACGCCTTTTCCGACGGCTATCTTCCGACCTTTGTCCAGACCTGGCGCAACCTCCGGGAGGACGAGGGCGCAGATATTCTGCTCTTCTCCTCCCACTATGACGACGAGCTGCTCTTCTTCGGCGGGCTGATCCCCTACTATTCCGCCGTGCGCGGCCTGCGCGTCCAGGTGGCGTATATGACCAGCAACTATCTCACCGATTTCGCCAATTACCGTTTCCGTCCGCACGAGGCGCTCAACGGTCTGTGGACCGCCTGTGCGCGTTTCTATCCCGTCACGAACGAGGTGCCGGACAGGGAGTGCTACAGCTATCCGGACGCAGCGAGCATCTACGGTGAGGACACGTTCGTTGCCTTCGAGGTCGAACAGATCCGCCGCTTCAAGCCGCTTGTCGTCGTCACCCATGCCGAAAGCGGAGAATACGGCCACGGCGTGCATATGCTCACGGCCTACACGGTCGAGCGTGCCGTCGAGGCCGCCGCCGATCCGGCGCAGTTCCCCGAATCGGCCGAACGCTACGGCGTCTGGGACACGCCGAAGACGTATCTGCATCTGTACGGCGACTGGAGCGAGAGCACCATGCTGAACTATGAGCTCATCGCGCCGGAGTTGGGGCTTCTCTCCCCGTTCCGGGTAGCGGAGGCAGCCTACCGCCAGCACGTCACCCAGCAGCAGTGGGTCGGCTTTTATGTGTGCAGCTACGATCACCCGCATGACAGCCACCGCTTCGGCTTGTACCGCAGCCTGGTCGGCCCGGACGAGGAAAAAAACGACCTGATGGAGCACGTCTCGCGCGAGCTGTTCCCGATCAAATAACACAAAACTCTGCCTCCCCCGGGGGGGGAGGCAGAGTTTTTTTTCTCATCAGATAGCACAGCGCCGCAAGACTTATCAGAATCGCCCCGGAGACAGGATACGCGATCATCAGCCGGTTTGCCGTGCCGTAGATCTCCAGCGCGCCCTGCAGCAGGCAGCCGACTGTGAGCACGCCGACCGCGAGTTTCCAGAATGCGGCGCAGAGCTCCCCCGCCGCGCGCATACGCAGGGAGATCAGCAGGATGTTCACGCCGCTGCCGAGTACAAGCGGGATCAGAAACGCGCCAACCATGAACGGCGAGACCACCCCGTGGCTGAGCCTTTCGTATCCGACAGCAAAGAGCGCCGTCAGCACGCCTACCGCCGCCCATAAGACGGCTGCGCGCAGCATTCTGTTCTTATCCGACATAGACAATGTCGCTCACGCTCCTTTCTGAAATGCGTTTGCCATTGGTCGTGGGGTTGTTCACGACCTCGCCTAAAAACACCATTGTGGACGACCCGCCGCCGTCGAGATTATACGCCTCCCGGCAGCCCATCGCCGCCATCAGCTCCCCGAGCTCGCTGAGGCTCAGCCCCTCGCTCTCGCCGGTGCGGCCGTCGGAGACAAGGAAGAGATAATGCCCCTCGTTCAGCATGCCGATCGCCGTGCGCGGGTTGGAGGCCTTCGCGTGGCCGACCTCTTCTCCCTCTTCGACGGCGATCTCGCCGTCCTCCACCAGTCCCGGGCCAAAGCAAAGCACCTGCCACGCGCCGCCGGAGAGCAGCTCCTCCGCGCTTGCCGCCGAGGCGGATACGATCTCGAAGCTGCCGTCGGTGCGGATCAGCAGCATCTCGCTCTCCGAGGCGCTGTCGCGGTAGAGTACGCCGTTTCGGATCACATAGCCGCTCTGCCGCGCGCCGTAATAATCGCCGTTGACCGCAAGCACCGCGTCCGCCTCCCGGGCGATCTCGGAGGTTTTGTCCGTCACGTTCCGGCCGTAGGTGCTGTCGGCAAAGGCGGTTTTCAGATATTGCGCCGAGGAGAGCGCCACATCCGCGGCATAGACCTGGGTATCGGCATAGCGAAAGGTATACAGCGTGATCGCGATTTTGCCGTCGTCATAGCTTCCGATTGTCTGCGCCCCTGCGGGCAGCGAGATCGCCGTCTCCTCCGGCGCATCGTTGTCGATGCTCGCCGCGGTCGGGACAAGGCAGACGTCCTCCTGCACCGGCTCGGCAGTCTGCTCGATAAAACACGCTTCCGCGTCATCTGTGACGGTGACGGATCTGCGCTCGATCACAAAGCTGTCGAGCAGCACATATATAGAAAAGGCCGCCGTCAGCAGCACCCCGACGGTTTTGAGCCGATTTGCTCTTAACATTTTGCATTCCTCCTTGCTGCTTTTGCCGCAAGGATAACCGCTTAAACTAAAAAAAGCCTAAAGCGCATTGACTTTTTCGCGCGCAATCGGTAGAATAAGCGACACTGATTTTTTTCGACGGGAGTTTCCTATGAATATCCGCAACTATATCGGCGACCGCATTTTTTACCGGAAGCTTTTCTCCGTGCTGGTCCCGATTTTGATCCAAAACCTGATCACAAACTTTGTCAGCCTGCTCGACAACATCATGGTCGGCCAGGTCGGCACGGAGCCGATGTCCGGCGTCGCGATCGTAAACCAGCTG
This sequence comes from Clostridiales bacterium UBA6981, assembly GCA_002450075.1. Taxonomy (GTDB): domain Bacteria; phylum Bacillota; class Clostridia; order Oscillospirales; family Oscillospiraceae; genus Limivicinus. The sequence continues at coordinate 23,307 of DJYJ01000071.1, forward strand.
TTATTCGTGTTCAATCTCTGCATCTTCGGCGGTCTCGCCGGCGCGGGGATCTTCACTGCCCAGTTTTACGGCAAGGGCGACGACGAGGGCGTGCGCAACACCTTCCGCACCAAGCTGTACATCGCCTTCGGCGCGGTGGCGCTCTTTACCGCTGTCTTTCTTTGGAAGGGCGAGGCGCTGATCCTGCTGTTCCTGCACGAGGGCAAGGAGAATCTCGATCTCGCGGCCACGCTCGGCTACGGGAAGGGCTATCTGCGCGCGATCATGCTGCAGATGCCGCTCTTTGCGCTCTGCCAGGTCTATTCCGGCACGCTGCGCGAAACGGGCGAGACGCTGCTGCCGATGAAGGCGGGCATCGTCGCGGTGTTTGTCAATCTGGTGTTCAACTATCTTCTCATTTTCGGCAAGCTGGGTCTGCCGGCGATGGGTGTGGTCGGCGCCGCGATTGCGACCGTGATCGCCCGCGTGGTCGAGTGTGTGATCGTTATTCTCTGGACGCACCGCCACGCCGCGCGCTGCGGCTTCATCGCGGGAGCATACCGTTCGCTGCGCGTCCCCGGCCCGCTCTTCGGGCGGATCGCCCGGCTCGGCGCGCCGCTGCTCGTCAACGAGGTGCTCTGGTCCGCCGGCATGACGACGCTGAACCAGTGCTATTCCGTCCGCGGGCTGGAGGTCATCTCCGCGCTGAACATCTCCTCGACGATCTCCAATCTTTTCTTCTGCGCCTTCTTTGCCACGGGCAACGCGATCTCGATCCTGATCGGGCAGCTGCTCGGCGCCGGCGAGACGGAGCGCGCCGTGGACGAGGACCGCAAGCTGATCGCCTTCGCCGTCGCGCTCAGCACGCTGATCGGCGGCGTCATGGCGCTGGTAGCGCCGCTGGTGCCGCAGATCTACAACACGACCGACGCCGTCAAGGCGCTGGCCTGCGACCTGCTGCTGGTGAGCGCGGCCATGATGCCTCTCAACGCTTTTACCAACTCCTGTTATTTCACGCTGCGCAGCGGCGGCAAGACGATCATCACCTTCATTTTCGACAGCGCATTTCTCTGGGTCATCGCCGTTCCGGTCGCCTTTGTTCTCTCGCGTCTGACGGCCATGCCAATCCTGCCGATGTACATCACGGTCAGCCTGCTCGAGCTTATCAAGTGCATGGTTGGCTATTACCTGGTAAAGCGCCGCAAATGGGTCAATAATATCGTTTCGTTCGAAGAAGCATAAAGCAAAAAAAGGAAGGACTTCAATAGTCCTTCCTTTTTCGATATTGTCCTCCGAGCGTATTTTTCGTCAGACGAGGCTTTTGGGGCGGGAGAATACGGTTTGGTATCTTCCGCCCCAGGTAACGAAGTCTGGCGGAAAACAATCCGGAGCCTGCCGATAGAAGCTTATTTCGCGGCTTCCATGCCGGCGAGGAGCGCCGCCTTGTTGCCCTCGAGGAAGCGGGCCTTGCGCTCGCCAAGCTCGATGCGGATGGCCTCGACCATCTTGTCGACGCTGACGGAGGCGTCGTCCGCGCCCATCATGGCGCCGAGGATCGCCACGTTCGCGCCCTTGGGGTTCTTGACCTCGTCGGCGATGCGTGCCGCGTCGCAGTAGACGACCTTGACGTCGTCGCGCTGGACCTTGCGGTCGATGATCGAGCTGTTGACAACGATCAGCCCACCGGGCTTGACGGTGTGCTCGAACTTGTCGAGAGAGGGCAGGTTCATGGCGATCAGCACGTCCGCGTTGTCCACCATGGGCGAGCCGACCTCTTCATCGCTGACGATGACCGAGCAGTTGGCCGTGCCGCCGCGCATTTCCGGACCGTAGGAGGGCAGCCAGCTGACGTGCTTGCCGTCGAGCATGTTGGCCATGGCGACGAATTTACCGATCAGCAGCATACCCTGGCCGCCGAAGCCCGCAAAAACATACTGTTTTTTCATGGTTATTCAGCCCCCTTGTCTTTCTTCACGCCAAGCGGATAGTAGGGGATCATATTGTCTTCCAGCCACTTCATGGCCTCCACCGGGTTGAGACCCCAGTTCGTGGGGCAGGTGGAGAGGACCTCGATCAGGCAGAAGCCCTTACCGTCCAGCTCATACTGCATCGCCTTTTTAATGGCCTTTTTGGTTTTGAGGATGTTGGCGTTGTTGTTCACCGCACAGCGCTCGATATAATAGGAGCCGGGCACCTCGGCGAGCATCTCGGAGACCTTGATCGGCGCGCCGCACCAGGCCTCGTCGCGGCCGTAGGGAGAGGTCGTGGTCTTCTGGCCGACGAGCGTGGTCGGAGCCATCTGGCCGCCGGTCATGCCGTAGATCGCGTTGTTGACGAAGATCGTGACGATCTTCTCGCCGCGGTGGGCGGCGTGAACGATCTCGGCGGTACCGATCGAGGCCAGGTCGCCGTCGCCCTGATAGGTGAAGACCAGCGTGCCGGGGCGGGCGCGCTTGGCGCCGGTGGCGACAGCCGGGGCGCGGCCGTGGGCGGCCTCGTACATGTCGCAGTTGAAATAGTCATACGCAAAGACCGAGCAGCCGACAGGCGCAACGCCCATGACGTTGCCGGCCTCGAGCTTGCCTTCCTGGATCAGCTCGTCGATGCTCTCGGCGACCAGGCGGTGGATGATGCCGTGGTTGCAGCCGGGGCAGTAATGGAACTGCTTGTCGGTCAGGAGCTTTGTTTTCTCAAAGACAACAGACATCTTATTTGCCCTCCTTAATTTTGAGGATCTCTGCCTTGATCTCGTCGGTGGTCGGGAACTGGCTGCCCAGGTGGCCGAAGAATCGCACGTCCTTGCCGCCGTTGATGGCCAGCTTCACGTCCTCGAGCATCTGGCCTTCGTTGACCTCGACGTCCAGCACGCCCTTGACCTGATCGCGGACGGTGGTCTCGCGCAGCGCGTCATACGGGAAGGGCCATACGGTGATGGGACGGAACAGGCCGACCTTGATGCCTTCGGCGCGCATTTCGTCGACGACGGTCTTGACAACACGGGCGACCGTGCCGAACGCGGTGACGATGACCTCGGCGTCATCGGTCTTGTAGCATTCCCACATCTGCTCGTTCTCGCGGGCGGCCTTGTAGGACTTCTGCAGCTCGGCGTTGTGGACGGTCAGAGATTCGGTGTCGATGTAGATGGAGTTGATGACGCCGCGCTTGGCGGGGTCATCGCCGGGCTTCCAGCCGGTGCAGGCCCAGGGCTTCTTCTCCGGGTCGACCTTGAAGTCCACCATCTCGGGCATCTCGACAGGCTCCATCATCTGGGCGATGATGCCGTCGGCGAGGAAGAGGACCGGCATGCGGTACTTTTCGGCCTTGTCAAAGGCAAACATCATGATGTCGATGGCTTCCTGGACGGAGGAGGGAGCGTAGGTCAGCAGATGGTAGTCGCCGTTGCCGCCGCCCTTGGTGCCCTGGAAGTAGTCGCCCTGGGAGGCCTGGATGTTGCCGAGGCCGGGGCCGCCGCGCATGACGTTGAGGATCACGCAGGGCAGCTGGGCGCCGGCGCAGTAGGAAATGCCCTCCTGCTTCAGGCTGACTCCGGGGCTGGAGGAAGAGGTGATGACGCGCGCGCCGGTACCGGCGGCGCCGTACACCATATTGATCGCCGCGACTTCGCTCTCGGCCTGGAGGAAGCATCCTCCGACCTCGGGCATGCGGGCGGACATGTACTCAGGGATCTCGGTCTGCGGGGTGATGGGGTAGCCGAAGAAGAAACGTGCGCCGGCGCGAATGGCGGCCTCGGCGATCGCTTCGGACCCCTTCATAAGAGTCAGTGCCATAGTCATATCCTCCTTAATCTCTCTCGATCCGGATAGCCACGTCCGGGCAGGTACGGGCGCACGACGCGCAGCCGATGCACGCTTCGGGAGCAACTACCTCAGCCGGGTGGTAGCCTTTTGCGTTGAGCCTGGTCTTTGAGAGCGCCAGAACGGCCTTCGGGCAGGCTCTGGCACAAAGGCCGCAGCCCTTGCAGATGAGCTCATCGATTGTAACTTTTACCATGATACTCCTCTTTTCTGTTAGTTTTTGCCATGATTTCAAGCTATCTTAAAACCGCGGATGCGGGGTTTGCGCAATAGAATTCCCCTTACTTTTCTCCCACGCCGAAGGGGTTGGCGTTGAGTCCGTGGATCCAGCTGTCCCAGTCGCGCTGCATATAGGTGTCGATCTCGAGCGGCGTGCCGATATATTTCGGGTCGTGCCCCTCGGCGAGGAAGCTGTCCAGCATCGCCTTTTTGCCGGAGGTGTACAGCACCGGGACGCCCGTCTTCTCCGAGACCTCTCGGATCATCTCATAGCCGTCGCGCAGCTCGGCCGGGGTCGTGCACTGGGCGAGGTTGGTGTTGTTGATCATACCGGTGATCTTCAGACGGGAGTGGATCTGCATCTCCTCCTGGAGGTGGATGATCTTTTCCACCGTTCCGGCCAGCGGGCGGCGGATGTTGACGACGTTGAGCACCTCAAGCTCGGACTCCTCAAGCTCCATAAAATCCTGGTGATAGCGCCCCAGCGCCGTCGAGCCCACCGCGTCACCGCCGACGTCGAACACGACGCAGTCCCAGTCCATCGCGAAGGCTGAGGCGACCTCGGCGGGAAGGGAGAGCGTTTCGATGCCGGAGGAGGCGTAGTTCGGGCTGACGAGGCGGATCTCCTTCATGCGCGCCATCTTGCCGCGTTCGGTCAGACGGAAATAGGTGTTGACCATATCGAGGTCCAGCAGTTCGGTCCTCAGCCCTTTGGCCGCGGCATTAAAGGCAAAATTGAGCGCAAGCTCGGTCTTGCCGCTTCCGTAATTGCCGATCAGCACATAATACTTTTTCATACTGCACCTCGAGACGAGCCGGTCCTGCTCATACCTTTTCTTAGTATCATTCTATCATCGCCCTGTCTACGCGTCAATGAACAAACTGCCGATAATCGCCTGCCGTTTGGCTGCAAAATGACGAATTATTTTTCGTTGTGTTTTTGATTATGTGCACTTTTGTTTCATTGTCTTCCTTTTTGCATTTTTTCTTTTGCTTTTGACGCATGGCATACCTCAGAGTGCGGCGCTTTGAGGAAACACCTTGGAAAAGTTCAGGAAATCAAAAAAACAGGTGCAAAAACGCACCTGTTTTTTTGCTTAAAATTTTCCGTGTGTGCTAAAGTGGCTGTGTCCGGAGGATGAAAAATGCATTGTACTGCCTCCCCCGCCGCCTCCGCCGCCCGTGCGGTGTTCCTCGCGCGGGATCGGCGTCCGGTGGACGTTGGAATAGAGGAAGCGGTCCTCGCTGCGGCGCATCTGCAGACCGCCGCGCGCATAGTTCCCCGCGCCGTAGTTTTTCTCCACGCTCTTCATCTTGCGCTTCATCGCCCCGGCCGGGATGCCGCCGGAGAAAAAGCCGATGATCGCAGAGATCAGCGCCGCGCCGGGCGCGACGTCCTTCACGGTTTTCTTTTCGTGCTCTACAACAGTGTTGCTGCCGTAGTTGTCATAGGGTTGACCATTTCTGGCCTGTTCAAGAAGTGTTCCGCAATCGGTAATGTAGCACCTGATAGCTCCTGCCCAATCGTCTACACCGCCGCGCGATCCCTTCAAATATTCTTTAAAATGCGGACTGAGATAGTTTTCTCTCCCGTAATCGGTAAAGGCTACCGCTCCGTAGCCTTCTCCGGTGAAATTAAAATCCCGTTCCTCCAAAGAAAGCAAAAGCAAGATGCCATCCTTATTCTGACCATAGCCATAACCGTTATAGTCGTAAAAATCATCCGCGTATTCCACGACGCTTTTCCCGCCAAGACTTTTTACGATTACAGCAGCCACGTCGCAGGCGTACTGCTCGCTCACCTCGTCCGCCATGCGGTTGAGTTCGGCAAGCGTATTGCTGTCGATCACGCCGGCGAGGTCGACCACGCGGTCATACTGCCGCTCCTCCGGCACCTCGAGCCCCGGCCCGCCCAGCCTGGCATAGGCGAGGTTCATGAAGCTGTAAGCGCCGTCGAAACAGCTGCTCGCGCTGTTGTAGGCGCCGACGAGCTCGTTGATCTCCTCCTCGCTAAGCGAGCCGAGCCTGTCGCCGTAGACGGCATAGGAGACCATATTCGCCGCCGGATTGTGCACGAGGATGATCCCCTCGTCCGCGCCGCAGCGCTCCGTCCAGAACTGCTCGGCATAGCTGTGGAGATCCGGGCCGGTTTCGTCGGTGATGCAGACGCAGACCGCCGCGCCGGTATTCTCGCGGATCGTCTCGCCGAGCTGCTGCAAAATGGCCGTGTCCTCGGCAGAGATGCGGCCGGTCTCGTCGACGATATAGCTCTCCCCCGCGGCCAGGGCAGCGACCGGGACAGCGAGCACCAGCGCCAGGATCAGCAGAAGGGACAAAAGACGTTTTTTCATCATCTTCCCCCTCCTCACATCAGCTGCAGCAGCATCTGCAGGGCGAAGGCCGCCGCCGCGACGATGCCGCCGTAGAGCAGGCGGTATTTCCAGTAAGCGCCGTTGTCCGTCGGCAGATCGCCGACGAACTTGCCGGTCTGGCCGTTCATGGCAAACTGGTAGTTCTTCCCGTGCCAGCTCGTGTTGAGGATCCACACGGGAAGCAGCGCGTATTTCGCCTTGGCGTTGTGCAGCCGGATATTGCTGCCGCAGCAGCTCACGCCCGCATAGCCGCCCGTGGTCTGGGAAAAGGCCTGGACCGTGCTGTTTTTCACGCGCTCGTTCGCCCGGCCAACGCTGTCGGCGGCGGAAACGTCATAGCGGTCGGCAAAATAGCCGGTGAGATAGGCCTTTTTAAAGGGAACCGCCTTTGCGGTGTCGAAGGGCTCGAGCGATTCCATCACGTCGTCCGGCATTTTCTCCGAGCCGTCGACGGGCACGTTTTCAAAATGGATGAAGCCGTTGCGGTACAGGCGGTAATAGCGCGTTTCGGTATAGTTGAAGTTGCGGTCGCTCCAGCTGCGCAGGTGTGTGGCGTTAAAGCGCATATCCGCGTCCGCGTCCGCGTCGAACAGCCAGAACGGCACGTAAACGCCCCTGATCTCGTCAAGGTGGTTTTCGGACGAGAAGGCGCGCGGCAACAGCTTCTTGCCCTTGAAATGCTCGCGCAGCGCGGCCTTGGCGGCCTCCTTGTCAAGCTGGAAGGGAATGACCAGATCCGGACGCAGCGTGCCGGCAAACTGGCCCGGCACGATCGTCGGGTTGCCGCAGTAGGGGCAGCTCGTCGCCGCGGTCGTCGCGTCGCAGAACAGCTCCGCGCCGCACTGGGGGCAGTTGTACGCGCGCAGCCCCTCGGCCTCTGCACCCCAGCTTGATCCGGCGTTTGCCAGATCCCAGTTCACGTCCATGCTGTCGCCGATCTCATCGTCGTCGGCGGCGCTCTGCGCCGCGGCGGCCTGGAAGGCGGCGGTCGCCTGTTCGTCCCTGGCCTCGTAGAGAGCCTCGATCTCGTTGACCGTAAAAACGCTTCCGCAGTATTCACACTCCATCTTTCCGGTGCTGCTCTCGAAATGGAGCGGCCCGGTACAGGCGGGGCATTTGTAATTCGTTACCTGCGATGGCATAACAGTCCTCCTGTGCAAAAAGGGTATCAGCCTCGTTCCCGCTCCCTTATCCGCTACGAAAAGGCGGGAGCGGAACGCTCATGCTTTCAAAAAGGCCCGGGCCCGTGCCGATAAGCGGCGCGGGCGCGGGCTTTTCTTGATCGGTTCAGATCTTGTCCTCGTCGGTAAAGGGATCGCCGCACTCGGGGCAGAATTTGGGCGGATTGGCCGGATCGGCGGGCTCCCAGCCGCACTTGGCGCAGCGATAGTGAGCGGCCGCGGGCTTCTTCGCGCCGCACTGGGGGCAGAAGTTGCCGGTGTTGACCGAGCCGCAGGCGCACTTCCACGCGCCGGCGGGAACGGCCTCGGGCTTCTTCGCGCCGCACTTCGGGCAGAATTTGCCGGTGTTGACCGAGCCGCAGGCGCACTTCCAGCTGTCCCCGGCGGGAGCGGCGGGAGCGGACTGCGCCTGCTGCGCGCCCATCTGATAGAGGTTCTGCGCGTTGACGCCGCCGGCGTTCTGCGCCATGTTCATGCCCATAAAGGCCATCGCGGCGCCGCCCTCGTTCTTCGCGGCGTCCTGCATGGCGGCGGCCTGCGCGCCGACGAGGTGAGCCGCGGCCATCGTGGGATCGCGGAACATCGCATTGCGCTGGGCCTCCTTGATCATGGCCTCGTCCTCTTCGCTGGCCTTCACGCTGGACACGCCGAAGGAGACGATCTCGATGCCGCGCAGATCGCGCCACTTGCCGGAGAGCTCCTCGTTGAGAGCGTCGGCCAGCTCGGTCGTGTGGGCGGGGAGGGCGGAGTAGCGCACGCCCTTGTCGGAGATGCGGGCGAAGGCGGGCTGCAGCGCGGTCAGAAGCTCGGTGCGCATCTGGCTCTCGAGGCGGTCGACCGTATAGTCGGCGATCACATTGCCGCAGACGTTGGTATAGAACAGCAGCGGGTTCGAGATGCGCACGCTGTACTCGCCGAAGCAGCGGATCGCGATGTCGACGTCAAGACCGATCTTCTCGTCCACGACGCGGAAGGGCACGGGGTTGGGCGTGCCGTACTTCATGCCGGGCATCTCTTTGGTATTGAAATAATAGATGCGCTGATCCTTCGGGGCCTCACCGCCGAAGGTAAAGCGCTTGCAGACGTTTTTGAACACCTCGGCGATACTGCTGCCGAGATCGCCGGAGAACACGGACGGCTCGGTGGAGCTGTCATAGGTGTACTCACCCGGCTCGGCGCACAGATCCACGACCTTGCCCTGCTCGACGATCAGCATGCACTGGCCGTCGGCCACGGCGATAACGGAGCCGTTGGAAATGATGTTGTCGCTGCCGGAGTTGGACGAACGGCCGGAGACCTTTTTTCTGCCCTTGACCGCCATGACGTTGCCGGGAAGCGCTTCACAGTAAAAATACTCTTTCCACTGGTCGGCAAGAACGCCGCTTGCCGCACCGAGTGCCGCTTTAATAAGACCCATTTGTATTCTCCTTTCGGTTTTTCGTTTCTTTTGATCCTTTTTATTTCAGCTGTTTGGTATGTCTATTCATCCGCCCCGTCGGAGAGCTCCTCGTCCTCCTCCGGTCTGCGGTGCTTTTTCTCGACCGCACGCAGCACGAGCAGCGTCGCGCCGATGGCCAGTGCCGTCAGCAGCAGCACCGCGCCGAGCACGAGCAGCAGCGCGTTGCCGGAGGAAAAGAGCGGATTGCCGCCCCCGCTGTTGCGCGGCATCAGGGGTGTCTCGGCCGGAGACGACTCCGGCGCGGGAGAGGGCGTGGGCTCCGGCTCGGTGTAGACGATCGCGACCGGGGTTGTGTAGATCGGCGCGCTCGCGTCGCGGCCGCGCACGCACCACACGCCGACGAAGTAGAACACCTGCCCCAGCTCCTCGGGCGGAGTATAGCTCGCCTCCGTCGCACCCAGGATCGCCTCGCCGGTGTTCCGGTAGGCCGAATAGCTCCTGTACCACTGGTATTTGATCTCATCGCCCATGCGCGAGCTTGCCTCGACGGAGAGCGTCTTGCTCTCGCCCGGGACGAGTCTGGCGCCGGCGCTTTTGGGGACGATACTCGGTGAGGGCACCAGTCCCTGCCGCACGGTGATCTCCGCCGGGTCGCTCAGGACGTAATTGCCGTCCTGATCGATGAACTTTGCCCGGACGAACCAGCCGTTCATCGAAAACGGGATGGAGATCAGCTTCAGTTCCTCGGTCTCGACGCCGGCCATCTCCAGCCCCGGAAAAGCGTTGATCGCCTCGTCATTCTGCCATACCGTATTGCCGTCGGGGCTGACGAACAGCCAGATCAGGCCCTGATATCCCTCGGCGCGGGCGATAAAGGAGGCGTCGTCGCCCTCGTTTACCTCTTCTCCGTAGGGGGGCTTGGTGATCTCAATATAGGCGCTCCCCTCCTCCGCAAAGGCCGCGGGGGTCATCCCGGCGACGGCCGAAACCGTCAGGAGCAGGGCAAGCAGGAACGAAACAGTTTTCTTCACGGGGAATTCTCCATTCTCCTGCGCAGATCAGGAACTTTCCCGGTCCGCGTTTTTCTCTGTTTTTTTAGTATAAAGCAAGCCCGGGGAAATAGCAAGGGCATCCGCCCCCCCCGCGGCCGGCTTTCAGCTCAGATCAGACCGCGCGCCTTCAGGCAGGTGATGATGACCTGCACCGCGCCGTCCACGCCGATCCGGCCGGAGTCGATGCACAGATCATAGTTTCCCGCCTCGCCCCAGATCTGGTCGGTATAATAGCGGTAGAAGCTCGAACGGTCCTTGTCGACCTCGCGGATCAGCTTCTTTGCCTGGTCCTCGTCGAGAGAGTAGCGCTCCTCGATCGTCTTGAGCCGCGTGGGCATGTCGCTCATGATGAAAACGCGCAGCATGTCGTCTCGTCCGCGCAGGATATAGTCCGCACAGCGGCCGACGAAGATCGCGTCACCCTTTTCCGCGAGCGCGCGGATCGCGTCGAACTGGGCCGCGGCGACCTGCATGTTCAGCCGAAAGCCGTCGTGGATGCCGAAAAAGTGCGGCTCGTTTGCGATAAAGGTGGCAACGCGCTTTTCGTCGAAGCTGTCGACGACGTCGCGCGAGAAGTTGGAGTTGGCCGCTGCTTCATCGACGATCTCCTTGCCGTAGCAATTGATGTTCAGCTGTTTGGCCAGCGCGCGTGCGATATCGTGGCCGCCGCTGCCGTGCTGTCTTCCGATGGTGATGATCATATCCGATACCTCCTGGTTTCACATCTTGGGAGTTTTCCTGTTACCGTTATATTACACCGCGCGAAAAAAAATCGCAACGCTTTTTGCGTACGCTCCGCGGCGCGGCGGATAAAAAAGAGCCGCCGGATCTCTCCGGCGGCTCTTGAAAAAACAGTGGGGGATTATTTCTTGGCAAGTCCCTTCTGGCGGGCATATTCGGCAGCGCCGAGAGCGCCCATCAGCTGCGGGTCCGTCTTCAGGTTGACGACCTTCAGCTTCAGAACATGCTCGATCGCTTCCTTCAATCCGTCGTTCTTCGCGCAGCCGCCCGTCAGCGTGATGCTGTCGGTCGCACCGGCCTTCTTCGCCATGACGAAGCAGCGCTTCGCTACCGCCATCTCAATGCCCGCCGCGATCTCGTCCATCGGCTTGCCCTCGCCGACGAGGGTGATGACCTCGGACTCGGCAAAAACCGTGCACTGCGCCGTGATCGGGATCACGTTCTTAGCCGTCAGAGACAGCTTCGAGAATTCCGGCAGGCTCATTTCAAAGCTGCGCGCCATCGCCTCGAAGAAGCGGCCCGTACCGGCAGAGCACTTGTCGTTCATCGCAAAGTTCTTCACCGTGCCGTCGGTATCAATGCTGATGCCCTTGACGTCCTGGCCGCCGATGTCGATGATCGCCTTGACGCTCGGGTCCGTGATGTGCACGCCCATGGCATGGCAGGAGATCTCGGAGATGTTCTCGTCCGCAAACGGAACCTTGTTGCGGCCGTAGCCCGTGCCGATCAGGTACTCGAGCTCCTTCGAGTCCTTCAGGCCCGCCTGCTTGCACACCTCTTCCATCGCCGCGATCGCGCTCTGCTCAGAGTTGATCTTCGAGCGGATCGTCGTGTCCGCCACCATCTTGCCGGTCTCGTCGAGTATAACTGCCTTCGTAAACGTGGATCCTACGTCGCAGCCGCCAAAGTATTTCATGTGTTAGCCTCCGTTACTTCTTTATTAAATCAGTACTTGTATTTGGGGAATTTGTCCAAGTCGTAGGGCTCTTTCAGCACATCTCTGCGCTCCATGTTGTCATAGTGCTTCTTCAGGAAGGGCTCGACAACATTGAACATCAGCTTGCCGTCGAGGTCGAAGAAGAACACGACGAACAGCAGCGCGTTGAGCAGAACGAACACGAAGCAGAATTTAAAGAGAATTTTACCCAGTTTTTTCATTCCAACTATTCCTCCTCATTACCAGGTCATGGAGTCGTCAAAGTCAAGCAGCGAGGGGTCGAGCGGCTCTTCGTGCATGACGGTGGTCATGTAGTCGTTGATCTGACGGCGGATCTCCGCACGGGAGACGGTACGGCAGTCAGGCAGCGCATGCGGGATCCAGAAGGCGTTGATGTTTCTCTTGCGGAACTCGTCCTCGAACAGGCCGTGGACGCCCTGCATGCCCTTGCACTGGAGCTGGTCGTACATCGCGACCATGTCGCAGTTGAAGCGCTTCATGTAATCCCACAGCTCGAAGATGTGGTGCATGCCGCCGACAGCCATGCGGCGCATCGGCGCCCACATGTGATAGGTGGCCATGTCCTCGAGCATGTTGTCGTAAGAGTCGGTGCGGATCTCCATGTCGAACATCAGCGAGTCCATGTTGATGATGGTGTTCAGGCCCCAGCAGTTGTAGGCCCAGGTGCACCAGTTGGAGAAGTACAGCGGAGCGCAGGACCAGGCGATCACGCGGTGGCGCGTCTGCGGGAAGGGATTGATCTTCTTCTCGACGCACTTGTACATGATCTTCTTGACCTTTTCGCTGGCCTCTTCCCAGCAGCTGGTCTGGATGCCGTACTGGGTGGAGTAGATGCGGAACAGAGCCTGGGCAACGCCGTTGATCGGGTAGTAGTCGGTCTTGCTCGCTACGTCCCACTTCTCCCACTCGTCACGCTGCAGCTTGTTCTGGCGCTCGAGGTACTTGACCATGGAATCCCAGTTGAACGGGACGCCGGTCTGCTCTTCGATGAACTTCCAGCACTCCTCGATCTCGTTCATGCAGTACTTCTTGACCAGCGGGTCGTCGAACTGCATCGGGATGGGCAGCGCGAAGAGGGGCTTGTCGGCAAACCAGTCCTGCAGCGTGGAGGTCGAGACAGATGCGTCGCAGGCCTCGTTGCAGGTGATGACCATCGGGGAGGAATCGGGCACGTCGTCCAGGACGAACAGGCCGGACTCGGCCTGGCACATCGGGCAGGGGTCGCCCGGCAGACCGATGGACTGGACCGCGTCGATGTAGTTCAGAACGGTGTGGCTGTTGACGTGGCAGGTGACGAAGTAGGGGATCATCTCCATCGGGAGGTACTGATAGCCGGCGTCCTTCCACGGATAGAACAGCGTGCCGCAGACGGTCTCATTGGCGTAGATCGTGTGCATGTAGGCGTCGTTCTTCTTGCCGCCGTGCAGACGGGTGTCGGCGTTGAAGAAGTTGCAGATCTGGTGGATCGAGGCGGACACCATCGCGCGGTAGTGCCACGCGGAGGCGGCGAGCGCTTCGCCGCGCATGCCCTGCAGGCCGCGCTCGAACCAGTGGATAACGGGCAGATAGGTCTGGCCCATCCAGCGGTAGCGCCAGGTGCCCTTGACGAAGTCGATCGGGTTGTTGGAGAACTTGAGGATATCCAGGACCATGTGCACATAGTTGTAGCCCCAGATGTTGTACATGTAGTAGAAGGTGTCCTTGACGCCGCGCCACTCTCTGTGCTTGAGAAGGCCGGTCTTGTCCTCATACAGCTCGCCGAGACGGCGGCCGCCCTCTTCGGCGGTGTGAGGCTTGCCGTACCAGAAGTCCTTTACGGCTTTGATGGGATTCTTTTTAGCCATGATCACTTGCCCTCCTGGATATGCTTGATTTCAATACTCTCCACAAAGGCCTGGAAGCGCGTACGCAGCTGGCCGGAGGCGGAGTTGATGTATTCCTTTTCGATCGAGCAAACGGGGATGCCGTAGTCGCGCTTGAGGATGAAAGTGTCGATGACGCGCTCGTAGCTCCAGTATTCGCAGAACTTGTTGGAGGCGACGATGATGCCGTCGGCGTTATACTCCCTGGCGAGGTCGGCCAGTCTCTTCTTGCGGGCGCGCATCTCGTCCTGCGGCATGAAGCGCGGGCAGTTGGAGGTCTTGAGGTAATGCTCGGCGATGCATCTCAGCGGGCTCTTGCCCTCCTCGAGCACGATGGGAACGCGGCTCTCGACGGCGCCGTAGCAGAAGCGGTCGCACACGACGAGCGCGCCGCAGCCCTCGATGAGCTTGGTGAAGTCGGGGTCGTCGTTCTCCGAGCCGGCCAGTACGACCTTGCAGCGGAATTCCTTCTTCAGGTTGGGCTCGCGGGTCTTGAGCTCCTCGGCCGTCTCGCGCAGATACGGGAGGATGAGGTATTTCGGGCAGACGAGGGAAACGAGCTGGATCACATGGAACTCATAGCCCGTGATCGTGGGGTTGTCCAGCTTGCGGTAGTCGCCGATCTCGTTGATCAGGCGGCAGACCTCGTTGTGCTCCTCGACGGCCTTGCGGATCGCGTCGTCGGAGACGTCGATGCCGAAGTGCTCGTGCAGCGGCTCGAGCACGTGGGCGCGCAGTTGGGTCTCAAAGTGCTGATAGCTGTTTTCCGTGTTTTTGAAGGGAATGTCGGTGAATTCGCAGAAGAAATCATCGTTGTCGATGATACGCATGTCCTCGACGGAGTCGAGGTGCTTCTGCTGGAGATGCTCCTGGAAGCGGCAGGTGGCGGTGCAGGTCTCGGTCCCCATCTGGGCGTCGAGGAAGTTGTAGCCGCCCTCGAGCGCGCGCTCCATCAGGGAACGGGCATAGTGGCAAACGCGGCCGGACAGATAGTAGGTCGCGATGTCGGGAGAGGTGCAGCGCGGCGCTCTCAGTCTGACAGAGAAGCAGCCGGGCAGGTCGAGAAGGACTTCAGGCATGAAGTAGCAGGTATAGCCGATGGCGCGCTTCCCGTCGGCCTTGCCCTGCTGGACGAGCTCATTGTTCGCCTCCTGAAGCAGGTTCTCAAAATAGATGAGATGCTTTAGGTCTTTCAACAGATAACCCCCCATATATTTCGATTTTCTGTCAACAGCACGGGACCGGAAAAAGCCTTTGAATCCTCTCTCCTTTTTTCGGGCCCAGTAGTGCCATTCTTACCAATAATTTTAACAAAGCGTCATTGCTTTGTCAATTTTAATTCAGCCTCGCGCCTGTCAAAAATAAGGCCCCGCAATTGTGGAACATTCCCGAAATTGCGAGGCCTCAGTTATACAATTCGACCGAATTTGTCTAAAAACGGGTCTGATCAAACCAGTTTTGGATCGTTTTGGCCGGCGCCGAGGCGCTGCCCTGGATCATCTCGCCGCGGCCGCCGCCGCGGCCGGAGATTGCGGCGTTGATGGTCTTTGCGTGCGCGCGCAGATCCACGCGCCTGCTGCCGATGATATAGCGCCAGCCCTCCTCGTCGCTGCCGAGAAAGAGCGCCGCGACGGCGCACTTTTCGCCCAGGCGGTTCACCAGCTCGCGGGCGGCCGCGTCGGAGAGCACCGCGTCGAAGACGCAGATGTTGCCCTCGGTGGGCTCATACCGCTCGCTCAAAAGCCCGGCATAGCCCATGCTCAGCTCGCCGAGGCGCTCCTTGAGCCGGGTCTCGGTGTCGAGCAGGCGCCCGACCGCGGGCGCGATCTCGTCGCGCTTTGCGCTGAGCAGGGCGGAGATGACCGTCGCGCTCTGCTGCTTGCGGCGGTAATCGTCGATCGCGTCCATGCCGCAGACGAGCGTCAGTCTCACGCCGCCCCGGTGCCGCTCGGCCGTGAGGAGCTTGACAAGGCCGATCTCCCCTGTCGCGGAGACGTGCGGCGCGCAGCAGGCGCAGCGGTCGACGCCTGCGATCTCGACGATGCGCACCGCGCCGTCGAGCTCCTTCTTGCTGCGGTATGCAAGCGAGGCGAGCTCCGCCGCGTTCGGGAAATACGCCCGGACGGGCACGTTCGCGCGCACGGCGAGGTTGGCCTCATACTCGACCTCGCTGAGCTGGTCGAAGTCGAGCTCCTTGTCAAAGTCGATGGTCATGCAATCGTCCGCCATGTGGAAGCCGACGTTATCCACGCCGAATTTTTGGTGCGCGATGCCGGAGAAGACGTGCTCGCCGCTGTGGTTCTGCATCCGGCGCAGCCGCTTTTCCCGGTCGAGCTCACAGTCATACCGTCCCGGCGCGAGCGCGCGGTCGCAGTAGTGCAGGATCTCGCCGTCGCGCTCGTGGACGTCGAGGACGCGCGCCTCGCCGATCCGTCCGGTGTCGGCGCTCTGGCCGCCTCCCTCCGGGAAAAAGGCCGTGCGGTCCAGCACGATCTCGAAGCCTCTCTTCCCCTCGCGGCAGGCGAGCACCTCCGCGTCAAAGGCGAAGAGATGGCTGTCGGCATAGTAAAGCTTTTCCGTCATTGTTCTGCTCCTTTACAGCGCGCGGATGACCGCGTCCGCCACGGCGAGGCACAGCTCCGCCGAACGGTCGACCTCTTTTGAAAACTGCTCGGCGCCGCCCGTGATGCCGTCCGAGACGGTTTTGATGACGAGGCAGGGCACGAGCGCGCGGTTGCAGGTCAGCACGACGGCCGCGGCCTCCATCTCGCAGATGTCGGCGCCGAAGCGCTCGTGCAGGCTGCTTTTTGCCTCCCTGCCCTCCACGAACTTGTCCGCCGAGGCGCAGACGACGCGCCGCAGCTCCGGGAAAAGCGCCTGCGCCTTGTCGACCAGGGCCTTCGTCGTCGGGATGAAGGGCGTGGGATAGGCGGCATAGCGTCCCCTCTCGCAGCCGTCCCAGGCCGAGGTATCGAAGTCATAGTGTACGACGCTTTCGACCACGACCGTGCGCGCAAGCGCCATCTCCTCCGTCAGGCCGCCGACCACGCCGAAGTTGACGATGAGCTCCGCGCCGTAGACGGCGATCAGCAGCTCCGTCGCCGCGGCCGCGGCGATCTCCCCCGCCCCGGCGTTGACGATGATAAGGCGATAATCCTCGCCCTCATAGCGGTGCACTTCAAAACCGCCGCACTTTTCGATCCCCGCCGCGCGGCCGTACTTGGCCAGCACCGCGTCCATTTCGACGGCCACGAGCATTCCGATGGTTTTCATCTTTCGTTACTCCTTCTGCAATAGCATTTCCCATTCGGCATCCGAGAGATCGCTGATTTCGACCACCTTGTCCGGATAGGTGGCAAGAAGCTCTCGGATTGCGGGGAGGTTTTTCTTTTGGAATTTGTCCGTCCATCTCAGAAGCGCCGTCAGGTCGCGGATCGTCTCTTTTTTTCCCGTCTCCCGGCCGAGCTTTCTTCGGATGAATCTGCGGATGATCCTGCGCTTACAGAGGCTTACAGGAGGCGAAAGGAGATAGATCCTGTCCGCCTCTTCAAAGCAGCGGGTACACCAGGCGTAATACACGCCCTCGATGATCCAGCCTTCTTTCTGAAGGATATCGGAAAGAAGCGCATCCCGCTCGGCCGGGTCTCGTTTTTTGCCGTAGGCCTCCGCCGCATCCCATTGGAGATCGTCCAGATCGCAGTGGGGAACGGCATATTTCCGGGACAGTTTTTCCGCCAGCGTGCTTTTGCCGCTCCCGCTGCCTCCGATGATATGTATTTTCACATCTCTCTCCTCCACGGCAGCGCCGCGCGACCTGACCGCCGCAGCTGACGCGTTTGAAAAAGGCCGAGGGTTGCCTCGGCCTTTTGGTTTTTTTATTTTCAGATCACGCGCACGCGCAGCACCTCGGGCATGGCGAGGATCTGCTCCGCCGTGTCCCCGCCGATGGGCTGACCCAGGTCGACGATCGTGTAGGCATAGCCGCCGCGCGGCTTGTTGATCATGTGCTCGACGTTGATGTTCTTGTCGCTGATAAAGTCGAGGATGCGCGTGATCATGCGTGGGACATTGCGGTGGATGACGCACAGACGGCACACGCCCATGCGGCTGAGCGAGACGTTGGGCAGGTTCACGCTGTTTTTGATGTTGCCGTTGAGCAGATAGTCATAGATCTGGTTGGCGCCCATGACCGCGCAGCGGTCTTCGCTCTCGGGCGTGCAGGCGCCGAGGTGCGGCATGACGATCACGTTCCTCTGTCCGATCAGCTTTTCGTTCGGGAAGTCCGTCACATAGCGGGCGACCCGGCCGCTTTCGATGGCGGCGAGCATATCCTCGTCGCAGACGACCTCGCCGCGCGACTCGTTGATGATCCTCACGCCGTCCTTCATTTTGTCCAGAGTCTCGGCGCTGATCATGTGGTGCGTCTCGTCGGTATAGGGGACGTTGAGGCTGATATAATCGCTCTTCGAGAGCAGATCGTCCAGCGACTCGGCGCGGACGACGTCGCGCGAGAGGTTCCAGGCCGCGTCCACGCTCATGAACGGGTCATAGCCGAGGACGGTCATGTCCAGCGACACCGCGAGATTGGCCACCAGCGCGCCCGTCGCGCCAAGCCCGATCACGCCCATGGTCTTGCCCATCAGCTCCGGGCCGCCGAAGGCGTTTTTGCCCTTTTCGACGAGCGCGGGGATCTTTTCTCCCTCGCCGGCGATGGACTTGACCCACGCGATGCTGCCCAGCACGTCGCGCGAGGCCATGACAAGCGAGCACATTTCCAGCTCCTTGACGGCCTCGGCGTTCGCGCCGGGGCTGTTGAAGACGACGATGCCTTTCTCGGCCAGGTCCTCGACGGGAATGTTGTTATACCCCGCGCCGGCGCGCGCGATGCACAAAAGCTCGCGATTCGGCTCCATGCCGTGCAGATCCGCGCTGCGGATCAGCAGGGCGTCCGGCGCGTCGATCTCAGCGCCGACGTCGCAGCCGCGGCGTGTCAAAGCCTCGATCCCCAGCGGGGAGATGCTGTTCATGGTTTTGATCTTAAACATGTTCCGCCTCGAATTCTCTCATATAGTCGGCCAGCTTCGCCGCGCCCTCAAGGGGCATGGCGTTATAGAGCGAGGCGCGCATGCCGCCCGTGCTCTTGTGACCCTTGACGCCAAGCAGTCCTCTTGCCGCCGCGCCGGCGACGAAGGACGCGTCGAGTTCTTTTTTTCCGGTGGAAAAGGTGACGTTCATCAGACTGCGGCTGTCTTTTTGCGCGTGGGGGATAAAGAGACGGCTTTCGTCCAGCACGTCGTAGAGGAGCGCCGAGCGCTTCTCCGCCCGCTCGCGCATGGCCTCCACGCCGCCCGTTTCCCTGACCCAGTCCAGCACCAGCGAGAACATATAGATGCACCAGCAGGGCGGGGTGTTGAGCATGGAGTCGGTGCGGATCATGGCGTCATAGCTCATCATCTCGGGCGTAAAGGGCAGCTCGTGCCCGGCGAGATCCCTGCGCACGACGACGACCGTGAGCCCGGCGGGCGCCATGTTCTTCTGCGCCCCGGCATAGACGAGGGCGTATCGGGAAAAGTCCACCGGCCGCGTCAGGATGTCCGAGGACATGTCGCACACCAGCGGGCAGGCCGTCCGGGGGACATACTGCCATTCGGTGCCGTAGATCGTGTTGTTCGCGCAGTAGTAAAAATACTTTGCCCCGTTCGTGAGCTTCAGCTCCTCCTGCGGCGGGATGCGGTCATGGCCGGTGGAGGAGGTGTCGCAGGCGAGGTGCACGGTGCCGTACTTTTTCGCCTCCTCGGCCGCGCGGCCGGAAAAGCGGCCCGTCACGGCATAGTCGGCCTCGCCCCCGGCGAGCAGGTTCATCGCGATCGCGGCGAACTGCAGCGTCGCCCCGCCCTGCAGCAGCAGGATCTCATGGCTCTCCGGGATGTGCAGAAGCTCCCGGAACGTGTTCTTCGCCCTGTCGAAGATCTCCTGAAAAGCGGCGGAGCGATGGCTCATCTCCATGACGGACATGCCGCTGCCGTTATAGTTCAAAAGCTCCGCCGCCGCTTTTTCCAGCACGCTCTGCGGCATAGTCGAGGGGCCTGCGGCGAAATTGAATGCATTCTGTCTGTCCACGCTCTCACCTTCTCTTTGTTTCGTCTTAACTATACCATTTGCGCGCAAAGGGGTCAAACGGTAAAACCGACAAGCTCTTGTCCCGAAACGGCGGTGATTTTGACGGTTTTGACCTGTCCGTGCAGCCCCTCGTCCGCCACGCGCACCTTGAGATAGTTGTCGCTGTGCCCCACCGAGCCCGCGCCGTCGCCGCTTTCAAACAGGACGGGAAGCGCCGCGCCGACGTTTTCGGCGAGATAGGCGTCCCGCATCCGCGCGGCGACGGCCTGCGCCTCGGCGGCGCGGCGGCTTTTGACGGCGGCGGTGCACTGGTCCGGCATGGCGTCGGCCTTGGTGCCGGGGCGGCGGGAATAGGGGAAGATGTGCATGTCGGCAAAGGCGCATTTTTCGATAAAGGCCAGCGTTTCGGCGTGGTCTTCCTCGGTCTCGCCGGGGAAGCCCGTGATGAGATCGGTCGTCAGCGCGCAGCCGGGAAAGGCACGGCGCAGCCGCTCGGTCACGGCAAAGAAGGCGGCGGTATCATACTTGCGGTTCATAGCGCGCAGCGTCTTATCACAGCCGGACTGGAGCGAGAGGTGGAAGTGGCGGCAGAGCTTGCCGCCCGCGGCGACCTTTTCGCAGAATTCGTCCGTGATGACCGTGGGCTCGAGCGAGCCGAGGCGGATGCGCATGTCGCCGGAGACTTCCCCGATCGCCGCGACGACGTCGGCAAGTCCCGGTTTTCCCGGCAGATCAACGCCGTAGGAGGCGACCTCGATGCCCGTGAGCACGAGCTCGCGATAGCCCTCCGCGGCAAGGCGCGCAGTCTCGGCACAGGCTGACTCGATCGGCAGACTTCTCAGCCGCCCGCGCGTATAGGGGATGATGCAGTAGCTGCAGAAATTGACGCAGCCGTCCTGGATCTTGAGCATCGCGCGCGTCCGTCCGCCGAGCGCCCCGGCGGGCATCTCTTCGAACACGCGGCGCTCAAAGGGCTTGTCGATGAGGGCGGTCTCCTCCCCTTCCGCGACGGCGCGCTCGACCGCCGCGACGAACTTCGTCCGCTCGGCCGCGCCGAAGACGACTCTCGCGCCGAGGGCTTTGACGCTCTCCGGCTCAAGCTGGGAATAGCAGCCGCAGACCGCGATGACGGCCTCCGGGTTTTCCTCGTGCAGACGGCGGATCAGCTGGCGCGTCTTGCGCCCGCTCTCGGCCGTCACGGCGCAGGAGTTGACGATCACGGCGTCCGCGCGCTCGTCCTCCGCCGCTGCCTTGTGTCCATGCGCAAGCAGCAGCGCCTCCATGGCCTGGGTCTCGTACTGGTTGACCTTGCAGCCGAGAGTGGATATAATATACTTCATGACAAATCTCTCCATAAGGAACGGTTATCGAATGGAACACTATCTGGATAACGCGGCCACGACCGCGGTCTGCCCCGAGGCGGCCGAGGCGGCCGTGCGCGCGATGACGGAATGCTACGGCAATCCCAGCTCGACCCACACGAAAGGGCGCGAGGCGGCAAAGCTGCTCGCCGCGGCGCGTGCACAGGTCGCGGACGCGCTCGGCTGTACGCCGGGTGAGCTTGTCTTTACCTCCTGCGGCTCCGAGAGCGACAACTGGGCCATCCTCGCCGGGGCGGAGGCGAACCGCCGCGCCGGGCGGCATGTGATCTCCTCGGCCGTTGAGCACGACGCGGTGCGCCGCTCGCTCGATCTGTTGGAGCAGCGCGGCTGGGAGGTCACGCGGCTCATGCCCGCGCCGGACGGCTCGATCCGCGCGGAGGACGTGCAAGGGGCGCTGCGTGAGGATACGGCGCTCGTCTCGCTGATGATGGTCAACAACGAGACCGGCGGCGTCACCGACATCGCATCCATCGCGCGCATGCTGAAAGCCGCGGGCTCAAAGGCGCTGCTGCATACCGACGCGGTGCAGGCCTTTCTGAAGATCCCCTTCTCGGCCAGGACGCTCGGCGCGGATCTCATCAGCATCAGCGGCCACAAGATCCACGCGCCCAAGGGCGTGGGCGCGCTCTATGTCCGCAGCGGGCTGCGGCTGCAGCCCTTCCTGGTCGGCGGCGGACAGGAAAACGGCCGCCGCGCCGGGACAGAGGCAAGCAGCCAGATCGCGGCCTTCGGCGCCGCGGCGGAAATCGCGAAACGCTCTCTTGCGGAAAACAGCGCGCGCATGGCCGCCTTCAAGGCGCAGACGACCGAGCGCCTGCATGCCGCGATCCCGGAACTTGTCCATATCGACTCGGCCGCACCGCATATCTTGAGCGTTTCGCTCCCCGGCTGGCGCAGCGAGGTGCTGATGAATTTCCTGGAAGCACGTGGGATCTATGTCTCAAAAAGCTCCGCCTGCAAAAAGGGCGCGCGCAGCCATGTGCTCGAGGCGGTAGGCCTCTCCGCGCCCGTCATCGACGGGGCGCTCAGAATCGGGCTGTCGCGCTTTACGACGCAGGAGGACATCGACGCGCTCTGTCTCGCGCTAAAGGACGCGCGCGACAGTCTCGCCCACAGATAAAGGCTCTTGTATGATTCACGGCGGTGGAGTTCCACCGCCGTGATTTTTCGTTTGGTTCGATTATTTCTTTCCGCCCTCTTCGTCGGGGCCGTCGTCCGCGTCCTCGTCCGTCCTTTTGACAGGCATACGCGTGATCGGATCGATATGATCGAGATCGGCGTAGTTGTGCGAATCGACGGGCAGGTCGCGCTTTTTCAGCTTTTTCTCGACAAGATCGGTGATGCCCGTGTAGATCACGACGAACACCGGCACGCCGAGCAGCATTCCCCAGAAGCCGAACAGCCCCGCGCCGAGGATGATCGAGAACATGACCCAGAAGCCGTTGATGCCGATCGAGCTGCCGAGGATCTTCGGGCCGATGATGTTGCCGTCGATCTGTTGGAGGATCACGATGAAGATCACGAAGATCAGACACTTGAGCGGGTCGACCAGCAGGATGATGAAGGCGCTGGGGATCGCGCCGATCAGCGGGCCGAAGAACGGGATGATGTTCGTCACGCCGATGATCACGCTGACGAGCAGCGCATAGGGCATCTTCAGGATCGCGCAGACGATATAGCAGATCAGTCCGATGATCGCCGAGTCGAGCAGCTTGCCGTTGATAAAGCCCATGAAGGTCTTGTCGGTAAAACGGATCGCATCGCGGATCTTCTCCGCCCGCTCGAGACCGAAGACGCAGTAGCAAAGCCGTCTCGCCCGCGCCGTCGCGGATTCGCGGTTGCTCAAAAGATAGACCGAGACGATGATGCCGATCACGACGTTGTAGACCGCGCGGACGAAATAATACACGCCCGCCGTCACGTTCGTGACAAAGCTGCCGAAGCGCGGCAGGATCGTATCGCGGATCCAGGCGAAGAGGTTGGTGTTGATCTCCTCGAACTTTTCGGTCACAAAGTTCTGTACCTCGGGATAGTTCGTCAGCATGCCCTGCGACCATTCGCTGATCTTGGCGACATAGGTCGAGGAGTTGTTGACGATCGTCTCGATGCTCGCATACAGCTGCGGGATGATGAGATACACCAACGCCGTGATCAGAGCCAGGAACACGATGATCGACAGCAGCACGGAAAGCGCCTTCGCTATGCGCGGCGAGGCCTTTTTCTTTTTGCCGGACAGCCGCTCCGTCATCGGCAGAAAAACATTGTTATACAGCGTTTTATACAGCGGGGAGAGCAGATACGTGATCACAAGGCCCCAGATAAAGGGGCTGAGGATCCTGCCCAGGCTGCCGAGCGCCCTGCCGATCATCGGCAGATAGGCCAGGGCCATATAGAAGAGGATCGAGCAGGCGATCACGCAAAAAGCCGTGACGCCCCAATAGAGATACTTCTTGTCCCAGTTGAAAATCCTTCTCATCCGGCGCCTCCTTTCCATACGGAGATATTTTACTATCCCCGCCAGATCGCGTCAACAGAAAATTGTGAATTCTTTTCTGTTATTTCCGCATCATTACGTAAACCTTTTCGTGCAGAGCGGCGGATCGTATTCATTTTTGCGTTTGTGGGAAAGTCTGTTGAAAATGTTGAAAAGCCGGCTGTTTACAGACTGTTCATTTTCTTCCCGGCTGAATAATCACGCCCGTCTTTTGTCGAATTATGCATAATTCTGTCAACCTCGCATGCTCCCCTCCCGCCGGGCATATCCATAAACGAGGTGATGAGAGGATGAAACGCATGCTGTGTCTTCTGGCGGCGCTGCTTCTGCTGCCCCTGCCGAAGATCGCGGCCGAGCCGCTGCGCGACAACGATTTGAAAATCGCCGCGCCATACGCCGTGCTGATGGAAAAGGAGACGGGCGAGATCCTGTATGAAAAGGGCGCAGACGAGCGTACCGTGCCCGCGAGCGTCACAAAGGTGATGACGCTGCTGCTGATCGTCGAGGATATTGAAAGCGGCAAGCTCTCGCTCGACGACGTCGTCACGGCCAGCGCCCGCGCGGCCTCGTTCGGCGGGAGCTGCGTCTATCTCGAGGAGGGCGAGCAGATGAGCGTCGACGAGATGCTCAAATGCATCGCCGTGGTCTCGGCCAACGACTGCGCCGTGGCGATGGCGGAGCACCTGTGCGGCACCGAGGAGGTCTTTGTCGAGCGGATGAACCGCCGCGCCGCCGCGCTGGGCATGGAGGGGACGCATTTTACCAACTGCACGGGGCTCTTCGACGATGACGAACACTATACCACCGCGCGGGACGTCGCGCTCATGTCGCGCGAGCTCATCCGCCATGAGCTTGTCAAGCGCTATACCACGATCTGGATGGACACGATCCGCGGCGGGAACTTTTCGTTGAGCAACACCAACAAGCTGGTCTACTGGTATCCCGGCTGCACGGGGCTCAAGACCGGCTTTACCTCCAAAGCGATGTACTGTCTCGCCGCTACGGCGGAGCGCGACGGCGTCGAATTCATAGCCGTCATCATGCACGGCGACACGATCGAATCGCGCAATGCCGACGCCAAGGCGCTTTTGAATTATGCCTTTGCCAACTTCGCGCTCACGCCCCTGCCGGAGGAGAGCGCGCTGCCTTCCGTTCCCGTCGTCTACGGCCGGGAGGAGAGCGCCGCGCTGCGCTATGGCGGGGAGGCGCGCTTTGTCCTCACGCCCAAGGGCGGGGAGAACTGCCGCTTTACCTATGCGCTGCCCGAAGAGCTCCCAGCGCCGGTGCGTTCCGGTGACGCGGCGGGCACGCTCGTGGTCACGCGCGGGGGCGAGGAGCTTTCCCGGCTCCCGCTTGTCGCAGCGCAGGACGTCGGCCGCATCGGATTCGGCGGCATTTTTCTCAAGCTGGCGCTCAGCCTCTTCGGGCTGTAAGGGACACGGAAAAAGCGCTTCTTGCATTCGGCGGAGTTTGATGTATAATACTTTTGTTATGGCATTTTCCATACGAAAGAATGTTACAGGAGGCTTTTTCCATGGTCAAAGTCGATCTTTCCGGCGCTTCCGCCTTTTTCACCGCCGCCGGCCCCGATTACGCGCTTGCCGCTCTCGCGCACAAGACGCTCAAGGAGGGCTCCGGTCTCGGCAACGATTTTATCGGCTGGGTCGATCTGCCCCGCAAGATCCGCGATACCGAGCTTGACCGCATCCTTGCCGCGGCGGAGAAGATCCGCAGCCGCTCCAAGGCGCTCGTCGTCATCGGCATCGGCGGGTCTTACCTCGGCGCACGCGGCGCGATCGAGCTGCTGCGCCCCATCCCCGCTCCGGGCGATCCGCGCGTGTTCTTTGTCGGCAACGGTCTGAGCGCGGATTATCTGCGCGACGTCCTCGCCCAGCTCGGCGACGACGATTATGACGTCAACGTCATCTCCAAGTCCGGCACCACGCTCGAGCCCGCCGTCTCCTTCCGCATTTTCCGCGAGCTTCTGGCCAAAAAGTACGGCGACAAGGCTGACGAGCATATCTTTGCCACGACTGACGCAAAGCGCGGCGCGCTGAAATCGCTCGCCGACGCGAAGGGCTGGGAGAGCTTTGTCGTTCCCGACGACGTGGGCGGCCGCTTCTCCGTTCTCTCCGCCGTTGGTCTGCTGCCGATGGCCGTCGCGGGCATCGACGTGCGCAAGGTCATCGACGCGGCGATCCGCGAGATGGACGCGCTTGCCGTCGAGGGCTGCGACAATCCCGCCTGGCAGTATGCCGCCGCACGCCAGAACCTGTACAACAAGGGCTACGGCGTGGAGATCCTCGGCTGCTATGAGCCGAGCTTCCGTTTCATGGCCGAATGGTGGAAACAGCTCTACGGCGAGAGCGAGGGCAAGGACGCAAAGGGCATCTTCCCCGCCAGCGTCGAGTACACCGCCGACCTCCACTCGATGGGTCAGTTCATCCAGGAGGGTCCGCGCATGCTGATGGAGAGCGTGGTCCGCTTTGAAAAGGCGCGCGGCAGCTACGAGGTCCCCTTCGACGCACAGAACGGCGACGGGCTGAACTATATCGCCGGCCGCGACCTGAACGAGGTCTGCCGCATCGCGGCCGACGCCGTGAAGGAAGCGCACATCGCCGGCGGCGTGCCGAACATCGTGATCGAGGCCCCCGCCCGCGACGAGGAGGGCTTTGCCGCGATCGTCTGCTTCTTCGAGGTGGCCTGCGCGATCTCCGGCTATATGTCCG
The DNA here is from genome assembly GCA_002450075.1 of Clostridiales bacterium UBA6981. GTDB lineage: Bacteria > Bacillota > Clostridia > Oscillospirales > Oscillospiraceae > Limivicinus. The sequence continues at coordinate 49,610 of DJYJ01000071.1, forward strand.
GGGTCAACCCCTTCAACCAGCCGGGCGTCGAGGCATACAAGAAGAACATGTTCCGCATGCTCGGCAAGCCGGGCGCGGTCTGATCGCCGCAAATGGCCAACATCAAAAAGACCGCCGGGGCGGTAGCCTCGGTGTTCGACATGATCGGGAAGAAAAAGGTCGCCGTTTACGCGGCGGCCTCCGATTACTTCCTGTTCATGTCGCTCGTGCCGATCCTGATGCTGCTCGTCAGTCTGATCCGCTATCTGCCCTTTGACCAGGCTGACGTGCTGAACGTCTTTGCCTCCGCGGTGCCGGAGTCGGTCTACAAGGTCATCTCCCCCATCATCGGCAGCATCTACCGCAGCGGCGGCGGCGTGATCACCGTCTCCATCCTGCTGACGCTTTTTTCCGCCTCCGGCGCGATGCGCGCGATCATGAAGGGGCTGGACGCCGTGTACGAGGTCGAGCGGCGCGACAACGTTGTCATATTCTTCGCCCGCGCCGTCGTCTATATGCTGATCCTGGTGATCATGATCATCATCAGCCTCGGCGTGATGGTCTACGGCGGGGTGATCTCCACATACCTGCGCGAAAAGCTGCCGCAGGGAGGCTTTTTCGAGCGGCTCTTCTCGCTGACGAAATACATGCGGTATCTGCTCGTGCTCGCGATCCTGACGCTCTCGTTCCTGCTGCTCTACCGCTGGGTACCCGCCGGGGAGCATCGCACCGCCTGCCAGTGGCTGGGCGCGCTGTTCTGCGCCGTGGCCTGGGCCGTGTTCTCGTGGGTGTTCTCGCTGTATATCGCGGTGTCGAACAAGTTCGGCGCCTATGGCTATATCGGCACGATCATGGTCGCGATGATGTGGATGTATTACTGCTTCCAGTTCCTGCTGATCGGCGGGTGCATCAACGCCGTCGTCGAGCAGCGCAGCGCGGCAAAAAAGGCCGTCCCTCCCCCGCCGGAAGACGAGGAGACTTCCGACTGAACAAATAATTAAGAAAAGGAAGCGTCCATGGACGCTTCCTTTTTCTTGACAAAAGGGATCGTGTGCGCTATAACTGTATTAAGCGATTTAATACAGTTGAAACGGAGGGCTGCGATTTGATCCATATCGATTTCCGCGATCCGCGGCCGATCTATGAACAGGTCTATGACGCGCTGCGCGATCTGATCGTCACGGGCGTGCTCGCGCCGGGGGAAAAGCTGCCCTCGGTGCGGGAGCTGGCCGGGACGCTGGCCATCAACCCCAACACGATCCAGCGCGCCTATCGCGAGCTGGAAGCGGACGGCTATCTCTGCTCCGTCCCCGGCAAGGGGAGCTTTGCCAGCCTCAGCGACACGGCGCGAAATGCGCACCGGCAGGAGCTGCTTGCGCGCTTTGCCGCTCTGGCGGGCGAGCTGCGCGCCGCCGGCGTAAGCGAGGAGGACATGATCCGGTCGATACAGGGAGGCGAAGAGACATGAGTGAAACGATGATACAATGCCGCGCGCTGGAAAAGCACTTCGGTGATTTCGCGGCGCTGCGCTCGCTTGATCTGACCGTGCCGCGCGGCGCGGTCTACGGGCTGGTCGGCCCCAACGGCGCGGGCAAGACCACGGTGATCCGCCACCTCTCGGGCATCTATCGCCCGGAGAAGGGCGAGGTGTCCGTCTGCGGGGAGGCGGTGTATGAAAACCCGGCCGTCAAGGCGCGGATCGCCTTTATTCCGGACGAGGTCTTTTTCCACGCCTCGGACAGCATCTCCGACATGGCGCGCTTCTACGCCTCGCTCTGCCCGCGCTTTTCCTTCGAGCGCTATGAAGCGCTGCGCGGCGCCTTCCGGCTGGATGATAAGCGCCCGATGCGCCGTCTCAGCCGCGGCATGCAGAAGCAGGCCGCCTTCTGGCTGGCGCTGAGCCAGTGCCCGGAGGTGCTGATTTTAGACGAGCCGGTGGACGGACTGGATCCCGTGATGCGACGCGCGGTGTGGGGGCTGATCCTCGCTGACGTGGCCGAGCGCGGCACGACGGTGCTGGTCTCGTCGCACAATCTGCGCGAGCTGGAGGATGTCTGCGACCATGTGGGCATCATGGACGGCGGAAAGATGCTGCTCGAGCGCACGCTCACCGAGCTGCAGGACAACATCGTCAAGATCCAGCTGGCCTATGCCGACGGCGGAGACGTCCCGGAGGGGCTTGAGATCCTGCACGAGAGCGCCATGGGGCGTCTGCGCACGCTGATCCTGCGCGGGAAGAGTGAGGAGCTGCAGCAAAAGCTTGCCGCGACGCAGCCGCTCTTTCTGGACGTGCTGCCGCTGTCGCTCGAGGAGATCTTTATCTATGAGTTGGGAGGTGCCGGGCATGCGCTCTCGGACATGGTCCTTTAACCGCGGTATCGCGCGCGACCTGCTGCGCCGCTACTGGCTGCTGTGGGCGGTCTACTTTCTGGGGCTGATGCTGCTCCTGCCCGTCTCGGTGATGAGCAGCAGCCGCAATCCGTACAGTCCCGACCGGTTTTTCAACTATACCGTTCTCAATGCCGCACGCCCCTGCGTGATACTCTCGGCGGTGTTCACGCTTTTGTGCGTCATGGCGGCCTTCGCCTGGATGTACAGCATGCGCGGCAGCGCGGCGATGGGCTCGCTGCCCCTCTCGCGGCCGTCGCTGTTTCTAAGCTCGTACCTGACCGTGCTGGGGATGTGTCTCGCCGCCGTCGTGCTCACGGCGCTCCTCACGCTCGCCCTCGCCGTCCCTGCCGGGATGGCCGAGCCCGGGCCGATCCTGACCTGGGCAGCGGTCACATGTCTTGGCGTCGTCGCCTTCCTCGGCTTTGCCCTCTTCTGCGCGATGCTGACGGGCAATCTGCTGCTCCTGCCGCTTGCATGGCTTCTGATCGGCTGCGCGGCCGTGGCGGCGGAGTACTGTCTGCGGCATCTGATGGCCTATTTTGTCTACGGGATGGCGGTCCGCCGGCAAAGCCTCGGTGCTCTCTCTCCGCTTTGCCGCATCGTGGAAGGTCTTTCTGTCTCCTCGGTGTTCGATGAAGCAGGCCTCGCCATTCCGGACGCCTACAGGCTGAACGACGTGGGGCTGATGGCGATCTATGCCGGATGCGGGCTTGTCCTGGCGATGCTGGCGCTGCTGCTCTTCCGCCGCAGGGCGCTTGAGCGCGCGGGCGACGCCGTGGCCTTTGATACGCTCAAGCCTCTGTTTCGTTTCTGCATGGCGGTCGGCTGTGCGATCGTTCTGCCCGCCGCTGTTTTCGACTGGCGCTTTAACCGCAGCCTTTTCGGCCCCGGTGCGGCGGTGTTTCTGGCCGTGCTCGCGTGCATCAGCGCCTTTATCGGCTGGTACGGCGCGGAGATGCTGATACACAAAACGACGCGCGTGTTCTTCCGCGGGTGGAAAAAGCTCGCCGCTCTGTGCGCCGTGATCCTCCTTTTCTTTGCCGCGTGGGAGAGCGACCTCTTCGGCTATGAGCGCCGTGTGCCCGACCCGGCAGAGGTCGAGAGTGTGTCGCTGCGCTTTCTCACGCTTGACGAGCCGGAGAATATCGAGGCCGTCTGTGAGCTGCAGCGGGATATCATCGCCCACAAGGCCGCGCACGAGAGTGTGAGCGAGGGACAGTATTACGAGATCGTCTATCACCTGCGCGACGGCTCGACGCTGCTGCGCAATTACCGTCTGGCCGTCACGCGCGAGGCGATGCTCGAGGCGGATTCGGACTTTCGGCGGATGAGCGCGCTGTTCAACTGCCGTGAGGCGATCTGGGAGCGGACGCTCGGCGATTTCCCGTATGAGGACATGCTCATTGCCGGCGGCGCGATCAACTGGCAGACGGAGGAAGGGTATCAGCATCTTTCCCTCTCCTCGGACGAGGCGCAAAAGCTCTTTTTCGGCGCTCTCCTGCCGGATCTGGAGGCGGCGCGGATCGGTCAGCAATATTTCTTTTATGAAACGCCGGAGCAGTATACCGACGCAACGAACGTCACGGTCGAAATTCTCGGCATGCCGCTTGACCGGAACGACACGGACAGGCAGTATTACCTGAGCCTCACCGTGCAGACGTATTCGGAAAAAACCGTCGCGGCGCTGCGGGAGGACTATGCGATCGATCCCGTCCCCTATGGGACGATCTATCCGCCGGACGGATACAGTCTGCTCGCCGACGCGATCGTGTTTGATTGATAAAAAGCGGCCTCCCCGTCGGGGAGGCCGCTTTTCGTTTTTTAGTTTTATGTCGTTTCCGTGCTGTGGATGAGCCTTTCGTGCGAAAGGATCATCAGCACCAGCAGCACAAGCAGATACAGCGGGAAGACGCGGATCGATGTGCGCGCGGCAAGCGCGCCGAAGAGCGGCGGCATCAGCGATGTGCCCGTATAGGCGCTTGCCATCTGCACGCCGATGATCGCCTGGGAGCGCTCCGCGCCGAAATGGGCGGGCGTGGAGTGGATCAGGCTGGGATAGACCGGCGCGCAGCCCAGGCCGATGAGGATCAGCCCGGCAAGCGCGGCGCCGTTCCCGACGGGGAGCAGCACGAGAAGGATGCCCAGCGCGATGATCCCAAGCCCCAGACGCACCATCTCCCTGTCGCCGAGCTTGAAGGTCAGAAAGCCGCTGACGGCCCGTCCCGCCGTGATACCGAGGAAGAAGAGACTGCCGCACTTTGCGGCCGTGACCGGGTCGACGCCGCGGGCGGTGACGAGATAGCTGCTGGCCCAAAGACCGACCGTCTGTTCGACGGCGCAATAGCAGAAGAAGCACAGCACCACGGCCTTGACACCGCGCAGCGAAACGATCTCACGCAGCGAAAGCGCCCCTCCCCTGCCGCTCTCCGCCGCGCCGCCGTCGGCCGCCCGCCAGAGGGGAAGACTGAGGAACAGAATGGCCGTAAGCACAAGCTGCATCAGTCCGATGGTCCGGTAACCGGCGTTCCAGCTGTGCCCGGCGGCGAGCACCGCGCCCATGATGGCCGGTCCCACCGTCGCGCCGACGCCCCACATGCAGTGCAGCCAGCTCATGTGCCGGCTGGCATAATGGAGGGCGACATAGTTGTTCAGCGCCGCGTCGACGCCGCCCGCGCCAAGCCCGTACGGGATCGCCCAGAGGCAGAGCATCGCATAGCTGCGGCTGAAGGAAAAGCCGAAGAGCGCCGCGCAGGTCATCGCCACGCTGATCGCCGTGACCCTGCCCGCGCCGAGACGCCGCGTCAGCCGGTCGCTGAGCAGGCTCGAGACGATCGTGCCGACGGCGATGATCATGAAAACGAAGCCCGAGGCCGACAGCGGCGCGCCGATCTCCGTATGGATGACCGGCCACGCGGCGCCGAGCAGCGAGTCCGGCAGACCGAGACTGATAAAGGAGAGATAAATGATCCCAAGCAGAAGAGACAGCATAAAAGAATCCTCGTATTTTTCTAACATATGAGCACGAAGCGGGCAGGTCCCTGACGGGGCCTGCCCGCTTCTTTGCGTTATTTACAGCACCTGCGTCGAGGCGAGACGGCGGTTTTTATAATCCGCGTCGCCCGAGACGTCGCGCAGCACCGCGATCTCCTCCGGCAGGGCGGCGTTCTCGTGGCCGCTGCCGTAGACGAAGAGGATCGCCCGCTCGTCCGAGAAGGGATAGACGTCGATCTCCATTGCCCGTCCGGCATAGTGGAAGCGGTACTTGGTCTTGCGCACGGCGCGCAGCGTCAGATCGCTCTCCATCAGATAGCGGATGTATTCCTTTTCGCTGATCGGCCTCTCGGTCACCCAGCGGCGGCCGTCCTCGCCGATGCGCTTTTCGGTGTAGAAATACAGGTAGCCGTCGCCGCTGCGCTGCTGGCGGACGCGCCGCTCGGCCAGCGGATTGGTGGCGGTGAGGTAGGTCTGCATCATCTCGGTCGGCACGGCGCCGTACTTCTCCGGCAGCACTTCCACCGGCGGCATCGCGATGAGATACTTGCTCTTGTCTGTGTCCGGCACCTCCTGGCCCAGGACGCGGTAGATCGCGGCGATGGCGCGGTTGATCTTGTCCTCAAAGTCGACGGAGTTGTCGATGATCTGCAGCGAGGGATGCCCGCTCCAGGCGCGGATCGTGTTGTCGTCGATCTCGCGGGCGCGCTCGACGGTCTCATAGCGGGCGGCGTTGCCGTAATTGTACGCAAATTCCGCTCCCTTGGCGCAGGAGACCAGATGCAGCACCGTGTCATAGCCCGCGAGCACCTCTTCCTCGGTCTTGCCGAAGTGGGCGAGCACGGTGCGGAATTCCTCGTCGGATATGTAGGCCTTGTCGTCAAAGAGGGCGCGGTCATAGACGACGAGCACCTTCTCCTCCGGCACGGCCTCCGCCGCGCGGAGCGCCAGGCGCTCCTTATGCAGCTGATCCTCGATCACATAATACTGGAAGTCCAGCATGCTCATGCAGCCCGGGAACGGGCCGATGCCGAAGCCGGAGATCAGATCGGTCGCCGTTTCGGGGATCGTGATGACCTTCCAGCCGTCCTCCTGCTTGAATTCCTTGAGAATGCGGCTGATGAGCGTCGTTTTGCCCGCGGCGGGGCCGCCGGTCAGAACGATGCGCGTGATCTTCTTTGCCATATCCGGAACCTCCCTGTCTCTTCTTTCTTTTATTCTACCATTCCCGTTTTCTTATGACAAGTCCCGGATCTCGGCGGCGATGCCGCTGTTGTCAAAAATCTCGATAAGCGCCCAGGTCAGTCTGTGTCCCTTCCCGGCCGTGCCGGGGTTGATGACCGTGACGCCGCCGATCTCGGTATACTCCGGCATGTGCGTATGGCCGAAGAGCGCAAGACGGCAGTCCCGCTCCTGCGCGGCGTAGACGAGCGAATCGAGCCGTCCCCAGTCCACATTGTAGCGGTGGCCGTGGGTCAGCAGCACCCGCACCGGTCCGAAGGACACGACCGCGTCGATCGGGCCGGTCGAATTCACGTCGCAGTTGCCGCAGACCTGATAGATCGGAAGGTCGGGAAAGGCCTTCTTTAAGCCCTCGGTGTCCCGCTCATAGTCGCCGAGGTGGACGATCGCGTCCGGCCGCAGCGCCTCGACCGTGCGCAGCATTTTGCCCGTATTGCCGTGGGTATCGGAAAAAACGGCGATTTTCATGGAGGTTCCTCCTGTTTTGTATCTTTTCTTCCCTTCTCGCATACAATGGAGCGACGGGATAAGGAGTGTGATGGGGTCAATGAAGGATTTGGAATCGATCGCCCGTGCGCTGCAGAGCAGCGGAAAAGCAGGTGAGCTCGAGCAGCTCGCGGCTTCCCAGGACGGAAAAAAGCTTTCGGGCATGATCGACGGCGCGGCGCTGGAAAAGGCCGTCAAAAGCGGCGACGGCGCGGCGCTGCAAAAGCTGCTCGGTGCGCTGCTCTCCACACCCGAGGGCAAAAGTCTTGCCGCGGACGTGCGGCGGATCATGGGAAAATAAAGGAAGGGAGGGCGCGCCATGAGCGAGCTGGAGGATGCCATCAGCAGTGTCTTGAATGACCCGGAGCAGCTTGCGCGCATCAGTGCGATGGCGCAGTCGCTGATGGGCGGCGCTCCGCAGCCCGGGGCTGCAGGCGCGCAGGATGCCGACGCGCCGTCATCCGCTGGGCTTGGGAGCATACTGAAAGATCTCCCCGGGCTCGATCTTTCGTCGCTCTCAAAGCTCCTGCAAGGCGGCGGAGCAAAGAGCCCGCGTCTTGCCGCGCTTGAGGCGCTCGCCGCCTGTCTTGATGAGAAGCGCGGCAAAAAGCTCGGCCGCGCGATCCGTCTGGCGCGGCTCGCATCGCTGGCAAAGCTCGGTCTTGAGAGCGGGGAGGCAGGCCATGTATAAGGTCTATCACGGCGGCGGAGGGCGGCCGCACCGCGTAGAGGATGCGCCGCAGCGCCCACGTCCCGCGCCGCCCTTTGCGTCTCCCCCGATGCCGCCTCCCCCTCTCCCGGACGGGCCGGTCGACCCGATCCGCCAGGCGGTCGAATCCCTGCTCGGGCGCATCACGCTCGAGCTTGAGACCGAGGATCTGATCCTTCTTCTGATCGTTTATCTGATGTACCGCGAGAGCGGCGAGCTCGAGCTTTTGTTCGTGCTCGGCGCGCTGCTGCTTTTATGACGCGCTCCGCCGCCTGCGCGCGATCCGCTTCCGGATCAGGCGGCAGGCCGCTCCTCCCGCGCAGGTCATCGTCAGCGCCGCAGCGGCGCGGGCGGTATCCCCCGTTTCGCTCAGCGCGACGGCCAGCAGCCCGGAGAGCGCCGACACGCCGTAGAGCAGCCACACGGCTTTCCTTTGCCCCATGCCGCTGTCGAGAAGGATATGGTGGATGTGCCCCCGGTCGGCGTGCAGCGGATTTTGCCGCCGCAGCGCACGGCGGAGGAAGGCAAAGGCCGTGTCGCCAAGCGGCAGCGCCAGCGCGGCCGGCGGGACAAGAAAGGTCACCAGCGCGTGGACCTTGAAGAGTCCCACCATCGACGCCGCGCCGAGCAGAAAGCCCAGCGTCTGCGACCCGACGTCGCCCATGAAGATGCGCGCCGGGCTGCGGTTATACGGCAAAAAGCCGAGGCAGCCCCCCGCCAGCGAGGCAAGCAGCACCGCGATCTCCCCCTCGGAAACGGCGGCAGCGACAAAGAGCATCGCAAGCGAGGCGATCACCGCGACCCCTGCGGCGAGTCCGTCGAGCCCGTCGATGAGATTCATTGCATTCGTGCAGCTGACGAGCCAGAGCACCGTCAGCGGCAGTGAAAGCGCCCCCAGCGGCACATAGCGCAGTCCTCCCCACGGCACGGTGAGGATCTCGATGCGCGCTCCGGCGCGCCAGGCCAGGGCGGCGGCGAGCAGTTGAACAGAAAGCTTGAGCGGCGAGCGGAGCGAAAAGCAGTCGTCCAAAAAGCCCATCAGCGCGATCAGCAGCGCCCCTCGCATCACGCCGCCGAGCGCGGCGCGCGGCGGCAGAAAGACGAGCGAGGAGGCAAAGAAGCCGAGCAGGATCGCCACGCCGCCGAGCCGCGGCACGGCGCGGCGGTGAATGCGGCGCTCCTCGCCGGGCAGGTCTATGGCCTTGATACGTCTCGCGAGCGAGGCCACGGACGGTGTGACAAAAGCGGCGCAGAGGAACGAGACAAGCATGGCTGCGGCGATGCGCAGCGGGAGCGGAAGAGAATCGTACATAATGATTGAAAAACAACTCCATTAAGGGAAATACGGCGGGG